>DJPP01000083.1:3132-4687 GCA_002438575.1 Oscillospiraceae bacterium UBA6409 | reverse complement strand
TGCCGCCTCATGGCCCTGGAGGGTGCCCGGGTCCTGCTGGCCCCGGCGGCCTTCAACATGACCACCGGCCCCGCCCACTGGGAACTGCTCCTGCGTCAGCGTGCGGTAGACAACCAGTGCTTCACCGTAGGCGCCGCCCCCGCCCGGGACGAGACCGCCTCCTATGTGGCCTGGGGACACTCCCTGATCTGCGATCCCTGGGGCACCGTGCTGTATGAATGCGGCAGCGGTGAGGAAACCGCCATCGTCGACCTGGACCTCTCCCGGGTGGAGGCCGTCCGGCAGCAGCTGCCTATCCTCTCCGCCCGCCGGACGGATATATACGATATCCGCCGCAGATAGTTCTGCTATCGATTTCCCAGATAGCCAGATGGCGCAATTTTTGAAAATACTCATTGACAAAAGTTTCCTTTTACGATACTATACGATCTGTGGATGCCCGCGCTGTCCTCGCAGCGCGGACATTTTCTGCGCCGCAGGCGCTGTTTGGATAGAAAGAAAGGATACCTGCTATGAAAAACCTCAATGAAAACCGGCCCAGTGGGCTGGCACTGCTCCCCTTCGCGGTGTTCATCGTCATCTACATGGGCGCCGGCATCTACTATCAGGTAAAGGGCGTAGAGATGGCCTTTTACCAGTTCCCCTCCGTCACCGCCATGTTCCTGGCGGTGCTGGTGGCCTTCATTATGTTCAAGGGCACCATCAATGAGAAATTCGACACCTTTGCCCGGGGTGCCGCCAACGTGGACATCCTCACCATGCTGATGATCTTCATTCTGGCCGGTGCCTTTGCCAATGTGGCGGCGGCCATGGGCGGCCGCGAATCCACCGTGAACCTGGGCCTGTCCCTGGTACCGGTGGAGTTTTTGGCCGCCGGCCTGTTCATCATCTCCGCCTTTATGGGCACCGCCACCGGCTCCTCTATGGGCACCGTCTCCGCCGTCGTCCCCATCGCCGTTGGCATCGCGGAAAAAGGCGGTCTGTCCCTCACCGTGGTCATCGGCGCCGTAGTGGGCGGCGCCATGTTCGGCGACAACCTCTCCATGATCTCCGACACCACCATTGCCGCCACCCGCAGCCAGCGCTGCGAAATGCGTGACAAGTTCCGCGTCAACTTCCTTGTGGCGCTGCCGGCGGCGCTGATCACCCTGGTCCTCCTGCTGATCTTCGGCCGTCCCGAGACAGTCATGCCTCTGGAGGCGCTGCCCTTCGACCTCATCAAGATCATCCCCTATGTGCTGGTGCTGGTGCTGGCCCTGTGCGGCCTCAACGTCTTCCTGTCCCTGACCGTGGGCATTTTCTCCGCTGGTCTTATTGGCATCTTCTACGGTGATCTGACCGTGGCCGCCTTCGCCCAGAGCGTATGGGACGGCTTTACCGGCATGAACGAGGTGTTCTTCCTGACGCTGCTGTGCAGCGGTATGTCGGAGCTCATCGCCAAAAACGGCGGCATCGCCTGGATCATTCAAAAGCTGCGGAGGGTCATGAAGGGCAGCAAGTCCGCCCAGGTGGGCATCGCCGCCATGGTCTCCCTGTGCGACTGCGCCACCGCCAA
>DJPP01000083.1:0-2985 GCA_002438575.1 Oscillospiraceae bacterium UBA6409 | reverse complement strand
AGCGCCGCCGCCCTGGCCAACGCCACCGTGACCTCCGACGCCCTGCGTACCAGCCCCGCCGCCATCGTGGGCGGTATGTGGTACTGCTGGATCCTGGCCGCCGTAGGCCTGCTGTCCATCTTCGTTCCCTTTGCCGACGGTGTCTGCCGCAGGGACCCCTGGAACTGGGAGTACGGCTGCGCCCAGTCCGCCGTGGCGGCCAAAAAAGCCCTGCTGGAAAAGGAAGCGGAGGACGCCTCCGCCCAATAACGCTCCCTGTCTTTGCCGCCGCGGCACACCCCCCCTGGCCGCGGCGGCACTTTTTGTCGAAATATACGGCATCTCCCACCCACTCGGAGAAATTCTTTTCTGCGATATTCACAAATTGTGGTTGCAATTTTTGTGCAAATAGTGTAGTATGATTCGCAAGAAATCCGCATGGAACACAAGGGAAACGGAGGAAAGTGCAATGAAGTATACAGACATGAGCCTGCAGGAACGTCAGGCCGAATACGCCGCCGTGCAGGCGGAATACAAAAAGCTCAAGGCCATGGGCCTCAGCCTGAATATGGCCCGGGGCAAGCCCGGCAAGGCCCAGCTGGACCTGGTCACGCCCATTTTCAGCCTGCTGACCAAGCCGGAGGACTTTATCTCCGACGGCATCGAGACCCGCAACTACGGCGAGGTATCCGGCATCCCCGCCGCCAAGGCGCTGTTTGCCGACATTCTGGGCTGCAGGCCGGAGCAGGTGTTCGTGGGCGGCAATGCCAGCCTCCAGCTGATGTACGACGCCGTGTCCAAGGCCTTCACCCACGGTCTGCTCCACAGCGAAAAGCCCTGGTGCAAGCTGGACAAGGTCAAGTGGATCTGCCCGGTGCCCGGCTATGACCGCCACTTCAAGGTCACCGAGAGCTTCGGCGTGGAGATGATCTCCGTCCCCATGACCGCCGACGGCCCTGACATGGACCAGGTAGAGGCCCTCATCAAGGACCCCGCCGTCAAGGGTATGTGGAACGTCCCCAAGTACTCCAACCCCGAGGGCGTGATCTACTCCGCCGCGACCATCGACCGTCTGGCGAAGATGAAGCCCGCCGCCCCCGACTTTATGCTCATGTGGGACAACGCCTACTGCATCCATGAGTTCGACTGTGACTATGTGGAATTCCCCGATATCATCAGCCTGTGCGCGAAGTACGGCAATGCCGACATGGTCTATGAATTCGCCTCCACCAGCAAGGTCACCTTCCCCGGTGCCGGCGTGGGCGTCATGGCCGCCAGCGCCGACAACATCGCCTACTTCTCCAAGCTCATCAACATCCAGACCATCGGCTTCGACAAGATCAACCAGCTGCGCCACGTTCTGTTCCTGAAGGACAAGGCCCACACCCTGGCCCTGATGAAGCAGCACGCCGCCATCCTGGCCCCCAAGTTCCACGCGGTGCTGGACGCTCTGGACAAGGAGATCGCCCCGCTGGGCATCGCCGACTACAAGCGCCCCGTGGGCGGCTACTTCGTCAGCGTGGACGCCATGCCCGGCTGCGCCAAGCGTACCCTGGCCCTGTGCAAGGAAGCCGGCGTCACCATGACCGGTGCCGGCGCCACCTTCCCCTACGGCAAGGACCCCCAGGACAGCAACATCCGCATCGCCCCCTCCCTGCCGCCTGTGGCGGAGCTGGAGCAGGCCATCGCCGTGTTCTGCACCTGCCTGAAGCTGGCCGCCCTGGAAAAGCTGGGCGTGTAAGACGCAAAAAAGAAAGCCCTTGCGGGCTTTCTTTTTTTGCGTTTATTTATGCAGCAGCGGACTCAGCGGCTTGTAGATCAAAAAGCACAGCGCCACGTCCAGCAGTCCCTTGCACAGTGTAAACGGCACGTTGAACACCATCAGGCAGTTCAGCAGCGCGTCGGAGGTCGGCACCTGCGCCACCGTCCCGAGGATCTCCTGATACATCCCCACGATCCCCTCCAGCGGCAGGCCGTACAGCACCACATAGGCGGGATAGACGATGAAATAGTTGATGGGCAGGCTGACGACCGCCATGGCGGCGGCCCCGGCCACGGAGCCCCACAGCGCCCCGCCCCGGTTCTTGTGCTTCTTGTAGACGATGCCCGCGATGAACGCGAACACCGCGCCCAGCAGGAAGTTGGACAGCTCGCCCACGCCGGCGCTGGAGCCGAAGGGCAGGTGCAGCAGGTTCTTCACCAGCTGGATGGCCGCGCCGTACACCGGCCCCAGGGAGAACGTCCCCAGCAGGGCGGGCAGATCGGACACGTCCAGCTTGATGAACGCCGGCATCAGCGGGATGGAGAACTCGATGAACTGCAGTACGGCGGCCACGGCGGCCAGCAGTGCGGCCACGGCCATGTGATGGGTCTTCTGCGCTTGTGTCATAAAAAAACACTCCTTTTCGATGGTAAACACCCGGAAAATTGCCTTCCAAGGTGTACGCATCAAAAAAGAGCATCGCGAAATGCCATACACGCCTTCTCTCATCCAGACTATACTGTCGGTACCGGAATCGCGCCGGTTCCTGCTGCCGCAGCAGCTCGCGGACTATACCGCCGGTGGGGACTTTCACCCCGCCCCGAAGACAAATATGCGGTTGTTTTCGACAAGTATAGTACCACGCCGCCCCGCGGAAGTCAATACCGATTTCCGCCTTTACATCCATGCGGTTTTCGTTTACAATATACCGTAAGAAAGGCGGTGAGGCGTATGCCCGCGCGACAGATGACCGTATGCTTTTCCGGCTATCGCCCGGAGAAGCTCCCCTGGGGCTATAACGAATGCGATCCCCGCTGCGCTCAGCTGAAGCAGCGCCTGCACCGGGCGGTCTGCGCCGCCTGTGACGACGGTTTCCGCCACTTCATCTGCGGCATGGCCCGCGGCGTGGACACCTACTGCGCCGAGATCGTCCTGGCCCTGCGTCCCCAATACCCGGACCTGACGCTGGAGGCCGCCATCCCCTGTCCCAGCCAGTGCGGCGGCTGGACGCCGGAGCAGCAGGC
>DJPP01000070.1:25253-32742 GCA_002438575.1 Oscillospiraceae bacterium UBA6409 | reverse complement strand
CCGACTTCGTTGCTTAATCCTTTATTGGCAAGAAAACTGGGGTCGGATATTCTGTCCCGGATTCTATCCAACTCTTGCTTGATGTCGCTCATGCCAGAGCCTCCTATCTAAAGCAGTTAAACGCTGCGAGTGCTTCGAGATCGTTATTTCTGCGGATGCCTTCTTCCAGCTCTTCGCAGAGGAACAGCGGATTGAGCCGCGTCGATTTGAAGGAGTCAAGAATCTCAACTTCAACCAGAATCTTCGTCAGCACTTGCTTGATCTTATTGACCGTTGACTCGCTCCATCCGGCAATATCGTCGTTCTGCTCCTGCAAATGGGAGAAGAACACATTCAAGTCTTTCCTCGAAAACTCGAAGTCCTGACTCCGGAACTTTTCTCCAATCACGCCGACCATGAAGTCCCAGACAAGGCGGTTGTAGCGCATCATGGCATAGAGGTTGATCTGCTTTGCAATCTCAGCCGGAGCCGATGACAATTCCTGCCGAAGCTGTTCATCGTCTAATGCGTCCAGCCGCTTGTAGCAGCTTCGTACCATGCGGGCAACAAGCCTCTCGGTCGGGTATTGAAACAGGTTATTCGCTTTAATTTCCTCAATAGCATCGTCTATCGGAGTACCACCAAGATAATACTTTGACGCAATGCGGATTTCATAAAAGAGGAATTGCTCCGCGGTAATTGTTCCATTATAAATAGAAGCCTTTTCCATTCCGTTCTCCATTCAGGGTCATTCTCATTATCTCACATACGCTGTCCCAAAAAGCGGACACTTACTGGTCGTCGTTGACAAACTCAACGATGTCACCAATGTTGCAGTTAAGGGCTACGCAGATTTTCCGTAGAGCTTCCATAGAAACGTCTTCGCCGCGCCGCAACTTTGTCATCGTGCCTGAGGACAAGCCAGATGCCCTGTGCAAATCACCTTTGCTCATTTCTTTGTCTACCAACAATTTCCAGAGTTTTTTGTAGCTCGCTTTCATCGTTTCCACCTCGCACTATGTGCCGCTTGTTTTGCAAAATATTATACCATAAAAGCGACTTTTTCTCAATACGCTTTCGCAAATTTCGGATATTTTCAACTCTTTTGTGAGAATGTTTGCAAATACCCCACAGATCACAGCAAAGCTGTGATCTGTGGGGTATTGTGAAGTTATGAACAGAACGTGGTGAAGGCAGAAAAGTTGGCAAAAGAACAGTTCGCTTTATGGCGCATCCAACCTCTTATAGTAGATGCAAAGGCAAAGAGAGATTAAGCGATGTATTACTTCAGCAGAAGCAGCAGAAAAAGTCATTCATTCCGCAGAGTGCTACCATATTCAGAACATTGCAATTGAGAATGTTAACTCTTTTGAAACAATTTCTGACACTTATCAATCTCGCAGTACAGCGCTTTCCAAATCCCATAAAGAAACATGACCAACTCATCCTGATTCCTTGTGTTTTTGCCCCTAATGTGCTATAATAATACACAACGCTGTCCAGTGTTGTGCATCTTGGCAGCGGCCTTGCAAGGATCAATGCCCCGCCGAGAGGCGGGGCATTTTTGTCATCCAGTGACTACGATGCTGGAAATGTCCTTGGTACATTTCCAGTAGGTAAATAGGAGGGGGCGCAATGAACAGAATCCATTTTGATCAGATCATCGATAACTATGCCGCGCGGTTTGTCGAGTTGAACACCGGCGACAACAACGAAGTATACAAATGGGAGATCGCGGCGGAATTCCGCCCGATGATGGACGCCGCTCTTACGGCAGATGATATGGACTTTCCCGCAAAGCTGGCCGCCGTCGTATCGCTGACGGAACAGACCATCGACAACGGAGCAGAACTCGCCTTTCACGCACTGGCTGATTACGCACGAAGCGAACCACAGTCGGTACGCAACGCCCTCCACCAACTGCTTACACCTGACGGCGGCGACCTGGATGCCAGAACACAGCGTTTTTCGGAGTTTCTTGGTTTCTGCGAGTCCATGCGGGCCAAATACTATCCAGACAGCTGGCGGTATCGGGCAAGCATACGCCTGCCCATGATGATCACGGGTTTTTACGATCCCGACCACTACTACATGTACAAAGCCTCTCAGGCGCAGGCCTACGCCGACTGCGTCGAATTCTACGATGACTGGGGCTCTGGCGCAAAGATGGATCTGCGGATCTATCATCGGATGTGCGACGAGCTGATTGGGGCAATCAAATCACACCCCCAGTTTCCAAACATAAGAGACGACAGAGTAAAATTCGCAAAGACGCCCTTGCACCCCGACACGGAACTGCACATTCTCGCCTTTGACGTGATCTTCTGCTGCACGGTGTATAACCTCTTTGAAGGTATTCATTACAGTGTGAGGAACGCGGAAGAGAAAAGGATCCACCTTGAAAAAATGAATGAGGCAAGAAACGCGAGAGCAATTCACGCGGAGGCGTTGGATCGGATGGCGAGGCTGGACTATGCGGAGGCCTTTTTCGCGGAAAAGCTCTCCGTCGGCAGCGCGGTCATCCACAAGAGGTTCGGTGTTGGTACGATCACCGGCCTGTCTGGCAAAGTCATCGAAGCACGATTCTCCGGACTTGAACGCCCCTCAACGCTCGTATGGCGTGACTGCGTCAAAACAGGATTGCTTTCCTTCAAAACGGAAGAGAATGCTGCCGAGTACGACGAACTGGTCACACTGATCCGCCAAGCGGAGGTGATCCGGAAGAACGCAGCAATCGCGGAGAAGAAGTTTGAACAATACGCGGGGTATCTGCAATTCGATACGTAACCGATCCACAGCAGAATCTTTATCGCAAGGAGAAAGCCTTTATGAAACTCGTTACCTTTCTGCACGACAGCAAAGAAGCCGTAGGCCTCCTAACCGAAGACGGCGCCGCCGTCTGTCCGCTGCCCTTTGCCAATATGAATGCGCTGATCCAGGCGCCCAAGGAAGCGCTGCTGGCGGCTGTCAAAGATGCTGCGGCAGTTCTGCCTCTATCTGCCGTCACACTGCTGGCTTCCATCCCTCGGCCACAACAAGACGTGATCTGCCTGGGCATCAACTACAAGACCCACGCGGAGGAAGCAGCGCGGTACAGCTCCGAGGCCTTCACCAAGGAGCGCCCCATCCCCATCTATTTCTCCAAGCGCGTGACCGAGGCTGTGGCGCCTGAGGGCTATATCGAAAGCCACCCCGGTCTTGTGGAACGGCTGGACTACGAAGCCGAGCTGGCGGTCATCATCGGCAAAACGGCGAAAAACGTGAGAGCGAAAGACGCGGCGGACTACATCTTCGGCTACACCGTCCTCAACGATGTGTCGGCCCGCGTCTTGCAGACCGCCCATAAGCAGTGGTACTTCGGCAAGAGCCTAGACAGCTTCACTCCCATGGGGCCCTGTATCGTCACTGCTGACGAGATCGCCTTTCCGCCTGCCCTGCATATCACCGCCCGCGTCAACGGCGAGCTGCGGCAGGACTCCACCACAGACCTGCTGATTACCTCCATCGCAGACATCATCGAGGAGCTGTCCTCCGGCATGACGCTGCTGCCCGGCACCATCATCTCCACCGGCACTCCCTCCGGCGTCGGCATGGGCTTCGACCCACCAAAATTCCTGAAGCCCGGCGACGTGGTAGAGTGCGCCATCGAAGGCATCGGCACCCTGCGAAACACGGTGCGATGATCGAATCAAGCAACTAGGTTTTACGTTTGGCGTTCAATGTGGTATAATACTAACATTCTTGAAGCAGGAGGACGGAACTATGCGTAAGAATTTTGGAGCAAAGCCCTGGCTGTATCCCCAGCCCGTTTTGATCATCGCGACCTATGGCGAGGATGGCACTCCGGACGCCATGAACGCCGCGTGGGGCGGCATCGCGGACATGAACCGCATCGCCATGTATCTCAGCGGCAGCCACAAAACGGTGAAGAACATCCTGAGCCGCAGGGCATTTACCGTCAGCATGGCAGACGCAGCCCATGTGGATGCCTGCGACTATGTGGGCATTGTCTCCGGCAATACAACGCCGGATAAGATGGCACGCGCCGGATTCCACGTGATCAAGAGCGAGGTGGTGGACGCACCGGTCATCGATGAACTTCCTATGACACTGGAGTGCAAACTGATCAGCTTTGACGAGGAGTCTGAACTTCTGCTGGGCGAGATCGTGAATGTCTCCGCCGACGAGCGTATTCTGGACAGCGAAGGAAAGATCGACCCGCAGAAGCTACAGCCGATCACCTTCGACCCTGTGCATAACAACTACCTCGTTCTGGGCGAGAAAGTCGGCAATGCCTTCGAGGACGGTAAAAAACTGAAATAAGCGTAAAGCACGGAGCCTTTTGACTCCGTGCTTTACGCTTCACCTCAAAAGTTGTCTGCAGGAAAAAGTGTGCAATGATTGCACACTTTTCTTTCCTGTCTTTATGGCTTTTCAGGCGTTTCGCATCTACTAACAGGCCGTCTATATTTTGTGAGTCGCCCTTACCATAATACCCGATATTTAGCTGCCAACAAAAAATCCATTCTATGCTCACCCCTATACCTTAATATATCTCGTCGTCCGTCCTGCACCGATCCGCTTTATCGAACCGGTCTTGACCATTGCGCCGAGGACGGCTTCGACGGTCGTGGGGCTGACATCGGGGAGAATTTTGCAAATCTCGGCTTTGGATAGCGGCGTCAGGCTGTTCAGGACGGTCGCCTCCACACGGGCTTTCTTCGTGATCTTCTTGCCATGTACCACCGCAAACCGCTTATCCAGTTCCTTATAGCACATATAGAGCATGGACAGGAAATTCTCAATAAAGGGGAAATAGGAGTTCTCATTCGCTTCCCATCCTGCCGAGGACTGCCGCAGAGCTTCGTAATAATACGCCTTGTAGTTGTTGATCTGCTCCTCAAAGGACACATATTTACCGGCATCAAAGCCATTTTTATATAGCAGCAGCAGTGAGAGCAGGCGGGACATTCTGCCGTTGCCATCCCGGAACGGGTGGATACAGAGGAAGTCCAGTATCACACAGGGGATCAAAAGAAGCTGATTGATATTCGCATCGCTTCTGGCATCCAGATAGGCAAGCTCCAACTGCTCCATTGCTTTCGGGGTTTCGCTTGCGGGCGTGGGACGGAAGCGGACACGGCGGTTTCCGTCAGCGTCGATCTCCAGAATCACATTGTCGTCCGTCTTGTACTGCCCGCTGTACTCATAGCCCGCAAAGCTCATCATCATTTCGTGCAGCCGCAGAATGTCGCTCTGCCGGAAGTCAATATGCTCATAGCCCAAGTGGATCTCATTCAGCGCATCACGGTATCCGGCAATCTCCGCCTCGTTGTGGTTCAGCGGGGCGCTGTTCTGATTGACAATGGCGGCGATACGCTCGTCACTGGTCACAATGCCCTCAATGGCGTTGGAGCTTTTAATGGACTGTACCTTTGCGACGGCTTCCAGTTCCGTGAAGATCTGCGTGTATTCGTCTTTGCGCACGCCTGCCATCGTTTTGAGCGCCGCAATATTGGAAGTGAGGTTCACAAGGTTTGCAGGCAGCAAACCGTTATTCAAAAAGGAGTAATCGAATCTTCTCATACAGCACCAGCCTTTCTGCACATAATTATAGCATATTATGTGCAGAAAGACAAGCCACTACCACAATTATCTGCATATACTTCTTTGAAATATATGCAGATAGAGCATCCAAATAGGCAGTAATATGAGAAAACGGCACGGGGTTTCCGTGCCGTCTGCGTCAGATCGCTTGCCTTATTTGAAGTAGGCCGCGGCATCGGTAATTCAAAGCAACAAAGGTATCTTCGACCATGTAAGTGCAATATCCAGCAAGAGGGCGTCGCCATATCCTATTTTTAGTATACCGCATTCGTCCCCATTTTCCAACTACCTCCTCTTGCGCACACCCCCTCGTATTTGACCTCTCCCGTGCCTGAAGCGCCCTTCAAACACCCCATTTACAGGTCAAATTTTTGCCTAATGCGCATAGCTGCCAAACCCGCAACCCCTTACGCCGCAACGGCTTCAAGTCATCGCCGATGTGGACTCCCTCGACTGGAAGGACTACGATGCGGATACCATCTGTCAGCGCGTGACCTCCAAGGTCCAGCCGGGCAGCATCGTCCTGTTCCACAACGCCGCGCTGCATACACCGGAGGCTTTGCCCACCATCCTCAGCTGTCTCATCAATGACGGCTACACCGTGGTGCCCATCAGCCAGCTGATCCTCGAAGCGCCCTACACCATCGACCACACCGGCCGCCAGTTCCCGGCGTCACCGGAACAGTGAAGCGGCCGTCCGGGGATCGAAGACCGTGCAGATGAGAGCTTTGAGAAGCGGAAAGATCAGCTGAATGTTTCACGGTGACACCGATACCCGGCTATCTTTATGCACATCGGAGCCCTTGCTTTTCGGCAAAATGCAGACTATACTAAGGGCAAAGACTGGAAGCGTATCTATGGAGAGGAGAGGGTACGGATGGAAAAGATGTGCCGGGAGTTCGGGGTGACAACAAGCGGCGAGTTGACGGAGGTCTGGACGCTGAAAAATGAGTGCCTGACGGCGGAGGTGCTTACCTACGGCGCAACGCTGCGGCGGCTGGTATACGGCGGCGTGGATGTGGTACTGGGCTACGACACCCTGCCGGAGTATGAGCAAAACGACGGCTGCTTCGGCGCGACCGTGGGCCGCGTGTGCAACCGTATCGGTGGAGCGTCCTTCACCCTGAACAGCAAAACGTACCCGCTGGCGAAGAACGATGGGGAAAACCATCTCCACGGCGGGATGCGCGGCTTCGACAAGCGGGTCTGGACGGCAGAGCCGCTGGAGGACGGCGTGCGCCTGCACCGTGTATCACCTGATGGGGAGGAGGGGTATCCCGGAACGTTGGCGGTGTCGGTGGCGTATCGGCTGGCCGGCGCGTCGCTCCGGATCGAATACGAGGCGGAAAGCGATGCCGACACCCTGTGCAGCCTGACCAACCACAGCTATTTCAATCTGAACGGCGGCGGCACGGCTATGGATCACACCCTGACGCTGGCGGCGGAGATGTATCTGGAGACATCTCCCGGCTGCCTGCCCACGGGGCGGGCGCTGCCGGCGGCGGGGACGCCCTTTGATTTCCGCACGCCTAAGGTTGTGGGACGGGATATCGGTGCTCCGACGGAGCAGCTGCGTCTTGTGAACGGCTACGACCACCATTTCTGCGTGGACGGGGCCGGCCTGCGCCGTGCGGCGGTGCTGCGGGGCGACAGCAGCGGCATCGCCATGACGATGGACACCACCTCTCCCGGTGTACAGCTGTACACGGCCAACTGGCTGTCCCGGCGCGGCGGAAAGAATGGGGCGGTCTATGAACCCCGCTGCGCCGTGTGCCTGGAACCGCAGTTCCCACCGGATGCGGTACATCATCCGAACTTTCCTCAGCCGCTGCTGCGGCGGGGCGAAGTATACCGGCACTGCACGGTGTACTCCTTCTCAAAATAATAACACATCCCCCGCGCA
>DJPP01000070.1:23735-25220 GCA_002438575.1 Oscillospiraceae bacterium UBA6409 | reverse complement strand
TGCGCGGGGGATGTGTTATTATTGCGTTCAGCCCATGACCACGCGGACCTGCACCTCTGTGCCGGGTGCGGCCGGGGGAAGCACGTTCCCAGTGATGGGCTTGCCATCCGCGGTGACGGAAGCGATGCCCTTTTCCACATGGTGAGGGTTCTCCACGGTGATGCGGTAGACTGCGCCGCGGTAGCGGCGATCCACAGTGAAGCCTGCCCATTCTGCGGGGATACAGGGATCGATGGCGAGGCCGTCCAGCGTGGGCTGTATGCCGAGAATGGCCTGCGAGATGCTGACAAACGTCCAGGCCGCTGTGCCGGTGAGCCAGCTGTTCTTGCCCTCGCCGAAGGTGGGCGCGTCCTTGCCGGCCACCATCTGGCTGTACACATACGGCTCGGTGCGGTGGATCTCGCTGATGTCCTCGATATAGGCCGGGCAGGTCTTGCGGTAGACCTCGAAGGCTCGTGTGCCATGCCCCAGCACTGTCTCGGCGCAGGTGATCCACGGGTTGTTGTGGCAGAAGATGCCGGCGTTCTCCTTGTAGCCGGGGGGATAGCTGGTGATCTCGCCCAGCTCCAGATGATACCGGGTGTAGGCCGGGTGCAGCAGGACGATTCCGTATTGGGTATCCAGATACCGCTGCACGCTCGCCAGCGCCTGCGCGGCCTGACCGGTGGCGGCGCCGATGCCTGCCATGACACACATACCCTGCGGCTCGATGAAGATCCGGCCCTCTTCACATATCCGGCTCCCGACGGGCGCGCCGAAGGCATCGTAGGCGCGGCGGAACCACTCGCCGTCCCAGCCGGCGTCCAGGACCGTCTGCTCCATGGCGGCGATGGCGCTCTCGGCATCGCCTGCCTCGGCGTCCAGACCCAGATGACGGCAGATATCCGCCCAGGTGCGGCCGTATTTCACGAACATACCGGCGATGAACACGCTTTCCGCCACAGGCCCCTCGCTGGGCCCGGTGGTCTGGAAGCTCTCACCGGGTTGGGCAGAGAAGCAGTTGAGATTCAGGCAGTCGTTCCAGTCGGCGCGGCCGATCAGCGGCAGGCCATGGGGGCCGAGATGGGTGACGGTATAGCGGAAGCTGCGCCGCAGGTGCTCCAGCAGCGGCTGCTCCGTTCCGGGCTGTGTGTCGAAGGGTACCGGTTCGTCCAGAATGGTCCAGTCGCCTGTCTCGCGGAGGTAGGCGTCTGTTCCGGCAATGAGCCACAGCGGGTCATCGTTAAAGCCGCTGCCAACCGCCAGATTGCCCTTTTTTGTCAGGGGCTGGTACTGGTGATAGGCGCCGCCGTCGGGGAACTGGGTGGCGGCGATGTCCAGGATACGTTCCCTCGCCCGCCGGGGGATCATATGGACGAAGCCCAGCAGATCCTGACAGGAGTCACGGAAGCCCATGCCCCGGCCCATGCCGCTTTCGAAATAGCTGGCGGAACGGCTCATGTTGAACGTGACCATGCACTGGTACTGGTTCCAGATGTTCACCAT
>DJPP01000070.1:19375-23641 GCA_002438575.1 Oscillospiraceae bacterium UBA6409 | reverse complement strand
GGAAAGCGCCCGGTCAAAGGCCGCGCCGGAGCTGTAGCGCTCCATCATGGCGTGGGCCTTTTCCTTGTTGATGACGCCGGGGGCGCTCCATTTGGCGTCCTCCGGGTTTTCGATGTAGCCCAGGCCCAGCAGCAGGGACCGGGATGCGCCGGGGGCCAGCGGCAGCGTGAACTGCATGGCGCCTACCGGTGCCCAGCCGTGGGCCACGCTGCCGGTGCAGGCGCCGTTTTTCACCGCCTGGGGCATGGACGGCGCGCCATACACGCCCATAAAGGCGTCGCGGCTGGTGTCAAAGCCCTCATAAGGGCGATCCGCCCACAAAACGGCGTAGTGATCCCGCCGTTCCCGGTACTCGGTTTTGTGGTAGATGGCGTTGGGCTCCAGCTCTACCTCGCCGATGGAGAAGTTGCGCTGGAAATTGGAGCTGTCGTCCATGGCGTCCCACAGGCAGAACTCCACATAGGGGAACAGCGACACCGTGCGGGGCGCATCGCTTCCGTTGGTAACGGTCAGGCGAATGAGCAGGCAGTTGTCCCCCTTGGGCACCAGCATCTCCTGCTGGACGGCCACGTCATTTTTGACGCCGCGGAGGATGGTATAGCCCAGCCCGTGTCGGCACTCGTACTCGTCCAGCTCCGTCTGCGTGGGCTGCCAGCCGGGATTCCAGACGGTGTCGCCGTCCTTAACATATACATGAAAGCCGTCGCTGTCCAGCGGGCAGTTGTTATAGCGGTAGCGGGTCAGTCGGCGAAGACGGGCATCCCGGTAGAAGGCGTAACCGCCGGCTGTGTTGGACACCAGCGCAAAAAAGTCCTCGCTGCCCAGGTAATTGATCCACGGCAGCGGTGTGCGGGGCGTCTCGATCACATATTCGCGTTTTGCGTCGTCGAAGTGGCCAAAGCGCATAAAAACGTCTCCTTTCGCTCGCGGCACGATGCCGGAACTGATATTCCGAAAACGATTAAGATATATGTGGGTCTGCGTTCAATAGAGAGAGTAGCGCATTTCTGTGTAAAAAGCAAGCTATTTTTCGGCTGATTTCATAAAAAATATAAATTATATAGACGACAGCATTGTTACGTTTGTTTTCGCTGGGAAATTATACAAATTTTCGCAGCCGTAGTCGTGCGAGTATACAAAGTTGGGTATTTTCGGCAAACGTATATTGCTTTTTCTGCCTGAATGGGGTATTGTAAGAAGCGAAAACGATTAAGTTATGCAAACGGGGGAGGCCGTCTATGGTATCCATGAAGGACATCGCACAGCGCTGCGGCGTATCCGTGGCCACGGTCAGCAAGGCGCTGAACGGGCAGCAGGATATAGGAGAGGATACCCGCCGACGGATTTGTATCGCCGCGGAGAAGATGGGCTATATGACCAACTCCGCCGCCCGTGCACTGAAGACCAACCGCACCTATAATCTGGGTGTGCTGTTTGTGGATGAGAGGCACAGCGGTCTGGCGCATGAGTACTTCTCCGCTGTGCTGGAGAGCTTCAAGGCCGAGGCAGAGGCCCACGGCTACGATATCACCTTCCTCAACCACAACGTGGGCGGAAAGCCCACCACATATCTGCAGCACTGCCGGTACCGCGGCCTGGACGGTGTGGTCATCGCCTGCGTGGATTTTACCCACCCGCAGGTGCAGGAGCTGGTGGACAGCGGGCTGCCGCTGGTGACCATCGACCACGTGTTCAACAACCGTCTGGCCGTGACCTCCGATAACCTCTGCGGCACGGAGACGCTGGTGCGCCACGTGTACGACGCCGGCCACCGGCGCATCGCCTTCATCCACGGCGAGGACACCGCCGTTACCCAAAACCGCCTGACCTCGTACTATCGGGCGCTGGAGGCGCTGGGTCTGGAGGAGGCGCCGGACTACATACGCGCCGGGCGCTACCACGATCCGGAGTGCTGCGCACGCGAGACGGCCGCACTGCTGGCGCTGCCGCAGCCGCCCACCTGCATTCTGTTTCCCGATGATTTTTCCGCCCTTGGCGGACTGAACACCATTGCCGCCGCGGGGCTGCGTGTTCCCGACGACATCTCTGTGGCCGGCTACGACGGTATCTATCTCTCCCAGACCATGAGCCCGCGGCTGACCACGTACCGACAGGATACGGCGGCCCTGGGCCGGACCGCCGCCGCGCGGCTCATCGAGCTGATCGAGAAGCCCCGCACCACCGTTATGGACCGCACCGTCGTTACCGGCGCGCTGCTGCCCGGCGGGACGGTAGCCTCACCCCGCACCGAATAAGGTGATACCTGTGCAGAAGGCACAGTATGTATATCACACACTTTTAAGGAGGAAATGCTATGAAGAAGTTTTTGACTATGCTGCTGGCGCTGGTCATGGCGCTGAGCCTTGTGGCCTGCGGCCAGACCGAGCAGCCTGACGCCGACAAGGACGCCGAGGGCACCAGCACCGACCCGTTCTATATCTGGACGTGGAACACCGACTATCAGAAGATCCTGGACGAGGTGCTGCCTAAGTACCTGAGCGAGGATCAGGTCTCCCGCATTCAGATCGTCAATGTGGGCGACTCCAACATTTATCAGGACAAGATCGACGCCATCCTGGCCGATCCCAGCAACGAGCAGTATCCCGACATCATGCTGCTTGAGGTGGGCTATGTGCAGAAGTACGTCCAGTCCGGCCAGCTGATGAAGGCCGCTGATCTGGGCATTACCGCCGAGGATATGTCCAATATGTACGACTACAACCTGAAGCTGGGCAGCGACGCCAACGGCGACGCCTACGCTCTGTTCTGGCAGGCCACGCCCGGCTGCTGGCAGATCCGTACCGACCTGGCCGAGAAGTACATGGGCACCACCGATCCTGCTGAGCTGCAGGAGATGCTGAGCACCTGGGATAAGGTCGTTGAGGTCTCCCAGTCTGTCAACGAGCAGAGTGGCGGCAAGGTGAAGCTGCTCAGCGGCGCGGACGATCTGAAGTATGTGTTCTGCAACGGCGCCCGCACCTCCGCCTGGTATGACGCCGACGACAACATCGTCATCGATGACGCCGTCAAGACCTACTTCGAGCTGAGCAAGAAGCTGGACGGTCTGACCTTCGACACCAAGATGTGGAGCACCGACTGGGCCGCCCTGAAGGACGGCGACGGTGAGGAGACCGAGGCCTGCATCGCCTTCACCGGCTGCCCCTGGTACACCTACTGGTGCCTGACCGACACCTGGTCCGACAACTCCGTGCTGATCCAGGGTCCCCAGGCCTTCTACTGGGGCGGCACCGGCCTGGCGGCTACCGCCAACTGCTCTGATAAGGAGCTGGCTCGCCAGATCATCTACTACACCACCTGCAACACCGAGTCCATGGTGGCCATCAACACCGCCAACGGCGACTATGTGAACAACAAGGCCGCCATCGACTACATCAAGGAGAATGGCTCCGGCACCACCAGCACCTACAAGACCGCCGGCGGCCAGGATATCATCGGCTTCTTCGCCGACAAGTGCGACGGCATCAACGTGCTGGCCGTGGGCGAGGATCAGGTCATCTGCGAGCAGCTGCTGCCCGCCGCCGTGGACGCGTACATCGCCAACGGCGATCTGGATGCCGCACTGTCCGATTTCGCGGCCTCCATCCACGACAAGTATTCCTACCTGAACGTCAAGTAAGGCAACCTTCCGACAAGGCTCCCTCCCCCGGCGGGGGGAGGGAGCCTTGCGGTCATTCCCGAAAGGAGGCTCGCTATGCGCGCACCGAAACCGAAGCATAAGGGCATCAGCTACAGCAAGTACGGCTACCGGTTCATTCTGCCGTTCTTTCTGGTGTATCTGGTGTTCTCCCTGTGGCCGCTGCTGAGCACGTTTTATTACAGCCTGTTTGAATACACCACCCGCAATCTGGTGGAGACCTCTACCTTCGCGGGACTGGAAAACTATGGCAAGATACTGGGCCTGGTAGAGGGGGAGAAGGCCAATTTCCTCCTGTATCTGGGGAACACGGTCCGGATATGGATCTGCAATTTTGTGCCCCAGATCCTGATGAGCCTGCTGGTGGCCGCGTGGCTGACCGACAACCGCGTGCAGCTGAAGGGCAAGGGTATATTTAAGGTGCTGACCTATATGCCCAACATCATCACGGCGGCCTCCGTGTCCATGGTGTTCTACGCACTGCTGTGTCAATACGGCCCGGTGATGACCACGCTGCGGAAGCTGGGCTGGGTGGCGCAGACAGCCAACATCATGTCCGACAAGTGGGCCACCAGCCTGACCATCTCCTTTATCCTGTTCTGGATGTGGTA
>DJPP01000070.1:0-19315 GCA_002438575.1 Oscillospiraceae bacterium UBA6409 | reverse complement strand
ATGATGGGTATCAACCGGTCGCTGTACGAGGCCGCCGATATTGACGGCGCCACCTCCTGGCAGAAATTCATCCGCATCACCCTGCCGCTTTTGAAGCCGGTGCTGCTGTATACACTGGTCACGTCCGCCATCGGCGGATTGCAGCTGTACGACATTCCCGCCCTGTTCAACACCAACGGTGGCACCATCGGTTATCCCGACGATACCAGCACCACCGTTACCATGTACATCATGCGCCTGCACAGCACCGACACCGGCCGCGCGGCGGCGGTGTCCATCCTGCTGTTCCTGGTGACGGTGGCCATCTCCATGCTGCTGTTCTTCTTTATGAAGGAACGGCAGCCCCGCAAAAAGCATTTTCAGGCAGGAGGTGACGCGCAGTGAAGCACCATGACCCCGCCGCCATTCGGCGCGCCAAGATCATCCGCACCATTGTGATGGTGTTCCTGTGCCTCCTCAGCCTGCTGCCCTTCTACCTGATGTTCGTCAACGGCACGCGGACCTCCAACGAGGTCAAGTCCGGCATCAGCTTCTGGTTCGGCAGCAGCCTGCTGGAGAACCTGCATAACTTCGATCTGAAGCAGCGCGGCCTGGGTGTTACCGCCCTGGGCAGCATGGTCAATTCTCTGCTGGTGACGGTGCCGGCCACGGCACTGTCGGTCTACTTCTCCGCACTGACGGCCTACGGCATCCACGCCTACGATTTCAAGCTGAAAAAAGCCGCCTGGGGCTTTATCCTGGCGGTGATGATGGTGCCCACGCAGGTGTTCGCCATCGGCTATTATAAGTTCATGATACAGCTGAAGCTGATCGACACCTACTGGCCGCTGATCATCCCGGCCATCACCACGCCGGTGGTGGTGTTTTTCCTGCGGCAGTATCTGCTGGGCGCGCTGCCGTTGGAGGTGGTGGAGGCCGCCCGTATCGACGGCTCCGGCGAGTTCCACACCTTCAACACCATCGTCCTGCCCATTATGAAGCCGGCGCTGGCGGTGCAGGCCATCTTCCAGTTCGTAGCCAACTGGAACAGCCTGTTCCTGCCCAGCTTGATCATCAACTCCACCGGGAAAAAGACACTGACCATGTTCGTGCAGATGCTCATGGGCGAGTCCTTCCGCGCCGATTACGGCGTGATATTCCTGGCGCTGTCCATCACCATCCTGCCCATGTTCGTCATGTATTTCCTCCTCTCCCGCTACATCGTGGAGGGCGTGGCGCTGGGAAGCGTCAAGGGATGAGCTCTGCCGTGTTTCCTCTTTTTCAAATGGCATAACTGCAAAAGAGCCGCTTATTCCGGTCTGGGAATAAGCGGCTCTCGGTCTTTTCATGTGCGAAGGATTTTCAGCGCGCCCCGGTGTTCTCTGCGCTTATATCCGGATATCTCCGTCGGCGGTCTGCGCCTGCCGCAGCAGCGGCGCGCAGGCATCCAGAAACTGCCGCACCTGCTGCGGGCACCGCCCGATATACAGCCGCGGCTCCATCAGCTGCTCCAGCTCCCCACGGCTCAGTCCGAAGACCGGATCGCCTGCCAGCCGGTCCAGCAGATCGCAGGGCAGGCCCTCCTTCATGCGCTTTGTTGCGGCCATAGAGTGTCTCCGAATGACCTCGTGCAGCTGCTGGCGGTCGCCGCCCCGCTTCACCGCCTCCATCATCAGGTTCTCCGTGGCAAGAAACGGCAGATACTCCCGCAGCGTGTGTGCCACGATCGCCTCGTTGACGTGCAGGCCCGCTGTCACATTCTGGCACAGACGCAGTACCGCGTCGACGCACAAAAAGCCCTCCGGCATGGCAATGCGCCGGTTGGCGGAGTCGTCCAGCGTTCGCTCCAGCCACTGGACGGAAGCGGTCATAGGCGCGTTCATGGCGTCGGCCATCATATAGCGGCTGAGAGAGCAGATGCGCTCACACCGCATGGGATTGCGCTTATAGGCCATGGCGGACGAGCCGATCTGCTCCGCCTCAAAGGGTTCCTCCAGCTGCCGGTCATGCTGCAGAAGGCGGATATCGTTGGCCATGCGATAGGCGCTCTGGGCAATGCCGCTGAGACAGTTGAGGATGCGGCTGTCCACCTTCCGGGGATAGGTCTGTCCGCATACCGGGAAGCAGGCGGAAAAGCCGAACTCCGCGGCGATGCGGCGGTTCATCTCATCGATCCTCGTCTCGTCGCCGTCAAACAGGTCCATGAAGCTGGCCTCTGTGCCTGTGGTACCCCGGCAGCCCAGAAACCGCAGTGCGGACAGCACATGGTCCAGCTCCTCCACGTCGGCAAGAAAGTCCTGCATCCACAGAGCAGCGCGTTTGCCCACGGTCACGGGCTGTGCCGGCTGGTAATGGGTATAGCCCAGGGCCGGCGTGGCGGCGTATTTTTCCGCGAAGGCTGCCAGATTGTTCAGTACCGCCAGCAGCTGCGCCCGCAGATAGACAAGGCCGTCCCGGTACAGGATCAGGTCGGCGTTGTCGGTCACATAGCAGCTGGTGGCCCCCAGATGGAGGATCCCTGCCGCCGACGGCGCCGCCTTGCCGTAGGCGTATATATGCGCCATCACATCGTGCCGTACCTCTCGCTCCCGTTGGGCGGCCGCATCATAGTCGATATCGGTGATATGTGCCTCCAGCTCGGCGACCTGAGCTTCGGTAATGGGCAGCCCCAGCTGGTGCTGGGCGCGGGCCAGCGCCGTCCACAGTCGCCGCCAGGTCTGATAACGGCTGTCGTCGGAAAACAGGTGCAGCATATAGTCCGAGGCATAGCGGGATGCCAGGGGGGAGCTGTACATATCGTGAGACATAACGGTCCTCCTTGCTTATCGGATGATCAGGCTCTCTCGCTCGGCGCCCACGGAGACGTATCCGATATGGCAGCCGATGGCCTGCTCCACATACTCCACATAGTCTCGCGCCGCCTGGGGCATATCCGCCCATGTACGCACACCGGAGATATCGCAGCCCCAGCCCGGCAGGTATTCCACAACGGGCTTTGCTTTTTCCAGCACGGCAGGGAAGGGAAATTCGTGGGTGATCTCGCCGTCGAGCTCATAGGCGGCGCAAACCGGGATCTCGTCCATGTAGCTGAGGATATCCAGCTTGGTCAGCGCGATATTCGTCGCGCCCTGTACCTCCACGCCATAGCGTGTGGCCACCAGGTCGATGGGCCCTACCCGGCGGGGACGGCCCGTCTTGGCGCCATACTCCGCGCCGGCCTCCCGCAGCTTTTCCGCGTCGGCGCCGAACCACTCGCAGGTGAACGGCCCCTCGCCCACGCAGGAGGAATATGCTTTCACCACGCCCACCACCTCGTCGATCTTCGCCGTGGGCAGCCCCGCGCCGATAGGCGCGTAGGCGGCGATGGTGTTGGAGGAGGTGGTATAGGGATAGATACCGTAGTCCAGGTCGCGCAGCGCGCCCAGCTGTCCCTCGAACAGAATGGCCTTGCCCTCGGCCTGCGCCTGATGCAGATAGCGCCCGGTGTCCGCTACATAGGGCCGGACCTGCGCGGCATACGTCTCCAGCCACGCGGTCATCTCCGCCATGGTATAGCCCTTGGCGCCATAGACCTTCTGCAATATCAGATTTTTCCACTCCAGCAGGTCCTGCAAATGGGTCTTCAGGTGCTCCGGATACAGCAGCTCACCGGCCTGAATGGTCTTTTTCTGGTACTTATCGGAGTAGAACGGTGCGATGCCCTGCTTGGTGGAGCCGTACATCTTGTCCTTCAGGCGAGCCTCCTCCAGCGCGTCCAGCTCCCGGTGCCACGGCAGCAGCAGGGAGGCCCGGTGGCTGACCATCAGGTTTTTCGGGGAGATGCTGACGCCCGCCGCGCGGATCGTCTCCATCTCCGTCACCAGATTTTCACAGTCCAGCGCCACGCCGTTGCCCAGGATATTCATCACGCCGGGGCGGAACACGCCGGAGGGCAGCAGATGCAGGGCGAATTTGCCCATATCGTTGATAACGGTGTGCCCGGCGTTGCCGCCGCCCTGATACCGCACCACCACATCGTACTGCCCTGTCAGATAGTCCACCATGCGGCCTTTTCCCTCGTCGCCCCAGTTGATACCTACGATCGCGCAATTTGCCATATTCGCTGCCTCCGTTCCGCGTTATTTTTAAACGACGGCTTATTATACGCGCAGCAAGACAATAAGTAAAACATTGATTTGATATATGGCGCATAAGCGGATTTAATAGCAAAGCGCGTTCAACACACCTGTGCAGCGCCGGCTCAAAAGCTGAAAAGCACACCCTCTGGGGTGTGCTTTTCGCATTTACTTTTGACAGGCGCCTGCGGGCAGTCAGAGACACCGTATCGGTGCGGAATGTTTGGTACAAATTGCTGCAAATAGCGAGTGGACCCGAAATGTCTATTGGGAAAAACAACAAAAGTTTTTCGCCATGTTTAGGCAACTCTACAGAAATAAAACCGTTCCGACCCTTTTCCATTGACAGATCACAAAAGAGATGGTATTTTGAAACTGTGCTCGAGCACAGTCAATTCGTGCTCGAGCACAAATGACACATCGCCAAGGGCGATACGAATTTCGGAGAGGAGAAGCGGACGCGTGACCATCAAGCAGATCGCCGAAAAAGCAGGCACCAGCCGCGGCACCGTCGACCGGGTACTCAACGGGCGCGGCAACGTAAATCCCGAGCTGGCCAAGCGTATATTGGACATTGCCGAGCGTGAGCGCTACCAGCCCAACCAGCTGGCTCAGGCGCTTATTCGCTCCCGTCAGCGCACCCATATCGGCATGGTCATCCCCTCTGTTGGCAATCCTTTTTTTGACGAGGTGCTCCGCGGCGCACAGAGCCGCGCCAGGAAACTCTCCAGTTACGGCACCACCCTTACCATCCGCGAGATCAAGGGTTACGACGCCGCCACACAGCTACAGGCCATGCGCCGCCTGGTGGCCGAGGGTGTGGACGCGCTGGCGGTCATGCCGCTGGATGTGCCGGAGGTGGCGGCATACCTGCAATCCCTGCATATACCGGTACTTACCTTCAACACGGATATCGACGTGGATAGAGTGGCCTTTGTGGGCTGCGACTACTACAACAGCGGCATGATCACCGGCGATCTGGCACAGTTCATGCTCAATGGCCGGGGCCGCGTGGTGTCTGTTATCGGCAGCACCAACATCCGCGGCCATATGGACCGTGTGCGGGGCCTGCGGACCGCGCTGGAGGGCACACCGGAGATCACGGTGGACGCCGTGCTGGAGAATCAGGATGATGACGATGTCTCCTATCAGGAGCTGCGGGCCTATCTGGCGGACCACACGCCGGACCTGGTGTGCTTTGCCGCCGCCGGTATCGACGGCGGTATGCGGGCCATCCTGGAAAGCGGAAAGAATATCCGCGTGCTGGCGGTGGATGAAACGGAGGCTGTGCTGCGGTACATGGAGGCGGGACGCATCGCCGCCACCGTGACCCAGGAGCCCTTCGCCCAGGGGGATGAGGCGGTGCGTGTGCTGTTCGACTATATCCACACCGGACGGCGGCCCGCCGACGGCGTAGTGTATACCCATAACCGTGTGCGTGTGCGGCACTCGCAGTAAGTTTGTGATCCAATCGGCGCAGGCCGATGATGATTTAACTTTTTAACAGGAGGAATGTATCATGGGAAACAGACCGGTAACTCTTTGCACCTGCCAGTGGGCGGACCTGCCTTTCGATGAACTGTGCGCGCTGGCGTCCAAGATGGGCTATGACGGCCTTGAGGTCGCCTGCTGGGGCAACGGCATCGACATTGACCGTGCGTACAGCGATGACAGCTACGTGGCCTGGATCAAGGAGACCCTGGCGAAGAACAACCTGATCTGCAAGGCCCTGGCCTGCCACATCATCGGCCAGTGTGTGGGTGACGCTCCCGATCCCCGGCTGAACAACTTTGCTCCCGCGGCGCTGGCCGACAAGCCGGAGGAGATCCGCGCCTGGGCGATCGACACCATGAAGAAGGCCCCTGTGGTGGCCAAGAAGCTGGGCTGCTATGTGGTCACGGGCTTCACCGGCTCCCCCATCTGGAAGTGGCTGTATTCCTTCCCCCAGACCACCGAGGAGATGATCGAGAACGGCTACGACGAGATCGTGCGCCTGTGGTCTCCCATCCTGGATGAGTTCAAGGCCAACGGCATCAAGTTCGCCCTGGAGGTCCATCCCGGTGAGATCGCTTTCGACTACTACTCCACCGAGAAGCTGCTGAAGAAGTTTGCCGACCGCCCCGAGTTCGGCCTGAACTTCGACCCCAGCCATCTGCTGTGGCAGGGCGTGACGCCCCATCTGTTCCTGCGCGACTTTATGGACCGCGTGTACCACGTCCATATGAAGGACGCGGCGGTGACCCTGGATGGCCGCAGCGGCCTGCTGGGCTCCCACATCGACTTCGGCGACCTGCGCCGCGGCTGGAACTTCCGGTCTCTGGGTCACGGTGACGTGAACTTCGAGGAGATCATCCGCGTGCTGAACGCCGCCGGCTACGACGGCCCCCTGTCCGTGGAATGGGAGGACAGCGGCATGGACCGTATCGAGGGTGCCACCGAGGCGGCCGCTTTCGTGAAGAAGGTGGACTTCAAGAAGTCCGATGTGAAGTTTGACGACGCTATCGCCAACTGAAACGCGACAAGGAGGACAATATGGGTATTCAGATCCGTTACGGCATGGTCGGCGGCCACATGAACGCCTTTATCGGCGAGGTGCACCGCAAGGCCATCGCCTTTGACCCCCGCGCACAGCTGGTGGCGGGCTGCTTCTCCACCAATGCGGAGAAGAACCGTGAGACCGGCGAGACCTACTCCCTGGACATGAGCCGCGTGTACCCGAGCTATGAGGCCATGGCCGAGGCGGAGAGCAAGCGTCCCGACGGCATTGATTTCGTCAGCATCACCACCCCGAATAACACCCACTATGACGTGGCCAAGTGCTTCCTGCAGCACGGCATCCATGTGGTGTGCGAAAAGCCCCTGTGCTTTACCGTGGAGCAGGCACAGGAGCTGGTGGCTCTGGCCAGGGAGAAGAACCTGGTCTTCGGCGTCACCTACACCTATTCCGGCTACACCATGATGAAGGTGGCCCGCGAGATGATCGCCGAGGGCAAGATCGGCAAGATCGCCGCCGTCAATGCGGAGTATATCCAGGAGTGGCTCATCGATGAGCTGGGCGTCCCCGGCGAGGGCACCACCAAGCTGTCCGTCTGGCGCGCCGATCCGAAGGTGTCCGGTATCTCCAACTGTGTGGGCGATATCGGTACCCACATCGAGAACTCCGTCCACTATCTGACCGGCCTGAATATCAAGCGCCTGGCCGCCACCGTGAACCGTTACGGCAAGGAGCTGGACCTGAACGCCAATATGCTCGTCGAGTATGAAAACGGCGTCAACGGCGCGTACTGGTGCTCTCAGATCGCGGCAGGCAAGCTCAACGGCCTGACCATCCGCATCTACGGCAGCGAGGGCGCACTGGAGTGGGAGCAGCACTATCCCGATTATCTGAAGTACACCCCCAAGGGCAAGCCCACGGAGACGCTGTCCCGCGGCACCGGCTACATCACCGAGAAGGCCGGCGCGTACAGCCGCATCCCCTCCGGCCATCCCGAGGGCCTGATCGTCGCCTTTGCCAACATCTACAAGAACATCATCAGCGCCATTCTGGCGGTGAAGGCGGGCGGCACGGCCAACGACGGCTCCTTCGACTATCCCACCGTCGCCGACGGTCTCAACGGCGTGAAGTTCATCCATGCGGTCATCGACTCCGCGGCCCAGGACTCTGCTTGGGTGGAGCTGTAAGAACACGTTATAGGCGGACGTCGTCCGTATCTATAAAAAATTTTTAGGAGGAAACAACCATGAAGAAAGTACTGGCACTGATCCTTGCGCTGGTCATGGCCCTGTCTCTGGTCGCTTGCGGCGAGAAGAAGGACGATGACGCCAACAAGGACAACGACGCTGCCACGGGTAATCGCATCGCGATCCTGGTCCCCAATGCCGACCACGGCTGGACCGGCGCTGTGATGACCTACGCGCAGGAGAAGGCGCAGGAGCTGAATGACGCCGGCAAGTATGCCGCCACCGTCATCACCTCTTCCGACGCCGCCAACCAGATCCAGCAGGTGGAGGACCTGATCGAGAACAAGACCGCTGACTATGTGGTCATTCTGCCTCAGGACAACACCCTGGAGAACACCATGGCCAAGCTGGCCACCAGCGGCATCCCCTATGTGATGTTCGACCGTATCATCGACTCCGCTGCCTCCACGGCTGTTGCCTGCGTCAAGGGCGATAACAACGGCATCGGCGCCGAGACCGCCAAGCGCTTCATCGCCGACGGCATGAAGGCCGGCGACAAGATCCTCATCATGCCCGGTGACAACTCTTCCGTTCCCACCATGCGTAACGACGGCTTCTTCAGCGTGCTGAAGGAGAATGGCTGGACCGAGGAGCAGATCGCTGCCATCCAGTCCACCGACTACACCGGCTGGAGCCGCAGCAAGGGCAAGGAGCTGTTCATCAACTGGCTGGATGCCAGCACGGTTGAGGACATCACCGCCACCAAGTGGATCTTCACCCACGACGATGAGATCGCCATGGGCATCCTGGAGGCTCTGAAGAGCTCCGAGATCGACGCCGAGAAGAAGGACGCTTTCCTGAACGCCGGCGTGCATCTGGGCACCTCCTCCGGTCTGAACGAGATCTACTCCGTGCTGAAGGGCATCCATCAGAAGGATTACACCGCTGAGGTCGCCAAGCTGGCCGATCTGTTCTCCGTTACTTACGATCCCGCGATGATCAAGGCTGCTGTGGATGACATGGTCACCTACATCGAGGGCGGTACCGTCATCCAGGATCACGTCATCGCCGTGTCCGTGGTGGATGCTACCAACGTCAACGACTTCCAGGGCTTCGGTGACGCTGTCTCCAAGTAAGTAAAGTCGTTTCCGAGGGCTTCGCGGGCGCTTCGGCGCCCGCGGGGCACCTCCCCTTCACAGAGGGGATCTTATCAAACAGCAAAGAGAGGCGTGCGGCATGGAATTGCTGAAAATGACCAATATCACCAAATCATTCTCCGGTGTGGAAGTGCTTTCGCACGTTGATTTTTCCGTGGAGCGCGGTGAAGTACACGCGCTGCTGGGAGAGAACGGCGCCGGTAAGTCCACATTGATGAACATCCTGGCGGGTGTGCATCAGCGGGATGAGGGCGAGATCGAGTTTGACGGAGAACAAATGCATGACATTTCCGTCAAGCGGACAGAACAGGCGGGTATCGCCTTTGTACACCAGGAGCTGAACCTGTTTAACGATCTGAAGGTGTACGAGAACATTTTTCTTCGCAAAGAACTGCTGACCAGGCTGGGTACGCTGGATAAGCGGGCCATGCTGGAGCAGACGCGCCAGCTGATGAGCGACCTGGGCGTGGATATCGACCCCAACGCCCTGGTAGACGAGCTGGAGACCAGCAAAAAGCAGCTGCTGGAGATCGCAAAGGCGCTTCACGCCAATGCGAAGCTCTTTATTCTGGACGAGCCGACCACCGCGCTGAACAACGCGGAGATCGAGCACCTGTTCAGCATCGTGCGGCGATTGAAGGAGCAGGGTAAGTCCTTCATCTTCATCTCCCACAAAATGAACGAGATATTTACCATCGCGGACCGCTACACGGTCCTGCGGAATGGATGCTTTATTCAGTCCGGCAATATTGCCGACACCACGCCGGAGGCTGTTACCCGCCTGATGGTGGGCAGCAGCTACTCCGAGGCCTCAGTGTACCAGACCCGCCAGCTGGGCGACGTGGCGCTGAAGCTGGAGCGCCTCAGCGGCGAAGGGTTCGAGAACGTGGATCTGGAGGTGCGTAAGGGCGAGATCATCGGCCTGACAGGCCTGAAAGGTGCCGGCGTCAGCGAGATGATGCAGGCGATTTTCGGCGCGATGCCCATCAGTTCGGGCACGGTATACGTCAACGGCGAGCCGCTGCACCACGGCGGCATACATAACGCCATGCGCCACAAGATTGGCATGATCCCCGCCAACCGCAAAGAAAACTCCGTCATCCCGGATTTCACCCTGCTGGAGAACAACTACATCTCCGAGCACACGCTTTCTGCCAATCACCAGCTGATCCGCGGGCGGAAAGAGGTGGCGCAGTACAACAGGATGCGGGATATGCTGAACATCAAGGCCAACAGCTATGACGACCTGATCCTGTCACTGTCCGGCGGCAACCAGCAGAAGGTGATCCTGGGCCGGTGGCTCACCACCGAGGCGGATATCCTCATCATGGATAACCCCACCCAGGGTATCGACGTGGGCGCCAAGGCGGAGATCTACAAGCTGATCCTGGAGCTGGCCGAGAAGGGCAAGACCATCCTGGTCAACACCCTGGAGATACCGGAGATACAGAAGATCGCGGATCGCTGTGTGGTGTTCTACCACGGGCATATCCAGACCATCCTGCCCCGTGAGGAGATCACGGAGGAGAGAGTCATGCTGTATGCGACCAATGTGATACACGCAACGGAGGGAGAGGTAAACGTATGAGTCAGAACACGGAACTGAAGGCCCAGACCAAAAAACCGGGGCTGAACAAGAAGGGCATTGCCGCCTGGATCAATAATTACAGCTTTATCCTCATCGCACTGGCGATCTTCATCGCCTACCTGTTTATCAACCACGGCGCGACCACCTGGAGTGGCGTGATGAACATCCTGCGGCACTCCGCCGTGGTGGGCATCATGGCCTTCGGTATGGGCCTGGTCATCATCACCGGCGGCATCGACCTGTCCGTGGGCTCCATGCTGGCGCTGGTGGGCAGCTTTTCCGTGGTGGTGTTCAACGCAACGGACAGCGTGTTCCTCACCTTGCTGTTCGCCCTGGTGGCCGGCGGCTTGTGCGGCCTGTTCAACGGTGTGCTCATCGGCCTGGTGAAAATGCCCGCGTTCATCGTGACGCTTGCCACAATGCTGATCTTCCGTTCTGTGGCGCAGTATTATCTGCGTACCACCGGGTCCTCCATCTTCAACATGACCGGCACGCTGGACCACTATGCCAGCTTCTACGGCTTCGGCCAGCTGAAGATCGCCACCGTTCCCGTGGTGGGCATCGTGCTGCTGGTGGTCACGGTCATCATGGTGTTCATCTCCACCTGCACCAAGTTCGGCAAGACCGTCTACGCCCTGGGCAGCAATGAACGCGCCGCCGCCCTGGCCGGCATCAACGTCAACCGCACCCGTGTGGCGGTCTATGTCATCACCGGTGTTCTCACCGGTCTGAGCGCTTTCCTGTGGCTGGCTATGAACGGCTCCGTCGACCCGGCCACCCTCGGTAAGAGCAACGAGATGTACGCCATCGCCGCGGTGGTCATCGGCGGTATCAGCATGAGTGGCGGCAAGGGCAAGCTGCTGGGCGTTCTGTTCGGCGCCATGAGCTATACCATCATCGACAAGATCATCGCCTCCCTGCAGGTGGACGCCCTGATCAACGATACCATCAAGGGCTCGATCTTGCTGGTGGCCGTTATCATCCAGCTGGTGGTGCCCATGATCCGTTCCCGCGTAAAAACGAAACATACTTCGGAGGTGTAATAACATGAAAAAGTACGCTGATGTGAGTAAGGTCGTCTACGATCCCAAGGGGACCGACCCCTTTACCTTCCGTTGGTATGACCCGGACGAGGTCATCGCCGGCAAGAAAATGCGTGAGCATCTGAAGTTCGCGTTGAGCTATTGGCATACCATCGATGCCGAGGGCGTGGATATGTTCGGCTCCGGTACCATGGATAAGTCCATGGGCCAGACGGACCCCATGGCCAAGTTCCGCGCCAAGGCGGACTTCGCCTTCGAGCTGATGGAAAAGCTGAACATCGACTACTACTGCTTCCATGACGTGGACATCGCCCCGGAGGGCGCTACCCTGGCCGAGAGCATCGCCAATTTCCGCGTGATGGTGGAGTATCTGTACGAGCTGCAGAAGAAGACCGGCAAGAAGTGCCTGTGGGTCACGGCCAACAACTTCGGCGACAAGAAGTTCATGGCCGGCGCCGCCACCTCCTGCTGCGCCGATGTGTTCGCCGCCGCCGCCGCCAAGGTCCGGGCCTGCCTGGATGCCGCGGTGAAGCTGGGCGCCACCGGCTATGTGTTCTGGGGCGGCCGCGAGGGCTATGACACCCTGCTGAATACCGACATGGGGCTGGAACTGGACAACATGGCCCGCTTCCTGCGTATGGCCCGTGACTACGGCCGCAAGATCGGCTTTACCGGCGATTTCTATCTGGAGCCCAAGCCGAAGGAGCCCACCAAGCACCAGTACGACTTCGACGTGGCCACCTGCATGAACTTCCTGCGGAAGTACGACCTGACGGCGGACTTCAAGATGAACATCGAGGCCAACCACGCCACTCTGGCGGGCCATACCTTCGAGCATGAGCTGCGTACCGCCATCGTCAACGGCAGCTTCGGCTCCATCGACGCCAACGAGGGCGACTATCTGCTGGGCTGGGATACCGACCAGTTCCCCGCCAATGTGTACAGCGCCACCTACTGCATGATGGAGGTCCTCCGCGCCGGCGGCTTTACCAACGGTGGCCTGAACTTTGACGCCAAGGCCCGCCGTCAGTCCAATACCTTCGAGGACATTCTGCTGGCCTATATCTCCGGTATGGACACCTTCGCCCTGGGCCTCCGCAAGGCGCTGGAGCTGAAGGCGGACGGCCGGCTGGACCAGTTCGTCAAGGAACGCTACAGCAGCTATGAAAGCGGCGTGGGCAAGAAGATCGTGGACGGCGAGATGACCCTGGAGTCTCTGGCGGATTACGCCGAGGGTCTCAAGAGCTTCGATGTGCCCAGCGGCCATCAGGAGTATCTGGAATCCGTCGTCAACCGGGTGCTGTTCCGCTGAAATAACGTATTGCGGGCCGCCCGAGAGGGCGGCCCTGCCTGAAGGAGGCGCAAGGCTATGAAGGAATATTTGCTGGGCATCGACCTGGGCACCTCCGGCACCAAGACGGTGCTGTTCCGCAGTGACGGCACGGCTATGGCTGCCCACACGGTGGAATACCCCCTCTACCAGCCCCGGAACGGCTGGGCTGAGCAGGAGCCGTCCGACTGGTGGCGTGCCGTGCGGGAGACGGTGCAGGCCGTGCTGCACAAAAGCGGTGTGCCCGCCGCCGATATTGCCGGTGTGGGCATCTCCGGGCAGATGCACGGCCTGGTGATGCTGGACGAGAGGGGAGAGGTGCTGCACCGCAGCATCCTGTGGTGCGATGGCCGCACCGGCGAGGAGTGCCGCGAGATCACCGAGACTGTTGGCGCGGAGAAACTCATCGCCATTACCGCCAACCCCGCCCTAACGGGCTTCACCGCCGGGAAGATCCTGTGGGTGCGGAAGCATCTGCCGGAGGTCTACAGGGCCTGCCGTCATATCCTGCTGCCCAAGGATTATATCCGCTACTGCCTCACCGGCCAGTTTGCCACCGAGGTATCCGACGCCTCCGGCATGAACCTGTTGGACGTGCCCCGGCGGCAGTGGTCCGATGAGATACTGAACAAGCTGGACATCGACCCAGCACTGCTGGGCCGGATGTACGAGTCCGTGGACGTGACCGGCACGGTGACGGCGGAAGCCGCCGCCCTGACGGGGCTGGCAGAGGGTACGCCCGTGGTGGGCGGCGGCGGCGACAACGCCGCCGCCGCTGTGGGCACCGGTACGGTCCGCTATGGCAAGGCCTTTACGACGCTGGGAACCTCCGGCGTGGTCTTTGCCCATGCGGACAGTGTCTCCATCGACCCGGCGGGCCGCGTACACACCTTCTGCTCCGCCGTTCCCGGCAAGTGGGCGGTGATGAGCTGTACCCTGGCGGCAGGGCAGTCCCTGCGCTGGCTGCGGGACACCTGCTGCGCCGGCGAGGTGGCCGAGGCCGCCCGGCAGGGCGTGGACCCCTATGAGCTGATGACGGCCCTGGCCGAGAAAACCCCCATTGGCGCTGACGGCCTGCTGTTCCTGCCCTATCTGATGGGCGAGCGATCCCCGCTGCTGGACGAGAAGGCCCGGGGCGCGTTTATCGGTCTGTCCGGCGGCCATGACCGCGGCCACCTGATCCGCGCCGTGCTGGAGGGCGTTACCTACTCCCAACGTCAGTGCGTGGATGTGCTCCGGGGCATGAATGTGCCCACGGAGGAGATGATGGCCTGCGGCGGCGGCGCGCGGAGCGCGTTCTGGCGCCAGATGCTGGCCGATGTATACGGCTGCCCCATTCAGACCGCCAAGGCGGCGCTGGAGGGTCCGGCGCTGGGCGTGGCTATTCTGGCCGGTGTTGGTGCCGGCGTGTATCCCTCCGTGGAGAGCGCCTGCGATGCCATCGTCAAGCCGGATACCGTTCTGTATCCCGACGCGGAACGCAGCCGCGCCTATGCGCCCTACTACCGGCTCTACTTGCAGCAGTATCCCGCCCTGCGGGAGACCTTCCATGCTCTGGCCACCATGAGGAGCCGGGCATGAGAGGCGCAAAGCGTATTCTGCCGCTGCTGGCGGTCCTGTGCTTCGCTCTGTTTCTGCTGTACGGCGTCTATTTCAATGCCTTCGGCGCCAATGCCGAGTCCATGATGGCCTTTTTCGGCATCACCGAAAGCCGTCAGGGCTTCGTGATGACCATTCAGTCCCTGGGCGGCATCGTGATGACGGTGCTGCTGGGCCTGTTCGGCGAACGGCTCCACAAGCTGTACGGCCTGCTGGCCGGCGCGGTGCTGGTGGGCGTGGCCGGTGTGACCATCGGCACCATGCCCCTGTACGGCAATGACAGCTATGGGCTGCTGCTGGTGTTTGCGCTGATCGGCGGTGTGGGCTATATCACCATTGACCTGCTGATGAACGGCGTCATCGCCGATGTGTTTCCCGAGAAGAAGAGCACGCTGCTGCCCATCGTCCACGGCTTCTACGGCTTGGGCGCCATGCTGGCGCCCCTGCTGGTGACGTGGCTTACCGACAGCGGCCGTCCCGCCACCTTCGCTGTGCCGTATCTGGCGCTGGGCGCGGCGGCGCTGGTGCTGGGCGCGGCGTTCTGGGCGGTGTCCCGCCGCGCCACGCCCCACACACCCTACGCCGATATGACGGCCCTGCGGGACCGATCCGCGGCCAACCCGGCGGAGATCTTCCGTGACAAGCGCGCGTGGCTCTATCTGCTGTGCTGTTTTCTGTATCTGTGCTTCCAGAACGGCATCGCCGTCTGGCTGCCCAACTACTACAAGACCGTGTACCACATGGCGGGCGGCGCGGCCAACGCCATGCTCACCCTGTTTTTCCTGGGCGCGTTGGTGGTCCGTATGCTCTCGCCGCTGGTGTATAAGCGTATGCCGGTGCGGACGTTCTACCTGCTCACCTGCTTTTTGTCGGCCGGCGTGTTTGCGATTTTGCTGCTGACGCCGTCCCTGGCCGTTCAGCGAGTGCTTCTGGTGCTGCTGGGTCTGCTGCAGGGCGCGGAGGTCCCTGCCCTGGTGATCCTCTGCTGCGAGACGTTCCCCACCCGGACGGCCTCGGCCTCGTCCATCATTGTACTGGGCGTGTCCCTGTCGGCACTGATCGCGCCCACGGTGCTTGGGCGGCTCATCGAGCAGGTGGGCTACGGTATCCCTCTATGGGGCCTGACGGCCTGCCTGCCGCTGTCGGCAGCGGTGCTGCTGACCATACACCGTGACGCGCCGGCGCGGGCATGACCTTGCTTTTTTTCCCGGGCAGCGGGCAAGAAACTTCTTCATGGGCGCTACTCCCGCCCACAAAACCTTCCTTATAAAAAACTTCCTTCCCCTATCTCGCTGCCTATGCTTCAGGCCGTCGGAGGTGTCGCTGACGCCTCCGGCGGTCTGCGTATTTTTACGGCTGTGCGTGGCGTGTTTGTCATTTTTCTTGCGGAACATACTGTGTTCCATGACATTTTTGGCGGTTTTGTTTCGGCAAAGTCTTGCTTTTTTTCCCGCGCTGTGCTATCTTACAGGCAGCAGTTAGTTTTGATTAACCGCTGCGCAATATAAAGGATAAAGGAGTGATCTGACATGAAAAAATTTGCCATGTTCGCCGCCGGCGTGCTGTTCGGCACCGCCGGCATTAAGGTCCTGGGCAGCAAGGACGCCAAGAAGGCCTATGCCCACACCACCGCCGCCGTGCTCCGCGCCAAGGACAGCGTGATGGAGACCGTTACCACCGTCCGCGAGGGCGCAGAGGATATCTATGCCGAGGCCAAGGCCATCAACCAGAAGCGCGCCGATCAGGCTGCCACCGCTGTGGTGGAGGATACTTCCGCGGAGGAAAGCAAGGCGGAGTGACCCATGAGATGCACGATCCTACATGACATACCGGGCCGCCTGCGGGTCCATCTGCAATGCCCCGCCATGACGCTGCACCAGGCGGACGTAGTAGAATACTACCTGCGTGCCGTGGACGGCGTGACGGATGTCAAGGTCTATGACCGCACGGGAGATGCCGTGGTGCTGTACACAGCGGACCGCGGCAGTGTGATCGCCGCCCTGGCGGCCTTCTCCTTTCCAAAGGCCGAGGCGCTGGACCTGGTGCCGGAGCATACCTCCCGCGCCCTGAACCGGGAGTTCGAGGATAAGCTGGCTATGACCGTCATGCGGCGGTGCATCTCCCGGCTGTTCCTGCCGGTGCCTGTGACAACGGCGCTGGCGGTGCTCCGTTCCGTCAAGTATATCAAAGAGGGCCTGAAAGCCCTGTGGCACGGCAAGCTGTCTGTGGCGGTGCTGGATGCCACCGCCGTCACGGTCTCCCTCGCCCGCGGTGATTTTGCCACCGCCGGGTCTGTGATGTTCATGCTGCGGCTGGGCGAGATCCTGGAGGAGTGGACCCACAAGAAATCCGTGGCGGACCTGGCCGGGGCCATGAGCCTCAATGTGGATAAGGTCTGGCTGCGGGTGAACGATACCGAGGTCCTGGTACCCGTCTCTGACGTGCAGGAGGGCGACTGCGTGGTGGTACGCACCGGCAGCATGATCCCCCTGGACGGCCGGGTGGTGGAGGGCGAGGCTATGGTGAACCAGTCCTCCATGACCGGCGAGTCCATGCCCGTTCCCAAGCGCCCCGGCAGCTATGTCTATGCCGGCACCGTAGCCGAGGAAGGCGAGTGCGTCGTCTGCGTAGACAAGGCCTCCGGCGGCGGGCGGTATGACCGCATCGTCCATATGATCGAGGAGTCCGAAAAGCTGAAATCCACCGCGGAGGATAAGGCTGCGCGGTTGGCGGACCGTCTGGTGCCCTACACCCTGGGCGGCACGGTGCTGACCTACGCCCTGACCCGCAACATCACCAAGACGCTGGCGGTGCTGATGGTGGACTTCTCCTGTGCGCTGAAGCTGGCGATCCCCATCGCGGTGCTGTCCGCCATGCGCGAGAGCAGCGGCCACCATATCTCTGTCAAGGGCGGCCGTTTCCTGGAGGCCGTCGCCAAGGCGGACACCATTGTCTTCGATAAGACCGGTACGCTGACCTACGCCACGCCCCGGGTGGCCCAGATCGTTACCTTCGGCGGCCATAACGAGCCGGATATGCTGCGTCTGGCTGCCTGCCTGGAGGAGCACTATCCCCATTCCATGGCCAACGCCGTGGTGGAGGAGGCCAAGGTCCGCGGCCTGTCCCATGAAGAGTACCACTCTCAGGTGCAGTACGTGGTGGCCCACGGTATCTCCAGCATGGTAGAGGGCAGAAAGGTCCTCATCGGCAGCGCCCATTTCGTTTTCGAGGACGAGGGCTGCCGTGTTCCGGCAGGGGAGGAGGACAGGTTTGCCGCCCTGCCTGAGGCCTATTCCCATCTCTATCTGTGCATTGCCGGTGAGCTGGCGGCGGTCATCTGCATTTTCGACCCCCTGCGGCAGGAGGCCCGCGCCGCGGTACAGGCCCTGCATGACTGCGGTATCACCAAGGTCGTGATGATGACCGGTGACAACCGCAAGACAGCCGAGGCCGTGGCCCGGCAGGTGGGCGTGGACGCGGTGTTTGCCGAGGTGCTGCCCGAGGATAAGGCCGCCTTCATCCGGGCCGAGAAGGCCAAGGGCCACACGGTCATCATGGTGGGTGACGGCGTCAACGACTCGCCCGCCCTGTCCGAGGCCGACGCGGGCATCGCTATCTCCACCGGTGCGGCTATCGCCCGTGAGATCGCCGATATCACCATCGCGTCCGAGGATCTGTTCGAGCTGGTGACATTACGGCAGCTCAGCGAAGCGCTGATGCGGCGTATCCATCGTAACTACCGGTTCATCGTGGGATTCAACTTCTCCCTGATCGTGCTGGGCGTGGCGGGTGTTCTGCCGCCCACGACCTCCGCACTGCTGCACAATATGTCCACCCTGGGTATCAGTCTCAAGAGCATGACCGACCTGCTGCCCGACAAGCAGATATAAAAAAGCGCCCCCTTGGGGGGCGCTTTTTCACGCTTTCTTTTTCTTATAGCCGCAGTCGCAGTACGGCCCGCCGGAGGCCAGGGTATACGCCCGCACAAAGTCTGTCGCGCCGCCGGCCTCGCTCATGGTATAGTCCAGATGACACAGCGCCGGTGTCAGGTCGTACAATCCCAGCTCCTGCATCAGTGTGCAGATGCCGCACCGGGTGAACCGTCCTTCATAGCCGCTGCCGTCCGGGTATTCGTAAAAGTCCATATTCCAGGAGTAGGGGTTGCGGTCAGCGGCCCGCAGCGCGGCGGTAGCCTTCATGCCCGCAATGTCCGCCTTTGTGAACTTCCGCTTGCCGCTTTTGCGGCAGAACCACCGCATGGGTCCGGTCATCATGCCCCTGGCGTAAAAGTCCGTCAGCCGTTCCACATCCGGCCGTTCCGGCATGGACAGAACGAACGCGCCCAGCAGGGCACAGTTGACGATGTTCATCTTAAAGCGGTCCGCTTTTTCGAACGTCGGCAGCCAATCAATGATCTCCCGGTACCGGGGCTTTGCCTTTTTTGTTACAGCCCGGGCTGTGTCCGCGCTGTAGCCGAAAACCTCTGTCAGCTGCCGCCGAAATGAACCGGAGAACAGCGCCCACATCCCCATGGGCATTCCGGTGTATGTCATACCGCATCCCTCCTCAGTTGTTCCGCCGGTATCCGGCCTCGTCCCGGTACTCCGGGTGTGCTGCCAGGTACGGGTCCCTGTCGCCGCAGATGGCGTAGTCGCATTTGCAGCCGTTGGCGCAGGTGGTGGTACGCACCAGCCGCGCGTGGATCAGCTCCATGGACTCGTAATCCGGGTTGCACAGCGCCGGCATGACCTCCAGCAGCCCGTGCTTCCTGGCAAATTCCGCCGTTGGGCAGGCGGTGAACTCATAATAAATGGGCTTCCCCT
>DJPP01000045.1:18564-20358 GCA_002438575.1 Oscillospiraceae bacterium UBA6409 | reverse complement strand
CTGCCCCAAGAAGGTCATCATGATCGACGCTGCGGGCCCCCGCAAGCCTGTGGTCATGTGCTCCAATCAGGATAAGGGCGCAGTTGCCAACAAGCTCTGCACCACCAGCTGCATTGCCTGCGGCATGTGCGAGCGCACCTGTAAGTTCGACGCCATCCACGTTGTGGACAACGTGGCCGTCATCGATTACAGCAAGTGCAAGAACTGTACCATGTGCGCCAAGGCCTGCCCGCGCAACGCCATTGAGCCTATCCCCACGCCCGAGGAGAAGGAGAAGTTCAAGGCCGCGCAGAAGGCCGCTGCCGAGAAGAAGGCTGCCGCTGCCAAGGCTGCTGCCGAGGCCGCTGCCGCTGAGGCTCCCAAGGCGGAGTAACTCCCATACAACAAAAAGAACCGTCCGCAAGGACGGTTCTTTTTATGCTTTAATGTTCGTTCAGCGCTAAAAGCTCTGTAATAACACAGTCCAGCAAAGGCAAATAGCGGCTGTCAATATGGCTGATGCGGTCGGCTCGTAAGTCGTCATCATCACGCCTCGTCCCGAACAGCACATAATCCGCAGATAAACCCAGAACATCACATATCCTGACCAGCATTTTTACAGATACACCCGTTCGTCCGCGCTCCACCTCTGCCATATAGGACACGCTGACATCCAAAAGCTCTGCGAACTTCTCCCGCGTATACCCCGCATCTTCTCGTGCCTTTCTAATGCGCATATACATATACTATCACCTCCACATACAGTATCAGTGATAGTTTGCACAAATAACATCAATAAATATTGTATGTTTTACATATTGTATTTATTGATAAAATGAAGTATCATGCGAGTATATACAATGCATCATTCAGCAACAACAGAAAGGGGGGGCGGTGATATGGCCATTAAATACATTTATAACCCGAGAACTCACACACTGCATATCAAGGGGTATTGCCATCACACGGCAGATGGCTGTGCCGGTTATCTGTCCTTTGACAGCGAGGCCGAAGCTCTGGCATATGATGGCCGAGCTGTGGGAATGTGCAAACTCTGCGAAAAGAAAAGAACTCAACAAATGCAAAAAGGAGAGAGGAAATGAAAAAGAGAATACTTGCGGCTTTCATAGCGGCTGTCATGTGTGCGCTTCTCTGCGCCTGCGGAGCAGAAGAGAGCACTGTGAGCACAGTTAAAGAAACTTCATTGGAAGAAAAAGCAGTTTCGAGTGTGGAAAGTAAGGTGCGCTCAAAGCTAAGCGAAAAATATGATACCTCCGGAGGCGTACTATGCAAAACGGCAGCGGTCACAGAAGTTAAGGAAGACAAACGATTTGAAGTTTCCGGAAAGGTCTTCATAAAAGACAAGTACGGAAATTTAACTTCGACGATCTACGATGGCACTGTGTTTTTCAACGATGATGGTACCGTTGATTCTGCTATTGTTAATGTTAGTGTGCCGCACTGACCCGAGAGATAACGATTTGAAGCAGTGAAGTAATAATAAAAGCAGGGAGCGTTTCGCTCCCTGCTTTTGCGGTTTCAGCGGTGTTATCCCGCCATGATCTCGAATTTGAGCACGCCCTCCGCCGCGGCGGCACGGGTCATCAGGTCATCCAGCTCCTCGGACATATCGCCCGTCTCGGCGGAGATGGTCACGCCGGCGCAGCCGTTGGTGGGGATGGTCTGGTTGATGGTCAGGATGTTGGCGCCGGAATTGGCGAAAATGGACAGGTAGTTGGACAGCACGCCGGGATTGTCCTTCAGCAGCGCGTAGAAGGTGATGATATGGCCCGCGTGCATATTCTGGAAGGGCTG
>DJPP01000045.1:14968-18464 GCA_002438575.1 Oscillospiraceae bacterium UBA6409 | reverse complement strand
CCTACCTGCAGCATCCGTTTGGCCTCGGCCACCCGGAGAAAGACCTCCGGCAGAGCGTCGGCGGCGACTAAGTAAAATTTCTGTTTCTCCATATCGTTCCTCCCTGTGTCCGCCGCTTGCGAACAACTGTATTCACATCATAGCACACCTGCCGGCAGAGCGCAAGAGGCTTTTTTGCCTCGTGACGGAAAAGTTGCGCCGCGCTGTGGTTGTCCCTTTGTGTAGTTTGTCGGCATCGGGGGCGAAAAGCCCTGGGGGACAGGGGGTTTCACGATTATTCAACAGCGTGTCGTCCGATAAGCGCACGCAGCAAATGAATATGCACGCAAGTATACACGCATAAGAGTAAAAGCCGCCTGATTATGTCTATTAACTGTATTTTTGCAACTTTTTACGAGAATTATCAGGTAACATAACGCTGGTGGAAAAAGGTGTGGAAACTGTGCAAAACCCTATACACAAAGGGCTGCGCCCGGTTGCGGCCGGGTTATTTTTTGTGTAAACCAGTCAATATTTCAGGGGACCTAACATTTCTTGCGGAAGCGGCGGGGAATGGGGCGTGTGAGCGCTTGCAAAACGCCTGCCGATACTATATAATGTATAATGAATTGTGATCGGTATACACCGGAGGATAGATATGGCAAAGAAAGCGACTTATGACAATGAAAGTATCTCCAGTCTGAAGGGGGCGGACCGGGTACGGAAGCGGCCCGGCGTCATTTTCGGCTCCGATGGGCTGGAGGGCTGCGAGCACGCGGTATTCGAGATACTGTCCAACGCCATTGACGAGGCCCGGGGCGGCCACGGCAAGCTCATCACCGTGACCCGGTTCGCCGACCGGTCCATCCAGGTGGAGGACCAGGGCCGGGGCTGCCCGGTGGACTGGAACGAAAAGGAAGGCCGCTACAACTGGGAGCTGGTATTCTGCGAGCTGTACGCCGGCGGCAAGTACGACAACGAGAACAGTGAGAACTATGAGTTCTCCCTGGGCCTGAACGGCCTGGGCTCCTGCGCCACCCAGTACGCCTCCCGCTACATGGACGTGACCGTCTGGCGTGACGGGAAGGAGTACCGCCTGCACTTTGAGCGCGGCGAGATCGTGGGCAAGCTTGAAGTCAGCGAACAGACCGGCAATAAGAAGCGTACCGGCACCACCATCCGCTGGCTGCCGGACCTGGATGTGTTTACCGATATCGACATTCCCGTGGACTACTACCGCGACGTCATGCGGCGGCAGGCGGTGGTCAACGCCGGCGTGACCTTCCGGCTGAAAAACGAGACAGCAGCCGGAAAGCTCGAGACGGAGGAGTTCGTCTACGAGCACGGCATCGAGGACTACATCCGGGAGCTGGCAGGGCTGGACGCCCTGACCGAGCCGGTGTATTGGGAGGCCGAGCGCCGGGGCCGGGATCGGCCGGACAAGCCGGAGTACAAGGTAAAGCTCAGCGTGGCGCTGTGCTTCTCCAACAAGACGGCGCTGTGCGAATACTACCACAACTCCAGCTTTCTGGAGCACGGCGGCAGCCCGGAGAAGGCCACGCGCTCGGCCATGGTGTCCGCCATCGACAAATACCTGCGGGACAACAACAAGTACGTCAAGGGCGAGGCCAAAATCACCTTCCCGGATGTGCAGGACTGCCTGATCCTGGTCAGCAGCAGCTTTTCCACCCAGACCAGCTACGAGAACCAGACCAAGAAGGCCATCACCAACAAGTTCATCCAGGAGGCCATGACGGAGTTCCTCCGCAGCCGGCTGGAGATATACTTCATCGAGAACCGTGACGCGGCGGAGAAGATCGCCGCCCAGGTGCTCATCAACAAGCGCAGCCGCGAGACGGCGGAGCGCACCCGCATCAACCAGAAGAAAAAGCTCACCGAGAAGATCGATATTGCCAACCGGGTGCAGAAGTTCGTGGACTGCCGTACCAAGGATGTGGAGCGCCGCGAGATCTACATCGTGGAGGGCGACTCTGCTCTGGGCGCCTGCAAGCAGTCCCGCGACGCGGAGTTCCAGGGCCTCATGCCCGTCCGCGGCAAGATACTGAACTGCCTGAAGGCGGATTATCCCCGCATTTTCAAAAGCGACGTCATCACCGACCTGATGAAGGTGCTGGGCTGCGGCGTGGAGGTCAGCGGCAAGGCCGTCAAGGACCTGAACCAGTTTGACCTGAGCAACCTCCGCTGGAGCAAGGTGGTCATCTGCACCGATGGCGACGTGGACGGCTTCCAGATCCGCACGCTGATCCTGACCATGCTCTACCGCCTGTGCCCCACCCTGATCCGTGAGGGCTACGTCTATATCGCCGAGACGCCCCTGTTCGAGATCACCTGCAAGGAGAAGTCCGGCGAGAAGACCTGGTTCGCCTATTCGGAGAAGGAGAAGGCGGACATTCTGAAAAAGCTGGAGGGCAAGAAGGTCAATGTCCAGCGCTCCAAGGGACTGGGCGAGAATGACCCGGAGATGATGTGGATGACCACCATGAGCCCGGAGACGCGGCGGCTGATCCGCGTCCTGCCGGAGGACGCCGAGGAGACGGCCCGGGTGTTCGACCTGCTGTTGGGCGACAACCTGTCCGGCAGAAAGGACTATATCGCTGAAAACGGGTACAAGTACCTGGATATGATCGATGTAAGCTGATAAAGGTACGCCTCTTGCGCCAATACGTCGTTGCGGCGGCTCGACGTACACACGGTACGCCTTCGCCTTCGCGCCTTGTCTTGGCACAAGAATCGCACCTTTCTCCCGTTCGTCATCGGCAGGACGAAAGATCCGCGCATTTCGTAGGGGGCGATGCCCACATCGCCCCGCACGATAAACGCAAGCCCTCGCATGGCAATGAGATCATCGGATCTCATGCCGGTAAATAAGAAAGGAACCTGTTTCCTATGGCAAAAAAGAAAACCGAGGAAAAAGAAATACGGCACGCGGGCGATCCCAACGTGATGGGCCTGCGCGGCGCTGTGGTGGAGCAGCCCATCACCGCCACGCTGGACGAGAACTATATGCCCTACGCCATGTCGGTCATCGTCAGCCGCGCCATCCCGGAGATCGACGGCTTCAAGCCCTCCCACCGGAAGCTGCTGTACACCATGTACAAGATGGGCCTGCTGACCGGCAGCCGCACCAAGAGCGCCAACATCGTGGGCCAGACCATGCGCCTGAACCCCCACGGCGACCAGGCCATCTACGAGACCATGGTGCGTCTGGCCAAGGGCAACGAGTCCCTGCTGCACCCGTTTGTGGACAGCAAGGGCAACTTCGGCAAGGTCTACTCCCGGGATATGGCCTACGCCGCCAGCCGGTATACCGAGGCCAAGCTGGCCCCCATCTGCGCCGAGCTGTTCCGTGACCTGGACAGCGACGCCGTGGACTTTGTGGACAACTACGACAACACCACCAAGGAGCCGGCACTGCTGCCCACCACCTATCCCAATGTGCTGGTGTCCGCCAACCAGGGCATCGCCGTGGGCATGGCCAGCCAGATCTGCGGCTTTA
>DJPP01000045.1:11480-14868 GCA_002438575.1 Oscillospiraceae bacterium UBA6409 | reverse complement strand
CTGCTGGCGCCGGATTTTCCCACCGGCGGCCAGATCATCTGTGACGGCGACGATCTGCGAGCCATTTACAGCACCGGCCGCGGCGGCCTGAAGGTCCGCGCCCGATGGCGGTACGATAAGAAGGAAAACGTCGTCGAGGTGTACGAGATCCCCTATTCCACCACCATCGAGGCCATCCTGGACAAGGTGGCGGAGCTGGTAAAGGCCGGCAAGGTTAAGGAGATCGCCGATATGCGCGACGAGACGGACCTCAGCGGCCTGAAGCTGGCCATCGACCTGAAGCGGGGCGTGGATCCGGACAAGCTTATGGCCAAGCTGTACCGGCTGACGCCCCTGCAGGATACCGTCAGCTGCAACTTCAACATCCTCATCGCCGGTATGCCCCGCGTGCTGGGCGTGGGCGGCATCCTGGAGGAGTGGACCGCCTGGCGCACCGACTGCGTCAAGCGCCGGGTGTACTTTATCCTGAATAAGAAAAAGGAAAAGCTTCACCTGTTGCAGGGCCTGAAGCGTATCCTGCTGGATATCGACCGGGCCATCCAGATCATCCGCGAGACGGAGGAGGAAGCCGAGGTCATCCCCAACCTGATGATCGGCTTCGGGATCGATCAGGTGCAGGCGGAGTACGTGGCGGAGATCAAGCTGCGGAATATCAACAAGGAGTACATCCTCAAGCGGGTGGCGGAGACCAGCGCCCTGCAGGACGAGATAGAGGACCTGGAGGACACGCTGGCCAAGCCGGGCCGTATCCGCAAGATCATCATCGGCGAGTTGGAGGATGTGAAGAAGAAGTACGCCGTGCCCCGGCGGACGGAGATCGTGTACAGTCACGAGATGCCGGAGGAGCCGGACGAGGAGCCGGTGGAGGACTATCCCGTCCACCTGTTCCTGAGCCGGGAGGGCTATTTCAAGAAGATCACGCCCCAGTCGCTGCGGATGTCCGGCGAGCAGAAGTTCAAGGAGGGCGACAGCCTGCGGCAGTACTTCGAGGCCGCCAACAGCACGGAGCTGCTGCTGTTCACGGATAAGTGCCAGGTGTACAAGACCCGCGCCAGCGAGTTCGGGGAGACGAAGGCCTCCGCCCTGGGCGACTACCTGCCCGCCAGACTGGGCATGGACGCCGGCGAGAATGTGATCTGGCTGTGCCTGCCCGGGGATTACAGCGGCAGCGTGGTGTTCTTCTTCGAGAACGGCCGCGCCGCCCGTGTGGCGCTCAGCGCCTACGCCACGGTGTCCAACCGGCGGAAGCTCACCGGCGCCTACTGCGACAAGTTCCCGCTGGTGTGCGCCGTACACCTGACGGAGGACACGGAGCTGGCGCTGGAGACCAACGAGCCCCGGGCCCTGCTGGTGCACACGGCGCTGCTCGCGCCCAAGACCACCCGTTCTACCCAAGGCGTGCAGGTGATGAACATCAAGCCCAAATACCGGCTGGAAAAGGTGCTTCCCGCGGCGGAATGCGGCATTGTCAACGGTGCCCGCTACCGGACGCGGACCATCCCCGCGGCGGGCGCGCTCCTGAAGCCGGAGGACAGCGAGGAGAAGCAGCTGGAGCTGCTGTAACGAGACGGAAAGGCGGGTGCGGACATGGTAAAGAGATGGTGTGCGGCGCTGCTGTGCGCGCTGCTGGCGGCGTTGCTGACCGGCTGCGGCAGTCTGCTGGACCGGGAGTGGTACGAGGTCAAGGACCACAGCCCTACCTATTACGAGGGCGAGGGCCGGGACGTGCTGCGGGCAGACACCTATCAGGATCTGGTAAACAATATCCTCATCTTCGTGGGTAACCACGCGGAGGAGGGGACCATCTGGCTCTATTACGCCCAGGAGGGGCTGGACGCCGGTGACGCGGCGGAGAAGGCCTGCCGCGAGGTGGAGAAGGACACGCCCATGGGCTCCTACGCTGTGTCCTATATCCAGTACACCGTGGACGACTCCGCCCGGAATTACAGCGAGATCACCGTGACCATCGGCTATAAGAAGACCGAGCAGCAGATCATCGACATCGTCCACGCCACCAATGTCTCTGCCCTGCACGATCTGCTGACCGAGGCGGCCCAGGCAGGCAAAACGGAGCTGGTGGTGCAGCTGAGCGCCTTTGAAGGGCAGTCCTATCAGGTGCAGCAGACGGTATACCAGGTGCAGAGCGCCGTGGGCGGCAGCGGCTGGGTGACGAATTTCTATCCCAACGCCGCCAACGCCGGCGTGGTGGAGATCCTCATGCGATAGCCCATGCCGCGCCGGAAGTGATTTTTTACAAAAAGCGAAAATGCAGGGTTGACAAGCGGCGGGTTTTCCGCTATAATCTACCTTGCGTTTGCGGGCGTAGCTCATCTGGTAGAGCGCGACCTTGCCAAGGTCGAGGTAGCGAGTTCGAGCCTCGTCGCCCGCTCCAAAAAGAAAGCCCCATCCGAAAGGATGGTGTTTTCTTTTTGGAATGCCGCGGGCAGGTTTGAACTTGCTGCCTCGACCTGCGCGCAGCGCGTTAAATCAAGAGGTCCGGCAGGGCTCCTGCGAATGGCTCTGCCATTCGTGGGATGCCGGTAGCGAGTCGAGCCTCGTCGCCCGATCCAAAAAAGAAGAGACACACATTCGTGTGTCTCTTCTTTTTTGGAGCACCGCTTTTGCTTCGCAAAAGTGGTCGCCTGCGGGAGGGTGACTGAACGCGAGTGGGGGAACCCGTCAAAGGTTCCCCCCTCACACCCCTTCCTTGCGGTATGCGGGGTGCAGACAACAAAACCTGCACCCGGTCACAAAAGAAACACCATCCGTCAGGATGGTGTTTTCTTTTTTACAGCTTTGTCACCATGGGGATGATCATGGGGCTGCGCTTGGTGTGCTTATAGAGATAGCTGCTCACAGCGGAGCGCACGGCGCGGCACACGTCGCCCTCGTCCCGGCGCTTCTTGGCGGACATACCGTCCACCGTCTCCGTGGCCACCCGGCGCATATCCTCCAGCAGCTCCTCGGACTCCTTCACATACACGAAGCCCCGGGTAACGATCTCCGGCGGGCACAGCAGCTGATGGTCGTGGCTGGACATGGGCAGCACGATGACCACCATGCCGTCCTCGGCCAGCAGCTTCCGGTCGTTCAGCACCACCGCGCCCACTTCGCCCACGCCGCCGCCGTCCACGAACACTTCGCCGGCGGGGACGGTGGTCTCGCACTTGATGTGCTTGGTGGTCAGCTCGATAACGCTGCCGTTGTCGGCCACCACGATGCTGGTGGGAGCCATGCCCATGCTCTCCGCCACCCGCTTGTGGATCTGCAGCATCCGCTGCTCGCCGTGCAGAGGGATGAAGAACCTGGGCTTCGTCAGCGCGTGGATGATCTTCAGCTCCTCCTGGCAGGCGTGGCCGGACACGTGCAGCATATCCGCCTTGTCGTA
>DJPP01000045.1:6493-11410 GCA_002438575.1 Oscillospiraceae bacterium UBA6409 | reverse complement strand
TTGATGACCCGCCCCACCGTCACCTCGTTGCCGGGTATGGCGCTGGCGGAGATGATGACCTTGTCGCCGGGGCCGATGTCCACCTGCTTGTGGGTGGAGAACGCCATGCGGTACAGGGCGCTCATCTCCTCGCCCTGAGAGCCGGTGGTCACGATGACCTGCTGGTTCAGGGGCAGTCCCTTGATGCGGTTGATATCCATCAGCGTGTTCTTGGGCACCTTCATGTACCCCAGCTCCGTGGAGACCTTCATGATGTTCTCCATGCTCCGGCCGGTAACGGCCACCTTCCGCCCGCAGGCGGCGGCGGCGTCCAGCACCTGCTGGATGCGGTGCACGTTGCTGGCGAAGGTGGTCACGATGATCCGCTTGTCGCACCCGGTGAACTGCCGCTTAAACGTGGCGCCCACGGCGCGCTCGCTCATGGTATAGCCCGGGCGCTCCACGTTGGTGGAGTCCGCCAGCAGCGCCAGCACGCCCTGCTTGCCCAGCTCGCCGAAGCGCGCCAGGTCGATGACCTCCCCATCGATGGGCGTGGAGTCGATCTTGAAGTCGCCGGTGTGCACCACCGCGCCCATCCGTGTGTGAATGGCGAAGGCCACCGAGTCGGCGATGGAGTGGTTCACGTGGATGAACTCCACCTGGAACTTGCCGGCCCGCACCGTCTGGCCCGGCTCCACGGTGATCAGCTTCGTGGAGCTGGCCAGCCCGTGCTCCTGCAGCTTCAGCTTGATCAGCCCCGCGGTGAACCGCGTGCAGTAGATGGGCATATTGATCTGCTTGAGCACATAGGGGATGGCCCCGATGTGGTCCTCGTGCCCGTGGGTAATGAACAGGCCCCGCAGCCGGCTGCGGTTTTTCACCAGATAGCTGACGTCGGGAATGACGCAGTCGATGCCGTACATATCATCGCCGGGAAAGGCCATGCCGCAGTCCACCACGATGATGTCGCCGCCGTACTCATAGACGGTCATGTTCTTGCCGATCTCGTTCAGACCGCCAAGGGGAATGATCTTGAATTTTTCTGCCATAAAAGAATAGATGCTCCTTTTTTCATAAGATAGAGCGCATCACGGCGGGTAAAAATGACCGCACGAAAACAAAGGCGGTCTGCCCCGCCCGCCTGCCCTGCATCGCAGGGGGAGGGAACAGTCTGTCGCCCGTCGTCAGCACTCGATGTAGAGGGGAACGCCCTCGTTTGCTATATTGACCGCGGCATCCGCGCGCCGCGAAACAACCAAAAAACACGCGCCGTATTCGGCACTTTTCACAAAGTATACCACAGTTTTTCCCGTTTGTACACCCCCAACTTGTCGACGGCCTTTGACACCCGCCGCCCCGTCGGTAAAATTCCCCGCCGATTTCCCGAAAAGCGTATTGTCCCCGCCTGCCTTTCGTGCTATAATAAGCTACTCATAGTATGGAGTAGTGTTCCCGGCGGGAAGGAGGCGCGTTCCCTTGAGCAAGAAGATCATACGCGGATTTCGCACCAATATGACGCTGTACAGCCTGTGCCTCATCGCCTTTGTGGCGGTGACGGTGCCCTTCCAGCCGCTGCTGGCGGCGGCGGAGGGCTTGGTGGCGCTTCTGGTCATTCTGGTGGGCCGCCGCCGCAACAAGATGGCCCAGGCCTCTGTCCGCCAGTACATGGACCGCGTCTCCGGCGGCATGGACACCGCCCGGTCCAGCAATATGCTCTACGCGCCGCTGCCCATGCTGGTGTTCGACGTAGCCACCGGCGAGATCCTGTGGTGCAACGATATGTTCACGGACCTGACCGGCCTGAAGGATAAGATCTTCGAAACGGCGGTGGACACCGTGATCCCCGACTTCACCTACCGCTGGCTGCTGGACGGCAAGCGCGAGTACCCCGAGCAGTTCCGCTGGAACGACCGGATCTATCGGGTTTTCGGCGCCCTGAGCCGTCCCGAGCCGGAGGGCGGCGATCAGCCCACCCTGGCCACCACCTACTGGATGGACATCACCGAGTCCGAGCAGATGCGCCAGACGCTGGAGCTGACCAAGCCCCTCATGGCCATCCTCATGGTGGACAACTACGAGGAGCTGATGAAGGCCTGCCCCGAGAATAAGCGCTCGGCCCTGCTGGCCGCGCTGGAGGAGCAGCTGAACAACTGGGCCGCCGGCTCCGGCGGGCTGCTGCTGGGCTACGACCGCGACCGCTACCTCTACCTCTTCGAGGAGAAGGACTACACCGGCTATACCGAAAGCAAGTTCGATGTGCTGGAGAAGGTCCGCCAGGTCCAGGCCGGCGAAGGTGTGTCCGCCACGCTGTCCATCGGCGTGGGCCGGGACGAGGACAGCTTCGAGCAGCTGTTCAAGAACGCCTCCCTGGCGCTGGAGATGGCCCTCTCCCGCGGCGGCGATCAGGCCGTGGTCAAGGACCGTGTGAACTTCGAGTTCTACGGCGGCCGCAGCAAGTCCACCGAAAAGCGCACCAAGGTCAAGTCCCGCGTCATGGCCAACGCCCTGGGCGAGCTGATCGACGACGCCAAGCAGGTGTACGTCATGGGCCACAAGTACGCGGACATGGACTCCCTCGGCGCCGCCGTGGGCATCTGCTGTATCGCCCGCAAGCGCGGCAAGCCCTGCCAGATCATCATCGACACCGAGAACAACGCCGCCCACCCCATCCTGCGGCGCCTCTCCGAGCAGCCGGAATACGCCAATGCCACCATCTCCGGGCAGGATGCCTTTATCAAGTGCCAGCCCGGCTCCCTGCTGGTGGTGGTGGACACCAACCGCCCCGAGAGCGTGGAGTCCGAGGAGATGCTGGAGACGTGCAACCGTGTGGCGGTCATCGACCACCACCGCCGCGGCAGCAGCTACATTGAGAAGATGGCCCTGAACTACCATGAGCCCTACGCCTCCTCCGCCAGCGAGCTGGTGGCGGAGCTGATGCAGTATCTGGTGGAGCCGTCCGATGTGCTGAAATGCGAGGCCGAGGCCCTGCTCTCCGGCATCGTGCTGGATACCAAGAACTTTACCAACCGCACCGGCGGCCGCACCTTTGAGGCGGCTGCCTACCTCCGCCGTCTGGGGGCCGACACCCAGGACGTCCAGCGGATGTTCCAGGGCGACCTGAACTCCATGATCGCCCGCTACGACATTATCCGTCAGGCGGAGCTGTACCGCGACGATATCGCCGTGGTGGCCCTGGATGAGGAGTGCGACCGCGTCACCGCCGCCAAGGCGGCCGACGAGCTGCTGACCCTCAAGGGGATCCGTGCCAGCTTTGTGCTGTATAAAAAGGGCGACGGCGTGTATATGTCCGCCCGTTCTCTGGGCGAGGTCAACGTCCAGGTGATCCTGGAGGCCCTGGGCGGCGGCGGCAATTCCACCACCGCCGGCGGTCAGGCGGACAACATCACCGTGGCCGAGGCCAAGGCCAGGCTGCTGGAGGCCATCGACAAGTATTTTGAAAATTAAGGCAAAGGAGATACAGATATGAAAGTCATTCTCAAGCAGGACGTCAAAGGCAAGGGCAAGAAGGGCCAGATGATCGAGGCCGCCGAGGGCTACGCCCGCAACTTCCTGATCCCCAAGGGCATGGCCGTGGAGGCCACTGCCGACGCCGTCAACACCATGAACCTCCAGGCCAAGGCCAAGGCCAAGGCCGACGCCGAGGCCAAGGCCGAGGCGCTGGCCATCGCCGAGAAGCTGAAGGCCTGCCAGGTGAAGATCGCCGCCAAGGGCGGCGAGGGCGGCAAGCTGTTCGGCGCTATTACCGGTGCCGCTATCGCCGACGCCCTTCAGGCCCAGCACGGCCTGACCATCGACGGCAAGAAGCTGGTGCTGGACCAGCCCATCAAGAGCTTCGGCAGCTATGAGGTCAAGGCCAAGCTGGGCTATGAGGTCTCCGGCACCGTCTACGTCCTCGTCATCGAAGAGAAATAAGCGGGGAAAGCACCGCGCCGCAGGCGCGGCCATTACCGTAATTTTGAAAGGAGGTCTTCCCATGGCCAATACCACTGACGCCCTGCTGACGCCGTCCATGCCCCATTCTCCCCAGGCGGAGCAGGCGGTGCTGGGCTCCATGCTCATCGATGCCGACTGCGTCAAGGATGTGATGGATAAGCTGCAGGCCCAGGATTTCTATCTGCGGACCAACCGGGAGATCTTCGAGACGATCTACCATATGTTCGTCTACTCCCAGCCCATCGACGGCGTCACCGTGGCCGGCGAACTGGAGAAGAACGGCTTGTATAACGACAATACCCGTTCCTATCTGCTGCAGCTGATGGAGGTCACCCCCACCAGCGCCAACGTCATGGAATACGTCCGCATCGTGCAGGACAAGTCCCTCATGCGCCAGGTGGCCCAGGCCGCCGGCAGCATCACTGCCATGGTGCAGGAGGGCGGCGGTACCGCCGGCGATATGCTGGAGGCCGCCGAGCAGCAGATCTACGCCATCCGCCGGGGCCGCAGTGCCCAGGGCATGGTGACGGTGGGCATGGTGCTGGGCGACGTGATGAGCCAGCTGGCCGAGCTGTCCGCCAACGGCGGCCGGACCGTGCCGGGCCTGTCCACCGGCCTCTCCGCCGTGGACGCCAAGATCAACGGCATGAACAAGTCCGACCTGCTGCTGCTGGCCGCCCGTCCCGGTATGGGCAAGACCAGTATGGCCCTGAACGTGGCCCTGTCCGCCGCCCGCGAATCCGGCAAGACCGTGGCCATCTTCTCCCTGGAAATGTCCAAGGAGCAGCTGGTCACCCGCCTTATCGCCAGCGAGGGCCTGGTGGAGAACCAGCGCCTGATCACCGGCAACCTGCGTGAGAGCGACTGGCAGCGCATCGCCGAGGCCGCCTCCGCCCTCAGCCGCATGGACATCCGCATCGACGACAACCCGCTGCTGACCGTGGCGGATATGAACGCCAAGTGCCGCCGCCTGGACAACCTGGG
>DJPP01000045.1:2399-6406 GCA_002438575.1 Oscillospiraceae bacterium UBA6409 | reverse complement strand
CGCCAGCAGGCGGTGTCCGACATCAGCCGTATGCTGAAGATCATGGCCAAGGAGCTGCAGGTGCCCGTGCTGTGCCTGAGCCAGCTGAGCCGTGCCAATGAAAAGCGCGAGGACAAGCGCCCCATGCTGTCCGACCTGCGCGAATCCGGCGCCATCGAGCAGGACGCCGATATCGTCATGTTCCTCTACCGGGACGACTATTATAACAGCGATGCCGAGAAGCGCAACGTGGCCGAGTGCATCGTGGCCAAGAACCGCCACGGCGAGACCGGCAAGGTGGAGCTCCGCTGGATGCCCGAGTACACCGCCTTCGGCACACTGGAGACCCGCTATGACGAGGATGAGTGAGCCCCTGGACCTGACCGCCTGGATGACGCGCTGGCGGATGTTCCCCCCTCCCGGCGGGCTGATCCTCTGCGCCGTGTCCGGCGGGCGCGACTCCGTCTGCCTGCTGGACTGCCTGTGGAAGCTGGGCCGTGCCCGCGATTTCCGCGTGGCAGCCGCCCACCTGAACCACGGTATGCGCCCCACCGCCCGGCGCGACGAGGACCTGGTCCGCGCCCTCTGCGCCGAACGGAACATTCCCCTTTACATCGAGAGCGTGGACGTCTACGCCCTGTGCGCCGTCTGGCGCCTGACGGTGGAGGAGACGGGCCGCCGCGCCCGCTACGACTTCCTCCGCCGCACGGCGGATGCCTTCGGCGCGGATTTTATCGCCACCGCCCACCACCGCGACGACCAGGCCGAAACGGTCCTGCTGCAATTACTTCGCGGCACCGGCCCCCAGGGCCTTACCGGCATCCCCCCCGTCCGTGACGGCATCATCCGCCCCCTGCTGGATACGCCCCGCGCCGCCATCGACGACTACATCGCGCAGAACCGCCTTCCCTACGTCACCGACGAGACAAATCTGGACACCCACTACGCCCGTAACCGCCTTCGGCTGGACATCATGCCCCAGCTGCTGGCGATCAACCCCGCCGCCGCGGCGCACATCGCCCACACGGCGGATATCCTGCGCGGTGAGAACGACCTTCTGGACGCCCAGGCCGCCGCCCTCCTGCCGCCGGAGGGCACAGCCCTCCCCTGCGCCGCGCTCCTCTCCGCGCCGGAGGCCCTGCGTCCCCGTATGCTCCGCCTGCTGACGGACCGTCTCGGCGCGGGCAAAAAGGACTTCACCGCCGCCCACTACCGGGCGCTGGAGACGCTGGCACAGACCGGCGGCGTGCTTTCTCTGCCCGGCGGCGCGTCCGCCGTCTGCCGTGACGGCGTCCTGACCCTCTCCGCCGCGCCCGCCCCACAGGACGAGGCGGCGCTCCGCCCCGGCGATACCCTCGCCGGTCCCTGGCGCATCACCCTCTCCGCCGCGCCCGTCCCCGACGCCCTGGCCCTGCGGCCCGGCCTCTGGACCGTCCGGCCCTGGCGCCGCGACGACCGCCTGACCCTGCCCGGCAGCCGCGGCAGCCGCAGCCTCAAGCGCCTGTTCGCCGAGCACGGCATCGCCCCGCCGGAGCGCGATACCTGGCCCGTCCTCTGTCTGGCGGGCCGTCCCGCCGCCGTCTGGCGTGTGGGCATTGACCAGCAAGCCCTGCCGGAGCGTTCCGGCGACACCATATACATCACCATCACAAAAAATAACGGAGGATAACAAGCAATGGCAAAGAGCAATATGGATCAGGACATCCTGAAGGTCCTGCTGTCTGAAGAGGAGATCAAGGCCCGTGTCCAGGAGCTGGGCGACCGGCTGTACGATAGATTTAAGGACAAGAACCCCATGTTCGTGGGTGTCCTCAACGGCTGCTTCATTTTCATGGCGGACCTGGTGCGCGCCGCCCAGCTGAAGAGCGAGGTGGAGTTCATCGGCCTCTCGTCCTATAAGAACGCCACCAAGTCCTCCGGCGTGGTGCAGATCACCCGCGACCTCCAGCGCGACATCACCGGCCGCGATATTATCGTGGTGGAGGACATTCTGGACTCCGGCAATACCCTGTATTTCCTGACCGAGTACCTGAAGACCAAGGGCGCCGCCTCCGTCACCATCGCCACCCTGCTGGATAAGCCCGCCCGCCGTGAAAAGCCCATCACCGCCGACTACGCCGGCTTCGAGGTCCCCGACGAGTTTGTGGTGGGCTACGGTCTGGACTACTGCCAGCAGTACCGGAATATGCCCTATATCGGCGTCCTCAAGCCCGAGGTCTACACCAAGTAAAGCCGCCTCAAGCCTTCACCTTGAGGTTAGCCTTCCCCTTGAGGGGAAGGTGCCCCCGCAGGGGGCGGATGAGGTGTCGCCGCGTAGCGGCGTAAAACAGCCTTCCCCCTGGGGGTCCGCGGTGTTGAATGACAGGCCTCCTAAGCCTTCCCCTTGAGGGGAAGGTGGCACGGCGAAGCCGTGACGGATGAGGTGTTCCGCCCGCAGGCGCAAAACCCTGCACCCCACCCCATAGCATTTGAGAATAGGAAGTGAAGTATATGGAAAACAAAGGCGGAAAGCGCCTGGCTCCCACCGGCGAGCCGGTGAAAACCACGCCTCCGGCCCCCGCGGCCGACGAAGTAAAGACCCCCGCGGAGCAGCCCGCCCCGGCGGAGAGCACCGTACCTGCCGCGGCGGAGACGGCGGCCCCTGCGGTCAAGCCCGCCAAAAGCCGCGGCCGCAGGCTGTGGGATGACTACGGCTACCTGCTGGTGACGCTGGCGGCGGTGTTCGTGCTGTTCAAGGTGCTGCTGCAGCTGGCCTATGTGCCCAGCGGCTCCATGGAGACCACCATCCCCACCAAGTGCCTGCTGGTGGGCTGGCGTCTGCCCTACCTGGTGTCCGACCCGGTGCCGGACCGGGGCGACATCGTCACCTTCTGGGACGAGGAGCTGAACAAGGTCCTGGTGAAGCGCGTCGTCGGCCTGCCCGGCGAGACGCTCTCCTTCAAGAACGGCTATACCTACGTCAACGGCGAGAAGCTGGACGAGAGCTACCTGCCCACCCAGGGCATCACCACCCTGCCGGACAGCATGGCCGGCAAGACCTTCACCGTGCCGGAGGGCTGTATGTTCGTCATGGGTGACAACCGCACCGGCTCCAACGACAGCCGTCTGCTGGGCGAGCCCTATATCCCGGTGGAGGCTGTCCAGGCGCGGATGCTGGTGGCCATCTCCGTGGGCAGTGACCAGAGCTGGCAGGGCGTCCGCTGGATCGGCTGAGAAGGGAGACGGGGAGACATGGAAAGAAGACGTTTCAGCGGCGTCATGCTGCTGTTCATCGTGCTGGCGGTGGTGCTCATCACCCAGGTGGTGGGCAACCTCGGCCGTTCCGGCGACGTGAGCTACAGCGATATGCGCGCCTATTTCACAGCGGAGAAGGTCAAGTCCTTCACCGCCACCGACACGCGCCTGGTGGCGAAGCTGCAGGACGGCTCCAGCGTCAGCTGCGCCCTCCACAGCTTCGATACATTTTATAACGACATGAACGATCTGGTGGTGTCCCAGGCGGAAAAGGGCGTCATCACCAGCTATGACTACGCCGCCGGCAACGAGAACGGCTGGCTGCGTACCCTGCTGCCCTATGTGCTGGCGGCCATGGCCTTCATCCTGCTGATGAACCTGATCGCCCGTATGGGCGGCATGGGCGGCGGCGCCGTCAACGATAAAATGGCCCGCTTCGGCGAAGCCCGTATCCAGGATATCCCCTCTGACGGCAAGAAGGTCACGTTCAGGGACGTGGCCGGTGCCGATGAGGAGAAGGAGGAGCTGGAGGAGATCGTCCAGTTCCTGCGCGACCCCCAGCGCTATACCGAGCTGGGCGCGCATATTCCCAAGGGCGTGCTGCTGGTGGGCCCTCCGGGCACCGGCAAGACGCTGCTGGCCAAGGCCGTGGCCGGCGAGGCGGATACCGCCTTTCTGTCCATCTCCGGCTCCGACTTTGTGGAGATGTATGTGGGCGTGGGTGCCAGCCGCGTCCGTGACCTGTTCGAGCAGGCCAAGAAGCAGGCGCCGGCCATCGTCTTCATCGACGAGAT
>DJPP01000045.1:0-2280 GCA_002438575.1 Oscillospiraceae bacterium UBA6409 | reverse complement strand
ATGGACGGCTTCGCCGCCAACGAGGGCGTGGTGGTCCTGGCGGCCACCAACCGCGTGGACATTCTGGACCCGGCGCTGCTGCGCCCCGGCCGGTTCGACCGCCAGGTGTTCGTGGGCCTGCCGGATATCAAGGGTCGCGAGGAGATACTGAAGATACACGCCAAGGGCAAGCCCCTGGCGGAGGATGTGGACCTGGGCTCTGTGGCCCGCGCCACCTCCGGCTTCACCGGCGCGGACCTGGAGAACCTACTGAACGAGGCGGCGCTGCTGACCGGCCGCCGCGGCCAGCGCTTCATCACCGAGGAGGCCATCCACCAGTCGGTCATCAAGGTCATCGCCGGCCCGGAGAAGCACAGCCGCGTGGTGCCCGAGTCCGAACGCCGGCTCACCGCCTATCACGAGGCCGGTCACGCCGTGGTCATGCAGGCCCTGCCGGACCTGGATCCCGTGCACCAGATCACCATCGTTCCCCGCGGTCAGGCCGGCGGCATGACCATCTATCTGCCGGAGGAGGACCGTTCCTACCTGTCCCGCCGCTATATGCTGGACCGGGTGGCCGGCCTGCTGGGCGGCCGCGCCGCCGAGGAGATGATGCTGGGCGATATCTCCACCGGTGCCTCCAGCGACATCCAGCGGGCCACGGCCATCGCCCGCAAGATGGTGGGCACCTACGGTATGTCGTCCAGGCTGGGCAACGTGGCCTTTGACGCCGGCACCGACGAGGTGTTTATCGGCAAGTCCATGGCCCACACCCGCCCCTACTCCGAAAAGACGGCGGCGGAGATGGACGCGGAGATCCGCGCCATCATTGACGAGGCCTACGAAAAATGCCGTGAGATACTGGCCCGGTACAAGACGGAGTTGACGGCGGTGGCGGAATATCTGCTGGAGCACGAGACCATGGATGCAGAGACCTTCAACGGCTATTTCAAGGACGGCGGACAGGCGGATGCCTGAGCCGGATATGCCGTGTGCAGCGGAGCGTGAAGCCCTGTACAGGACCGGCGGACGCAGAGCGCCCGCCGGTTTTTACGCAAAAAAGCAGATTTGATTTGTGCACAATGACGGGGAATGGCGTCCGCCAGTGGAAGACAGTCACCGGGAAAAGTATGCATACACAGGGCGTTTGTCCGTGTGATGAGGACACACTTCCGGCCATTACGGGACCTTAACACCCCGAAAACGCGCCAAAAGCCGGTATTTTTAGAGGTTGTTACAATTGTCTTTGCCGCATTTTTCCGTTAAAATACACATATTCTGTGGGCGGTCGGCAAGCACCGGCCGTCCCAAGGGAAATTTAGGAGGAACTACCATGAAAAAGTTTTTGGCAATGATGCTGGCACTGGTCATGGCCCTGTCCCTGGTCGCCTGCGGCGACAAGGCGGACGACGGCAACGGTGATGCCAGCGGCGACAAGGTCGTTAAGATCGGCGTGTTTGAGCCTCAGTCCGGTGATAACGGCGCAGGCGGCAAGCAGGAGATCCTGGGTATGCAGTACGCCAACAAGATGATCCCCACCGTCACCATCGGCGGCGAGGAGTACAAGGTCGAGCTGGTGTACGCCGACAACGCGTCTTCCAACGACAAGGCACCCACCGCCGCACAGACTCTGATCTCTGAGGGTGTGTCCGTGGTGCTGGGCTCCTACGGCTCCGGCGTGTCCATTGCGGCCGGTGATACCTTCTCCGCAGCGCAGGTGCCCGCCATCGGCGTGACCTGCACCAACCCCCAGGTGACTTCCGACTGCGATGTGTATTTCCGCATCTGCTTCCTGGATCCGTTCCAGGGCACCGTTCTGGCCAACTATGCCAAGAATGAGCTGAAGGCCACCAAGGCGTACTGCCTGGCCAAGCAGGGCGACGACTACTCCGGCGGTCTGGCCAACTACTTCATCAAGGCCTTCGGCGAGGAGAATTGCGTGTATGAGCAGTTCCCCGAGGGCACCTCTGACTTCTCCACCTACATCACCAACGCGCAGCAGCAGGGCTGCGACGTGTTCTTCTCCCCCGTGTCTCTGGAGGCCGCTGCACAGATCATTGCCAAGGCTGAGACGCAGGGCCTGGGTATGCCCATCCTGGCCGGCGACACTTGGGACTCCAACGTGGTGCTGGAGGCCGCTAAGGGCACCAGCCTGAACATCTGCGTGACTACCTTCTATCAGGAGGGCGTGAACGCCGAGTTCGACTCCGCCATCAAGGAGTGGATCAACAGCGATGCGACCGCCAAGACCAACAACGGCGGCGATGACAAGCTGTCCGCCGTGACCGTCATGGGCTATGA
>DJPP01000141.1:2924-4237 GCA_002438575.1 Oscillospiraceae bacterium UBA6409 | reverse complement strand
CTGTTCAAGGTCGTTCCCGAGCTGATCGAGTCCATCAAGGCTGCCAAGGCCGCCAAGTAATTGGACCCAACGCAATAAAAAAAGAGACGCCCCCGGGCGTCTCTTTTTTATTCCCGCAAGCCTTTTCCTTGACCTTTTCCCCCGTTTCCTGTATACTGTAAATACCAAAAAAGGGAGGATGACCTATGCCTTACGTCGCGTCGATCGGCCTGTATTTCGTCCCCGTTCTGTGCCTGCTGGGTGCCGGCTGGAGCTATGTCCGCTGGAAAAACGAGGAGGACGAGACGCTGTCCCAGCGCGCCCGCAAAAACTGCAGGCGCTTCCTCATCGCCGTACCGGCGGCGATCGCCGTGTTCCTGGTGCTGAAGCTCGCGTTCCCCATCACATAACAAACAAAAGCAGCGCTTTGCGCTGCTTTTTGTCTGTTCCTGCAGGCTTCTCAGAATTCCGGATAGCCTTCCTTCAGCGCCTCGTCATAGTGTGCCCGGTCGCCGCCGATGAACTTGGGCCGCGTCCGTGCCGCCAGCAGAATGGCGTCGCCGATGTGGTCCTGCGCCAGGCGCACCGGTACCGCCACCTTCTTCAGGTGCATACCGATCAGCGTCCCGCCGATGTCCAGTCCCGCGTCGGCCCTGATCTCCTCCACCGCCACCGGGTGGGCGCAGGCCTTATAGGTGGCCGTGGCGAAGGAGCTGCCCGCCTTGGGCTGGGGCACCACATTCACGATATCCAGCGTGGGCACGGCCTCGTGCTCCACGATAATGGCCCGGTTCAGATGCTCGCAGCACTGGGCGGCGATGTACACGCCCATGGGACCGAATACGCTGTGCAGCCCCGCGAAAATGGCGTCCGCCACCTCCGGCGTGGACCAGCTGCCAACCTTTTTGCCCACGACCTCGCTGGTGCTGCATCCCACCACCACGATCTGGCCCTTGTGCAGATGCGCGGCCTCCGCCAGCTCCTGCGCCGCCGCCGCGGCCTCCTGCCGCACCTGCGCCAGCAGATCTCTGTTCTCTACCTCATGCACGATACCTGCCATGACAAATACCTCATTCCATGTAAACTATGGCGGGCCGCCAGACGACCCACCATATAGTATATCACACGCAGACCTTTTCTTCAAGATGTGTCCGCCGCGCCACCTGCAAAAGCAGGAACCCGGCCACCAGGCCCACAGCGCCCTGCACCAGATTGCCCGGGATGCTGGCCGCCGCGCCGATACCCTTGCCCAGCAGCAGCGCCGCGTAGCCGAAATACCCGGCCACCATCACGACCTCTGCCGCCACGCCGCCGACCAGCGCGCCTGCGGTGTT
>DJPP01000141.1:1654-2836 GCA_002438575.1 Oscillospiraceae bacterium UBA6409 | reverse complement strand
GCGTAATGGCCGTAGCCCAGCAGCAGGTCCGCCAGCATGGAGCCGATACCGCCGGCCGCCGCGCCCCACCAGGGCCCCAGCAGCCAGCCACTGAGCAGCACGAAGCAGTCGCCCAGGTTCACATAGCCGTTCATGGGGGAGGGGATCTGCACCACCATCGTGGCCACACAGGACAGTGCCGCCAGCACCGCCGCCGTTACCATCGTTCTGATCTTCTTGTCGGACATAACACATTCTCCTTTACGGGGTTCTGTTTCATATTTATGGGGGCGGTCCCCGCCCCGCATGGAAACGGGGACCGCCACAGGGGGGGTGAGAAGGTAGCTGTTGAAAAAGCCCTTGCTTTCGTTGACGATTTGTATTATAGTAGCAACTGGTATGATTAAAATATCCATTTTGATTTTACTTGTTAATACCAGATGAAGGGAGGGACGGCCCCGTGCTCACCTATACCCTGGACAAACAGGCGGGCCTCAGCCTGTATGAGCAGCTCTACCGCCGGGTGAAGGCGGACATCCTCTCCGGCCGCCTGGCGGCAGGGGAGAAGCTGCCCAGCAAGCGCGCCCTGGCCGCCCATCTTGAGGTCAGCGTCATCACCGTAAAGAATGCCTACGAACAGCTGATGGCCGAGGGCTACCTCACCGGTGTGGAGAAGAAGGGCTATTTCGTCAGCGCCGTGCTGCCGTCGCCTGCGGCCGCCCCCGCGCTCCCGGACCAGCCGCCTCCGCCCCGCGAGCCCGCCTGGTTCCTGGACCTGGCCACCAACTCCATCGCCGCCGAGGATTTTCCCTTCACCGTCTGGGCCCGGCTCATGCGCCAGACCATTCTGGAGCAGGGAACCGGTCTGCTGCGGTCCACACCGCCGCAGGGCGCCTGGGCCCTGCGGCAGGCCATCGCCGCCCACCTGCGGCAGTTCCGCGCCATGGAGGTCACTGCCGAGCAGATCATCGTGGGTGCCGGCACCGAGGTGCTGTACAACCTGCTGGTGCAGCTGCTGGGCCGTGACTGCCTCTACGGCGTGGAGGACCCCGGCTACGGCAAGATCGCCCGTATCTACCGCGCCGCCGGCGCGGAGGTGACGGCCCTGCCCCTGGACGAGGCGGGCGTATCGGCGAAGGCCCTGCGCCGCAGCGGTGCCGACGTGGTCCACATCTCTCCCAGCCACCACTATCCCACCGGCCT
>DJPP01000141.1:0-1576 GCA_002438575.1 Oscillospiraceae bacterium UBA6409 | reverse complement strand
CTGGAGGATGATTACGACAGCGAATTCCGCTTCGTGGGCCGCCCCATCCCCACCCTGTTTTCCATCGACGGCGGCGAGCAGGTGGTCTATCTCAACACCTTTTCCAAGACCATCGCTCCCTCTATCCGTATCAGCTTCATGGTCCTGCCCCGCCGCCTGCTGGCGGACTTCCGGCAGAAGCTGGGCTTTTACGCCTGCACCGTCTCCGCCTTTGAACAGTATACCCTGGCCCAGTTCCTCGCCGGCGGCTGGTACGAAAAGCACCTGAGCCGTATGCGTAAGCACTACCGCCAGAAGCGGGACGCCGTCATCGCCGCCGTGTACCAAAGTCCGCTGGCCCCCTATGCCGCCATCACCGAGGAGGACGCGGGCCTGCATTTCCTGCTGCGGCTGGAGGGTGCGCCGCCGGACGAGACGCTCCGCCGCGAGGCGGAGCAGCGCGGCATCCGCCTGGCCATGCTGTCCGATTACTACCAGCGTCCCCAGGACGCACCCCAGCACGTGCTGGTGGTCAACTATACCGGCATCGACCTGGACCGGCTCCCCGCCGCCCTGGAGCGCCTTGCCGCCTTATGGAAGGAGAATGACCATGTATGATGAATTGACGCGCGCCGACCTGCAAAAAATGCAGGAGGAGATCGACTACCGGGTGCAGCAGCTGCGCCCCAAGCTGATCGAGGACGTCCAGACCGCCCGTGCCTTCGGCGACCTCAGCGAGAACTTCGAGTACAAGTGCGCCAAGCAGGAGAAAAACCGCAACGACGCCCGCATCCGCTACCTCCAACGGATGATCAAGACCGCAAAGGTAATCGAGGACAGGTCCGCCGCCGATACCGCCGGACTCTACGACACCGTGGAGATCTTCATGGAGAATTTGGGCAAAAGCCGAAAGATCCAGCTGGTCACCACCCTGCGTCAGGATGCCCTGAAGGGCTGGATCAGCAAGGAATCCCCTGTGGGCCGTGCCGTCATGGGCAGAAAGGCCGGCGACCGTGTCTATGTGGATATGGGCGGCGGCAAGGGCTACTATCTCCAGATACGCGCCATCGAAAAGGGAACGGACAACGGCGATATCCCCATCGGCAGCTTCTGAATGTGCCGCCGATTTCACACGGAAAAGCAAACGGCGCTTTAAAGTAACAAAGCACGCAAAAACAGCGAGGAAAGGCCGCAAATCGCGGCCTTTTTCTGCATAGTGGAACGCGAAGCACAATTCGCCAAATTGCACAAAAAGGGGCGAAAAAGTTTTGTGGTTTTGCGAGGGGGGAATTCTCCGAAACCCCCTTGAGAAATCGGCCAAATGGTGTTATTATCAGCATTGGTAGTATATGGGTAGTCTGCGTAACGCACATCTCATATGTCTGCGGAACATTTTTTAGGAGGAATTTAATATGAATGCTTATCTGGCAAGCGTGCTCGAGAGCGTCAAGACCAAGCACGGCAACGAGCCCGAGTTCGTGCAGACCGTTGAGGAAGTTCTGTCCTCTCTGGAGCCTGTGATCGAAAAGCACCCCGAGTATGAGAAGGTCGACCTGCTGGGCCGTATGGTCGAGCCCGAGCGTATGTTCACCTTCCG
>DJPP01000125.1:18764-19791 GCA_002438575.1 Oscillospiraceae bacterium UBA6409 | reverse complement strand
AGGAAGCGGCACAGCGCCGCGCCGTCCTGCAAGTGCGCCTGCCGGAAGCCCGCCTGCTCGCTCCCGGCCTTCACCGCCTTGCGGCGGGCGGCGGGGCTGGGCGTATCCGTCCACGCCGTGCGGGCCAGACATTCCGCGATGCGGCTGTTGGCCGTGGCGCTGTCCGCCAGTATCCGAGCGCCCTCCGGCAGCGCCCGCAGCGCGTCGTAGATATCCCCGTAGGGCCGCAGCTGCACACCGTCCACCGCCAGCGCATCGCGTATCTCCGGCGCAAAGCTCTCCGCCTGGGCATACAGCGCGGCGCTGTCCGTGCCCACCAGCAAAAAGCCAAGGAATACCGGCGTGCACGCCACGTCGCCGCCCCGCAGCTCCAGCGTCCAGGCCACGTCCGTCAGGTCGGTCAGCAGCAGCCATTCCGCCTTCTGCGCCGCCATGTCCTGCCGCAGGGCCGTCAGCTTCTCCCGCCGCGTCACCCCGCTGTCGAAGGCCCATACCGGCGCGGCGGACAGACCGGGCCGGTCCGTCCATACGCCCGCCGCCGGGTCGAAGCCGCCGTCCAGCCGGATGTGCTTATCCGCCAGCGCCTTTTCCAGCGTCCGGTGCAGCCGTGTGCTGACGGTCCGGCCGTCAAAGCCCAGGACTCCGCCCTCCGGCAGCTGCGCCGCCAGAAACCGGGACAGCGTCGGCACGCCCGGCTGGCCGGCGCGCATCAGGTGTATGCCGCTGCCCTCCAGCTGCCGTTCCGCCTGTAAAAAGTACCGTCCGTCCGTCCACAGGTATGCGCCCTCCCGCAGCACCGTCAGCGTTCCCGCCGAGCCGGTGAACCCGGACAGAAATTCCCGGGTCTTGAAATGCGCGCCTACATACTCCGAGCCGTGGAAGTCGTCGGTGACGACGATGCAGCCCTCCAGCCCGCGTGTCTCCATATTCTGCCGCAGCGCGGCCAGCTTTTCCGTAACGGTCATGGTGCTCACCCTTTCTTACCATCGATCGACAAGAGCAAACACGCCCTTGTCGATCGATGGTA
>DJPP01000125.1:17969-18663 GCA_002438575.1 Oscillospiraceae bacterium UBA6409 | reverse complement strand
ATAGATGTGTATAATGTACACCAAAGGTGTATGAAGCGTACACGATCGGTATATAAAAAGTAAAGGGAAAGAAAGGGGAATGTTCAGTGAAAAAAGAACGGGAGCGCCGCACCCTTGAGACGGCGGGAATGCTGTTTACCCTGCTTTTCGGCAACCTGCTGCACTTTGTCTACGACTGGACCGGCCAGGCCGGCTGGGCCGCCTATCTCTCCGCCGTCAACGAATCCACCTGGGAGCACATGAAGCTTTTGGCCGTTCCCTGGCTGGTGTGGACCGTTGTCACGATCGTCGTAAACCGTTGTGCCGCAAGCGCTTTGCCCAGGGCCATCGGCCTGCTCATCGGCCTCGCCGCCATCCCGGCCCTGTTCTATACCTACACCGGGATCCTCGGCAAAAGCATAGACGTGGTCAATATCCTGATCTTTCAGGCCGCCGTGCTGCTGGCATATTTTGTCAGTGTCTCCCTGCAAAAGAACGCCCGCCTCTCGTCCATTCCCTTCCAGATATTGGGCATTCTGCTCCACCTACTCGCCGCCCTCGCCTTCCTTTTCTTCACCTCCTTTCCCCCGTCCCTTCCCCTGTTTGTGGACCCCACCAACGGGACCCGCGGCATACCGCCAAAAACACTGTGATACCAACGGTTTGCGGCTGAAAGAAGACGGCGCTTCCCTCGTGGGGAAGCGCCGCTTTTCTT
>DJPP01000125.1:16481-17957 GCA_002438575.1 Oscillospiraceae bacterium UBA6409 | reverse complement strand
TTGTAAAAAATTTGCCTCTTGACAAACGTACGACTGTTGATATAATAAGCTTGTGATTACAAAAATGCACTTGCTTAGGAGGTGGCTGTGTGACCCGAAGAGAACGGCAGCTGCTGGAGTGGATACGGGAAAACCCGTGCATATCCCAGCAGGAGCTGGCCGACAAGGCCGGTATTACGCGGTCCAGCGCCGCGGTCCACATTTCCAACCTGATGCGGAAGGGTTACATTGCCGGCCGCGGCTATCTGCTGCGTGAGGCGCCCTACATCGCCGTGGTTGGCGGCGTGAATATGGATATCGGCGCGGTGTCTGATGCGCCGCTGGTGGCCCGGGACTCCAACCCCGGCCGGGTGACCACCTCTCTGGGCGGCGTGGGGCGGAACATCGCCCATAATCTCTGCCTGCTGGGTGAGCAGGTGTCCATGATCACCGTGCTGGGGCAGGACAGCTTTGCCCAGTCTGTGCGGGAGAACGCGGCGGATATCGGCCTTGACCTGACCCACAGCGCCACCATTCCCGGCGGCCGGACAGGCACCTATCTGTTTATCGATGGCTGCGACGGCGACATGGCCCTGGCGGTGAACGACATGACCATCTATGAGCACATCACGCCGGAGTTCCTGCGGCAGCGGCTGGATTATATCAACCATGCCGATCTGGTGGTTGTGGAGACGAACCTGCCGGAGGCGTCTATCCAGTGGCTGTGCAGCCACTGCACCGCGCCTATCCTGGCCGATCCGGTCAGCACCATCAAGGCGCCGAAGCTGCTGCCGGTGCTGGATAAGCTGGCGGCGCTGAAGCCCAACCGCATGGAGGCGGAGCTGCTCAGCGGCGTGACCATCCGCGATGAGGCAGACGTTCAAAAGGCCGCGAAGGTCCTGCTGAACAAGGGTGTTCAGCAGGTGTATATCTCCCTGGGGAGCGATGGCCTGTACGCCGAGGACCAGGCGGGGCGGCACGTGCGCCTGCCCTGTCCGAAGGTGCAGGTGGTGAACGCCACCGGCGGCGGGGACGCCATGGCGGCGGCGCTGGCCGCGTGCATCGCCCATGGCAAACCACTGGCGGAGTGCGCGCGGAAGGCCGCCGGGGCCGGTGCGCTGGCCTGTACGGCGGCGGAGACCATCCACCCCGGCATGAGCTGGGAGAATGTGGACTATATTTTGGACAATACAGGCATGAGCAAAAAAGCGTAAATAGAATTGCATGACATAAGGAGGTACAAGTTATGAACCGTTATCTGGACGTGGCCCCTGAGGTGCAGGAGGCTTTGAAGGCCGGCAAGCCCGTTGTGGCGCTGGAGAGCACCATCATCTCCCACGGTATGCCCTATCCCCAGAATGTGGAGACGGCACTGAACGTGGAGAAGATCATTCGTGACGGCGGCGCGGTGCCCGCTACCATCGCCATCATCGGCGGTCGGCTGAAGGCCGGATTGACCCCCGAGGAGATCGACTATCTGGGCAAGACCGGCGCCGG
>DJPP01000125.1:12532-16464 GCA_002438575.1 Oscillospiraceae bacterium UBA6409 | reverse complement strand
GTCACCAAGGCCAGCCGCCGCGACCTGCCTATTCTGGTGGCGGAGGGCCGCGACGGCGCCACCACCGTGACCACCACGATGATGATCGCCGCCATGGCGGGTATCCAGGTGTTCGCCACCGGCGGCATCGGCGGCGTGCACCGCGGGGCCGAGACCACCATGGACATTTCCGCCGATCTGGAGGAACTGGCCCACACCCCGGTGATGGTGGTGTGTGCCGGCGCCAAGTCCATTCTGGATCTGGGACTGACGCTGGAATATCTGGAGACCCATGGCGTGCCGGTCATCGGCTATCAGACCGAGGAGCTGCCCGCGTTCTATACCCGCAAGTCCGGCTTTAAGGTGGACTACCGGCTGGACACCCCCAAGCAGCTGGCCGAGGCCTTCCATGTGAAGCGCGAGCTGGGGCTGGAGGGCGGTATGCTGGTGACGAACCCCATCCCTGAGCAGTACTCCATGGACGCCGACGTGATCAACAAGGCCATCAACGAGGCGGTGGAGGAGGCCAAGGCGCAGGGTATCCACGGCAAGGCCACCACGCCTTTCCTGCTGGCCAAGATCAAGGACATCACCGGCGGCAGCAGCCTGGATGCCAACATTCAGCTGGTGTATAACAACGCGAAGCTTGCCACGGCCACGGCCTGCGAGCTGGCCAAGCTGGCCAAATGAGCCAGCCGTCGCTGGGCTTTGTCGGCGGCGCGGACGGACCTGTGACGGTATTCGCCTCCGGCGGCGGTACGGCGCTGCTTATCTATCTGGCGCTTATCAACCTGACGACGTTCATCGTCTATGGCGCGGACAAGCGCCGGGCCAGGCAGGGCAAATGGCGGGTGCCGGAAAAGACGCTGTTTCTGCTGCCGCTGCTGGGCGGCAGTGTCGGCGCGCTGCTGGGTATGCGGGTGTTTCACCACAAGACGAAGCACTGGTACTTCGTCTGGGGCGTGCCCGCCATACTGCTGGCACAGCTGGCACTGGCGGTCTGGTTACTGACGAGATAAGGAGGACATACTATGCTGGTACGAAAAGCGGTTCCGGCGGATATCCCCGCTGTGACTGCCATTTACGAGGCGCTGTTGGACCGCGAGGAGCGCGGTGAGCTGTCCACCGGCTGGACGCGGGGCGTGTATCCCACGGAGCAGACGGCCCTGGACGCGCTGGCCGCCGGCACATTGTATGTGCTGGAGGACGGGGGACGTGTTGCGGCCGCCGCCAAGCTGGATCAGAACCAGATGGCGCAGTACAGCCAGTGTACCTGGCGGCACGACGCGCCGCCGGAGCAGGTGCTGGTGCTGCACACACTGGTGGTGGACCCCACTGTGAAGGGCAGGGGGTATGGCACGGCTTTTGTGGCCTTCTACGAGCAGCTGGCCCGGGATACGGATCGGCCGTATCTGCGGATCGACACCAACGCCCGCAACACGCCCGCACGGGCGCTGTACAAAAAGCTGGGCTACACCGAGGCGGGCATCGTGGCCGGGACCTTTAACGGCATCCCGGACGTGCAGCTGGTGTGTCTGGAGAAAAAGGTATAAAACAAAGGACAAGGAGGTGCCGGAGATGGCATTGATCCATGTAAACGAGAGTGACTTCCGGGAGCAGGTCCTGGAAAACAGCGGCACGGTGCTGGTGGATTTCTGGGCCAACTGGTGCGGCCCCTGCCGTATGCTGGGCCCCGTGCTGGAGCAGCTGGCCGCTGACCGGCCGGACGTCACCGTGGCCAAGGTGGATGTGGACGAGAATATGTCCCTGGCCGCGGCCTACGGCGTGGAGAGCATCCCCATGCTGCTGGTGTTCAAGAACGGCCAGCTGGTGAACAAGTCCATCGGATTTGTCTCCCAGCCGGAGATCGAAAAGCTTATCGGATGAAAAAGGCCCGCAGGCCGTTGTCTGCGGGCTTTTTCCGGCTTGACAGGCAGCGCTCCGGCGGGTACAATGGGGCCAAAATGACGCCCGCGCAGGCGGGACGACCCAAGGAGGTAACGACTATGATGTATATCGGTCTGCTGGGCTTTGGCGTGGTAGGCGGCGGCGTGTGGGCGCTGTGCGCGCCGCGCGATGACCTGAATGTGAAGCGTGTGCTGCTCCGCAGTCCCAAAGAGGGCCTGCCGGAGGAGGTGGTCACCTTCAACGCCGATGACATCCTCAACGACCCGGAAATCGACACGGTGGTGGAGGTCATGGGCGGGCTGCACCCGGCCTATGAATATGTCTCCGCCGCGCTGGCGCGGGGCAAGAATGTGGTCACGGCCAACAAGGCGCTGATCGCCGCCTATTACACGGAGCTCACGGCACTGGCCCGGGAGAAGGGCGCGGCCCTGCGCTGCACCGCCGCCGTGGGCGGCGGCATACCCTGGCTGACGAATTTGGAGCGCGTGAAGCGGCTGGATACGGTGTGCGCCGTGGGCGGTATTATGAACGGCACCACCAACTTTATCATGGACGCCATGCACAAGGCTCCGGTGGATTTCCCCGCCATTCTGAGGGAGGCCCAGGACCTGGGCTACGCCGAGGCGGACCCCTCCGCCGACATCGACGGCGACGACATCCGCCGCAAGCTGTGCATTTCCGCCAACATCGCCTTCGACGCGGCGCTGGAGGAGACAGCCATCCCCGCCTTCGGCATCCGGACGGTGACGGCGGCGGATATTGCGGCCTTCCAGGCCCACGGCTTCGCCTGCAAGCTGCTGGCCCGGGCCGAGAGCACGGAAAACGGCGTGTGCGCCTATGTGGAGCCCACGCTGGTGGACGCCGGCGATCTGGAGGCGGCGGTGCCCGCCAACTTCAATCTCATCACCTATGAGGCGGAGCAGCTGGGCCGCCAGAGCTTCTACGGCCAGGGCGCGGGGCGCTTCCCCACGGCGGAGAACGTGGTGCAGGACTGCCTGACGGTGCTGTCCGGCAAGCGGGGCTTTTACACCGACAAGGCGGTGCCCATGTTCCTGACCAGCGGCGAGGCGCACCCCTACTACGTCCGCACCAACGCGCCGGATACCTTCCTGCGCGGCCGCACGGCGGAGACATGGGACAACGGCGCGGTCATCACCGGCGCGGTGGACGTGTATGAGATGCTGGCCTGGGCCAAGGCGCAGCTTGAGAAGGACCCCGGCGTGTTTATCGCCGGTATTCGATAAAAAACGACGCAATGCGACGCAGTTCGACATCCTGCGGCAGTCTTTCACAAGGAGGATACATACCATGACCTATCAGGAGATCTTAGCCAACGCGCGGACCTGCATGGGACCCTACTGCAAGTCCTGTCCCGTGTGCAACGGCGTGGCCTGCAAGAACACCGTGCCCGGCCCCGGCGCCAAGGGCATCGGCACCGGCTTCATCCGCAACTATCAGAAGTGGCAGGAGCTGTGCGTCAACATGGACACCATCTGCGAGAACGTGCCCGTGGACACCAGCTATAATTTCTTCGGCAAGCAGGTGGCCCTGCCCGTGTTTGCCGCGCCGGTGGGCGCCATGCAGCTGCACTACGGCGACAAGTACGACGATCTGACCTATAACGACATCCTCGTCACCGCCTGCGCCGACGCGGGCATCGCCGCCTTTACCGGCGACGGCACCAACCCCGCCGTGATCCAGGCGGCGGCCGAGGCGCTGAAGAAGAACCACGGCTGCGGCGTGCCCACCATCAAGCCCTGGAATATTGACCTGGTCCGCGAGAAGGCGGCGCTGGTGGGCGCGGCGGATCCCATTGCCGTGGCCATGGACATCGACGGCGCGGGCCTGCCCTTCCTGAAGAACCTGACCCCGCCCGCCGGCAGCAAGACCGTGGACGAACTGAAGGAGATCGTGAAGCTGATGAACGGCAAGCCCTTCATTCTCAAGGGCATCATGACCGTAAACGGCGCGAAGAAGGCCCTGGAGGCCGGTGCCAGCGGCATCGTGGTCAGCAACCACGGCGGCCGCGTGCTGGACCAGTGCCC
>DJPP01000125.1:0-12446 GCA_002438575.1 Oscillospiraceae bacterium UBA6409 | reverse complement strand
CTGGTGGACGGCGGCATCCGCACCGGCATGGACGTGTTCAAGGCCCTGGCCCTGGGCGCGGACGCAGTGCTCATCGGCCGCCCCTTCGTGAACATGGTCTACGGCGGCGGCGCCGAGGGCGTGCAGGTCTATGTGAACAAGCTGAAGGCCGAGCTGGAGGACACCATGGCCATGTGCGGCGCCCATAAGCTCAGCGAGATCAAGCGCTCCATGCTCTTCGGCTATTAAGGGAGGGCCGGACATGAAGGCATTGCTTATCAACGGCAGCCCCCACGAACACGGCTGCACCTACACCGCCCTGCGTGAGCTGGCCGACACGCTGGAGGCCGAGGGCATCGAGACGGAGATCGTCCAGGCGGGCAAGACCGCCCACGCCTGCAACGCCTGCGCCTCCTGCAAAAAGACCCACCGCTGCGTGTACGACGATCTGGTCAACGAGACAGCGCCCAAGCTCGCCGCGGCGGACGCGCTGGTCATCGGCTCGCCGGTGTACTACGCCTCTCCCGCCGGTGGGGCCATCTCCTTTATGGACCGCCTGTTTTTCAGCACGCCCCACATCGACAAGACCATGAAGGTGGGCGCGTCGGTGGTGTCCTGCCGCCGTGGCGGCAACACCGCTGCCTTCGACGCGCTGAACAAGTACTTCACCATCTGCGGTATGCCCATTGCCAGCAGCCAGTACTGGAACATGGTCTACGGCAACACGCCGGAGGAGGTCCGTCAGGACAGGGAGGGCCTGCAGACCATGCGGACCCTGGGCCGCAACATGGCCTTTCTGATGAAGGCCATCGCCCTGGGCAAGGCGCAGCTGGGCCTGCCGGAAAAGGAGCCGGTGCAGCAGACGAATTTCCATCATTAAGGAATTGGGTGACCCCCGCGGCGTCAGCCGCGGGGGTCTGTGCATATAAGCGGCAGGGAAACGGCTGACGCCGCGGGGGTCGGTGTATATAAGCGGCAGGGGATTTCGCCGAAATCCGTTGACAAGGGGCGATTTCGGGTGGTATACTGTCCCTGATAAGTGAATAGGGTCCGGTGAAGTCGTGCGGCTGCCCGCTGCAAAGGCCAGGTCTGGCCAGGCGGCAGCCTAAAAGGAAATGGGTCAAAACCCACCGCGAACGGCACTGTGAGCGCAAGGATGCACCGAAACAGCGAGAGCTGTGTGACGAAAGTCAGCCATTGGGCGTGAGCCTGAGAAGGTAGGCGGCAGACGGGGAGCGAGAGCTCCGCGGCGCGAGGCAGAAGAATTGCACGTCGGAGGACCAGGCACAGCGGGCGTTTTCTCCGTGTGGCACCACAGGAAGGACCACGCTGTTTTTGCGATGCAGAAACGGCGTTTTTTCTTACCAAAAACGCACCGCCTATCCCTTTGTAGGGATAGGCATTTTTGCTGCGGTCAAGTCGGGGCGGCGCAAGCCGTCTGCTTTCCATAGGGCGGGAGGGGTTTGCCGGCCCCTTCCGCCCGCCTCTTTTCATGGCAAACAGAAAAATTCACATAAAAGGAGACAGAGACAATGAAGAAACGTGTGGTATCGTGGCTGTTGGTGGTGCTGATGCTCACCAGCCTGCTGCCCACCTCCGTCCTGGCGGAGATGGTGGACGCGGCGGCGGACACAGCCATGGAGCAGCCCCTCACCGAGGGCGTGACCGTCCCGGAGGAGCCGGAGGCACCGGAGACCCCGGAGACCCCGGAGACACCGGAGACCCCGGAGACGCCGGTAGTCCCGGAGACGCCGGTAGTCCCGGAGGAGACGAAAAACACAGAAAATACGGAAAATGCGGAGCAGGAAACTGGTCCGCAGTCTGCCGTGCAGAGCGCCAATGTCACGGTGCAGGCGCTCTCCGGTGCGGGCACAGAGGCCAACCCGTATCTAATTACCTCGGCAGCCGACTTAGTTTCTCTGGGTGGCAAAGATATTAGCGGAAACTATGAGTTGACTGCTGATATTGATATGGCTGGCCAAAATATGAAGCCGATTGGAAGTTTCAGCACTGGTACATTTGATGGGAAGAAACATAGCATCAAAAACCTAACACTCACCAGCGCAGTATCTTCTAACACTGGATTATTTGCGCAAACAAAATCAGGCGCAGTAATAAAAGACATATATCTGGTGGACGCAGATATTGCTAACGCCGAGGGAACGTACCCTACAGTGGGTGCACTGGTAGGCAAAATCAATGGCACAACGGAGATTTATAACTGCTCTGTTACGGGAAGTGTATCTACAAGCAAAAACAACTCAAATATAGGGGGCTTGATTGGAAGCGTACTCCAAAAGTTGACTATGAGCGGGTGCTTCTCAACTGCGACTGTTAACGGCGGGAGAAGCTCTTTTGCCGGCGGTTTGATTGGGTATGTTGTTAGCGGCAAGATTAGTAACTGTTATGCGCGAGGGAATGTTACGGCTAATGGTGGATATGCCGGCGGACTAATTGGAAAAGTAAAAGGTAATAGTGCATCAAATAAAGTGGCTGTTGAATATTGCTATGTCAGCAATAATGTAACAGGTTCAAGCAGCAATAGGTGGACACTTGCGGCTGTAGACGCGAATGCAACCTTTGCAAATTGTTACTACGAAAAAGGGAAAACCAATAAATCTGAAAATACACAGAACGGAATCACTGGAATCAATGTAGAAACTCTTTGTGACTTAACCAAGTCGCAGTTGGGCACCGCTTACGCCGAGGATACCACAAAGATCAACGGCGGCTACCCCATCTTGGATTGGCAGTATGTGGACCCCAACGCCACGTATGACTTCACCATTACAGTGGACCCGGCAGACTCCGTGCTGACGTGGCAAGAGGAGGTGCGGGACGACGGCACAAATGGTGCGTACAGCTTTACCGATATCAAGGCGGGTGAGTATGGCTACTCCGTGGCCGGCAAGAACGCGGAGGACGATTACAAGACCGTATCCGGCAAATACGCTGTCGGCAGCGGGAATAACAGCAGAACCATCACGCTGGAAAAGAACACCTACGACCTGACATTCACCGGCGTTCCCAGCGATGCAGCCGTGACGCTGTACAGCGACGCGGAGCATACGACCAGGATCGGCACCGGCAAAACGTACTCGGTAACAAGGGGCACCTACTACTACACCGTCACCGGAGCCTTTGGATACGATGACCTGCTCGCCGGTGAAGCGACCAAAGTGACCATCGAAGCGGGTACCAAGGAGACCACGACGGTCGACGTGTCGAAGGTGCTGACGCCCAAGTCCGCGGTAGCGGTGAAGTTCGACAGCGATGCTGTGGGCGGCGCGGCGATCACCGTCAAAACAAAGGATGGGAAACACACCATCAAGCCCATCGATGGTGTATATAAGCTCCCCGTAGGCTATGAATATCAGTGGACGTGGAAAAAGACCGGTTATGTGGACCAGTCCGGCGAGTACAAGGCGCTCGCCGGTAAAGAAACCGACACGATCATAGTCACACTGGTGGAAACACCGAAACAAGATGGCGGCTATTACCAGATCGCCAACGCCGACCACCTGGCGTGGTTCCGCGACCAGGTGAACGCCGGTAAGAGTGGAAGCTGGAACGCCAGGCTGACCGCGGATATTACCCTCGAGGGCACCTGGACGCCCATCGGAAAGAGTGGGTATACATACAAAGGAACCTTCGACGGCCAGGGCCACACCATCAGCGGCCTGAATGTTACCGGGAGCGTGGTAGCTGACTACGGCCTGTTTGGCGTTGTGGGCAGCGGCGGTACGGTCAAAAATCTGACGGTCTGCGGTGAAGTAAGTGTTACCACCAATAACAGCAGATACGGCATTGCTGGTATCGTCGGAAAGCTACAGGGTGGTACGGTCGAGAAATGTATCAACAAAGCGACGGTAAGCGGTGGTGAAAACGCTCCGGCAAATGTTGTCCAGAATGCCGCAGGTATCGTCGGCTATGTGGCTTCAAGTAACAGTACCATTAAAGAGTGCGCGAATTACGCCGATATTACAGGCTCTCAGAATATTGGCGGCGTTGTGGGCTATGCATATTACGGCGTCTCTGTGTCTGCCTGCTACAATCGCGGTAACATTACGGCGACGGGCAGCAAAGCCGGCGGCATTGTTGGCTATATGAACGACAACGCCGTTAAAATCACGGACTGCTACACTACCGGAACAGTCACCGGCACGACATCCAATGCCGTTGTAGGCAAGAAGTCCTCCGGCACCATCACCGACTGCTACTACACCGAGGGAACGGACAGTAATGTCCCTGACGGCAAGAAGGATTCCGACCAACTGAAAGCGCTTGCTTCTACACTGGGCGAAGCCTTTACCAATGACATCACGGACAACCCCATCAACGACGGCTACCCCGTGTTGGCATGGCAGACGACCCCGCATAAGGTCACGCTGGCAATCAACGCGGGGGACGCGGAGGCCCCGGAGGACCTGACCGTCACCGTGGGCGGCAAGGCCGTCGCCAAGGCCGCGGACGGAACATATCAAACCACGCTGTATGTGGGGAATTGGACCTATACGGTGTCTGCCTTCGGCTATGTGACCAAGGCCGGTGTGATCGCGATCAGCAATGCTGACGGTGCGATCGAGAGGACCGTCGAGCTGGAAAAGCAGCCTGTGGTGACCGTGACCTTCACCGGCGTGGATACGTCGGCCATTACCGTGACCGCCGAGGACGAAGACCATACCGTGACGGAGGTCGACGGCACATTCCAGCTGCCCGTGGGCTATGTGTATACTTGGACCTTCGCCAGTGAGACATATATCGCGCAGACCGGCACCATCGACCTCAGCGCAGAAACAGCGGCGGGTACAAGGACTGTGCCCGTCCAGAAGGAGCAGAAGCCGACGCTGGAAAACGGCGCTTATCAGCTGAGCAGTGCAGCCCAGCTTGCCTGGTTCCGCGATCAGATCAACGCCGGCCAGAACGACGACGCCGTCCTGACCGCGGACATCGACCTGAAAAACCAGCCCTGGACGCCCATCGGCACGGCCAGCGACCCCTTCACCGGCACCTTTGACGGCGCGCGTCACACCGTCTCCAACCTGAAGGTCGCCAACGAGCCCAACGCCGGCCTGTTCGGCGCGGCCAGCGGCGCGACCATCAAGAACGTCATTGTCTCCGGCACCGTCAGCGGCGCCAACGCCGCGGGCCTGCTGGGCGAGACTGTGAAGAGTGCCTGCACCATCGAAAACTGCGGCAGCACCGTCGCCGTCACCGGCACGGCCAACGCCGGCGGCCTCGTGGGCCTCGCCGCCGCCGATGTGACCCTCACGGCCTGCTATAACAGCGGCGCGGTGACAGTCACCGGCCAGACGACCAGCCGCGCCGGCGGCCTCGTGGGCTACTACAATAACAAGACCGTCGCCGTCACCGACAGCTACAACGTGGGAGCCGTCACCTCCACCGGCTACGCCGGCGGTATTCTGGGCGGCTCGGCCAACGGCAGCATCACCCGCTGCTACAATGCCGGCGCCATCTCCGGCGCGAATGACACCAAGACCGGCGCCATTACCACCAACACGAAAGCCGATGACAGAATCATCGATTGCTGCTATCTGGCCGGCGGCGCCATTACACCCGGTGCGGAAGCCATGAGCAGCGGCGCGCTGCGCGCCGACGCCCTGGCCCTGCTGGGTGACAGCTGGAAGATCGTCCGCGGCGTCAACAGCGGCTATCCCGTGCTGGAATGGCAGGACCTGACCGCCGCGGACGAGAGTGCCGCCGACATGGCGGCGGACGCGCACTTCCAGCGTGACCCCTACACCACCGACACCGGCGAGGAGAGCTCCCGGACCACCGGCGTGCTGGAGTGGACGCCGGTAAGCGGCGCTGCCAGCTACACCGTTACCCTCTGGCGCGCGGAGGAGACCTGGATACCGTTCACGGAGGACGAGATCGCCGCCTTCCACGCTGAAAATGACCCCGAGGCGAAGCTGTGGCTGGTGGATGACACCAAGTTCGTCCAACGCGCCAATCAGGACGCGGCGCTGCGCGCAGAGTTGGCCGCGCTGGATGCGGCCATCACCGCGGCGTCCGATTCGGGCGATTACGATGAAATGGCGGCGGCCTATGCGGCCCGCGCCGCTTTCGTGGCAGAGCATATTCAAGACGATGAGTTGGGCAGCTACGACCTGGTATGGCACCACGCGGCGGACTTTACCAACGTCCCCGGCACGACCAGCGACGGCAAGCTGACCTACGACCTGGCCCCGCAGTTCGCGGCTATGGAGGAGGGCTATTACTACGCCACCGTGGCCGTGGAGACCAACGGTCAGCCCGCCTATGTATCGCTGGAAGCCGCAAGAGATACCGCCTGGGGCGTGCAGAATCCCTACGACCGCATGAAGGCCGTCACCGGCGTCCGGTGGAAGCAGGTGCAGACCGGCGAGGACGCGGCGACGAAGGAGCCCATCTACGGGTCTGCCCCCATCGCCCTCTGGGACGCCCGGCCCATGACCTCCGGCCAGAAGTACCAGCTGGACCTGTACATGGGCACCGGCAGTGACCGGACGCTGTTCAAGAGCTTCCAGGTCTCCGGCAGCGATACGTCGCTGGACCTGTCCAAGATCGTAGCGGCCGGTAAGTCGTATTCCTTTACCGTTACGGCCCTGGCGGACGCCGACGCCACCTATCAGACGCTGGCGGACAGCCTGCCCAGCGCGTACAGTGCCAGCGCCAGCTTCGATGCGGAGTCCATCGAGGAGCCCGAGACGCCGAAGGAGTGGGTGGCGATCACCAGCGCCGAGGAGTGGATCGAGATCTCCGCCATCGCTGACGATGCCAAAAACGGCGCCGGTGAGAGCCTGCAAAAGATCGCATGGAGCAAGAGCTACTATCTGGCCGCCGACATCGATTTCTCCACGTTGTCCGCGGCAGACCAGGCAAAAACCAAGTCCATCGGCAGCAAGAGCTATCCCTTCTCCGGTGAGTTCAGCGGCATTGATATAAAGACCGGCAAACAGCACGTTATCAAGGGCTTGACCCTCAGCAACAGCGATGCCGGACTGTTCCGCTACACTGACGCCAAGTCCTATATCCACGACGTGGTCATCGACAGCGCCAACGTGCTGTTCTCCGACAACGCGGCGGTGCTGGTGTGCAACAACTACGGCCTGGTGGATAGCTGCGCCGTGCTGAACACCAACATCACCGCCGACACCGGCGCGGTGCTGGGCGGCATGGTCAGCCGCAACTACGGCTACATCCGCAGCAGCTATGTGCAGGGCGGCAGCCTGACGTCCAACTCCACCACCTCCGTGGGCCATGCGGGCTTCGTGGGCGCCAACGAGACGGGCGGCCGCATCGAGAACTGCTGGACCAGCATGACCGTCAGCACCCAGAGTATGCACGCCGGCGGCTTCGTGGGCCTGGGCTACGGCGGCACCATCCGCAACTGCTTCGCCCTGGGCGATGTCAGCGCCCGCGGCTACTCCGGCGGCTTCATCGGCCGGTATGTGTACAACGGCAACGTCACGGAGAACTGCTACGCTGCCGGCGTCGTCACCGTCACCGGCGCCGAGGGCAACGGCTTCAACGGCGGCAACCAGAGCTGGTCCAGCTTCCAGTATGAGCAGACGCAGGGCACCAAAAACTGCTTCTACAACAGCGCCACCAAGTCCAGCAACGCCTACGGCGCGGTGGCCAAGTCCCTGTCCGACATGAAGACGGACAGCTTCCTGAAGCAGCTGGACCAGGACGGCGGCGTCTGGGCACAGAGCGCCGACAAGAACAACGGTCTGCCGTATCTGAAGAATGTCAAGGCTCCCGAGACAGCCAAGACCGAGCAGATCACCGTGCAGCTGGCCATTGCCTCCTATAACAAGAGCACCTATGCCTTTGAGCAGATGGGCAAGACCATCTCCGTCACCATGGACAGCACCGGCAACACCCGCGTGGTGGACCTGCTGGATGCCGCCCAGGCGCAGGGCCTGCTGATCTACAGCTACGACACCACCAGCACCTTCGGCCGGTTCATCCACACCATCAACGGCCGTTCCGTGGACGCGCCGGATGGCTGGATGTTCACCATCAACGATGCGCTGTCCAACGTCAGCGCCTCGCTGGCCTCTGTGAAGGACGGCGACAAGGTGCTGTGGTTCGAGGGCACCACCGAAAACCTCTTCCAGGGTCCCACGTGGAACGAGCTGAGCGACAGCCAACTGACGTGGGAGACGATCTCCACGGTGGCCGACCTGCAAAAGCTGGCGGCGGCCACCGACCCGGATACACTGGCCAAGAACTATAAGCTGGCCGAAGATCTGGACCTGACCCGTGTGTCGTTCTCCGGCATCGGCAGCAGCGGCCAGCCCTTCACCGGGCGCTTTGACGGCCAGGGCCACACCATCTCCAACGTGACCATCAGCAACAATGGCGGCACCGGCGTGGGCTTCTTCAACGCCATCAAGGGCGCCACCATCAAAAACCTGAACCTGAAGGATGTCTCTGTCACCGGCGGCACCAACGTGGGTGGCCTGGTGGGCGAGGCCCAGGTGCAGCTGGATAAAAATGATCCTGCCAAGAGCGTGGCGAACCTGATCGGCGGCTGCACCGTCGCCGGTACCGTCTTCGGCAGTGTGTCCGTGGGCGGCCTGGTAGGCCGGAACGGCGGCGACTACGACAAGAAGACCGGCTTCTCCATCGCCAGCGCCGTGAACAACTGCCGCGCCGATGTGACCGTTACCGGCACCGGCACCGACAGCGACACCAACAACAAGCTGGGCGGCCTGGTGGGCGATAATGCCGGCGCCGTCACCGCCTCCTCCGCCTCCGGCGATGTCTCCGGCGCGAAAATGGTGGGCGGCCTGACCGGCAGCAACAGCGGCAGCATCTACGACAGCCACGCCTCCGGCGACGTTACCGGTACGAGCAGTGTGGGCGGCTTCGTGGGCAGCAGCACCGACGGTACGGTGAAGCACTGCTACAGCACCGGCAGCGTCTCCGGCGAGAGCTACACCGGCTCCTTTGCCGGCAGCATCAGCAATGTGGATACCGCCGTGGGCGCGGGTCAGGTGACCGTTACCAGCTCGTCCGGCACGGGCTATGTGGGCGGATTTGCCGGTAATCTGGGCGGTACCCTCACCGGCGTCGCCAGTCAGATCACCGTGAAGAACGTCTACGGCAACTGCACCACCACCGACCCGGAGAAGCCGCTGTCCGCCGTGGGCAACACCAACAAGTTCACCACGGACAGCGCGAAGGAAGCGCTGGCGGAGATGCAGCTGACCACCCGGGATGCGGTCAATGAGAAGCTGTATGCCCTGTTCGGCGTGTATCTGCCGGGCGTGGGCGGCGAGCTGGACCGCTTTACCGACATCGCCATCCCCTACGGCGCAGCCAAGGATACGGTCTTCAAGCTGTACACCGGTACGCTAAAGGATATCCAAATCACCTCTGTGACGGTGGAGACCAACGCCTATATCTCTGCCGACAAGGATGGCGCCGTGAAGCTGCTTCAGGCGCATCAGAAGGCGGACGGCGCAGTCATTAAGGCGACCGTCACGCTGGTCAGTGACGGCTGCACCGTCAGCAAGACCGTGACCGTCACCCTGCTGCAGCAGGCCGAGGCCCTGATGGACAGCATCGCCGCCGGGCTGACCGAAACCAAGGACAGCTGGACCGCCATGGATATGGTCCTCTACCAGTCCCTGGGGAGCAAGACCCACCGGCTGACCGACGCGGCCCGCCAGAACATCATCGACCTGCTCATCGCCGAGGCGAACACCACCACGGCCACCGCCAGTGACCGCAGCCGTATCGAGATCGTCCTCCGCGCGCTGGGCGTGGACAGCACCCGCATTTACCCCGTCAACAGCAACACCCCCATCAGCAACGCCGCCAAGCTGCGGGCCGCGGATATGAGCGCCGTGCCGTACTACACCGTGCCCTACCTCCTGCTGGCCAACGCGCAGGGCAGCGTGGACCTCTCCGCCGCGCAGATCAGCACCCTGCTGACCACGCTGGAGAAGGCTGTCCGTGACGGTATGCTGGGCGGCGAGTATAACGGTACGCCCTACACCGATGCCGACAGCACCGGCGCGGCTCTGGCGGCGCTGGCCTGCTATGCTGACAACAGCCGTGCCCAGAAGCTGCTGACCACGCTGACCAAGGGGCTGAAGGCCCATGTGGCCTCTGACGGTTATTACAGCAACGCCAACACCGACGCCATGGTCATCCTTGGCCTGATTGCCGTGGGTGAGAACCCCTGCAAGGTCGTCTGCGCCAACGGCCTGTCCGTGGTGGATGATATGCTGCGCTTTGCCCTGCCTGACGGCTCCGGCTTCGGTTATATGGACAACGCTGCGCTCAACGCGCTGGCCACCGACCAGGGCTTCCGTGCCCTGATCGCCCTGGCGAAGCTCCAGAAAACCAACAAGGCCTTCAACGCCTTTGATTTCAGCGGCACCGCCGTCAAGCCCACCCACGCCGCGGGCACGGGCGAGGGGGAGACGCCCAAGGAGCCGGAGGAGACGGAGGAAAAGCTCACCGTTACCGTGACCATCTCCACCCCCAGCGGCACCTGGTTCAGCGGCAGCGTCGAACTGAACAAGGGCAGCACCGTCTACCACGCCTTTATCAAGGCGCTGGAGGGCAGCGGCATTACGCAGGTGGGCGCGGCCAACGGCTACGTGCGCTCCATGACCAAGGACGGCGTCACCTACGGCGAGTTCACCGCCGGCAAAAACTCCGGCTGGCTGTATAAGGTCAACGGCGTTCTGCCCAACGTTCCGTTGACCCAGTACGGCATCAAGAACGGCGACAGCGTCCTCTGGTACTACACGCTGGACTGGACGAAGGACCCCGACGCCGGTAAGATGGCCGACGAGGAGGTCACCGCCGCCGACGTCATCAAGCTCATCGACGCCATCGGCACCGTGAGCAGGAGCAGCGGCAACGCCATCGCCGCCGCCCGCACGGCCTACAACAAGCTCTCCGATGCGGAGAAGGCGCTTGTCACCAACTACGACAAGCTGCTCGCCGCCGAGGCCGCCTACGCCGAGCTCCTGAAGACCCAGCAGGAGGGGACGCAGACCGGGACGGTCACCGGCTGGCAGAAGCAGTATCAGGACGCCCTGGACGCCGTAAAGACCGACCAGCTGGCCTTCGGCAGCGAGTGGCTGGTCATCGCCCTGGCCCGCAGCGGCCGGCCGGTGCCCGACAGCTACTACGACAGCGTGGTCAAGGCCGTGCAGGACGCCAAGGGCCAGCTCAGCGACAAGAAGTCCACCGAGTACTCCCGCACCATCCTGGCCCTGACGGCCATCGGCAAGGACCCCGCCGACGTGGGCGGCTATGACCTGCTTGCCAGGCTGTCGGACATGGATGACGTGACCTACCAGGGTCTGAACGGCGCCGTCTTCGCCCTCCTCGCCCTGGACAGCGGCAAGTACGATGTGCCCGCCGCGGCAGAGGGCGGGAACCAGACCACCCGCGATGGCCTGGTGGCCTACCTGCTGGAGCAGCAGCTCACCGACGGCGGCTGGGCCCTGTCCGGCAGCAGCGCCGACCCGGATATGACCGCCATGGCCCTCCAGGCCCTGGCGCCCTACCGCACCGAAAACGCGGCGGTGCAGACCGCCGTGGACAAGGCGCTCCAGACCCTGTCCCAGCTTCAGCAGGCCGACGGCGGCTACAGCAGCTGGGGCACGCTGAACAGCGAGTCCTGCGCCCAGGTGCTCATCGCCCTGGCCGCGCTGGGCATCGATCCCGTCAAGGACAGCCGCTTTACCAAGAACGGCCTGACCCTGCTGGACGCCCTGCTGGCCTATGCGCTGGACAACGGCTTCCGCCACACCATGGACGGCACGGTGGACGCCATGGCCACCGAGCAGGCGCTCTGCGCCCTGACGGCCTATGCCCGTCTGCTGGACGGCAAGACGGCCCTGTACGACATGACCGACGTACTGGACGGCCAGACGGCGGACACCCCGGACGGTGATGAGACACCCAACGGCCAGCCCGGGCAGGGCGTGCCCGTGGTGGTATGGATCGCCCTGGGCGCGGTGGCCGTGTGCGGCGGTGCCGCACTGGTCGTCGCCCGCCGCCGCAGAGAGAAATAAGCCTATGCGTCGGCTGAAACGATTTTGGCTCCCGGTGCTGTGCGTGCTGCTGGCGGTGCTCACCGCCTGCGGCGCGCCCGCCGGCGAGCCGGAGCCGGAGCGACCCCTGACGTGTACCGTCTCCGTCTCCTGCGCCGCGCTGCTGGACCATATGGACCTGCTGGACGAGAGCAAGCACGGCCTGGTGCCAGAGGACGGCGTCCTCCTGCCGGAGACACAGGTGTCCTTCGCCGCGGGCGAGAGCGTCTACGACGTGCTCCAGCGCGTCTGTCAGGAGGAGCGCCTGCACATGGAGGCGGAATTCACCCCGCTGTACGACAGCTACTACATTCAGGGCATCGGCAACCTGTACGAGTTCGACGCGGGCAGCCTGTCCGGCTGGATGTACGCCGTCAACGGCTGGTTCCCCAA
>DJPP01000034.1:10947-14460 GCA_002438575.1 Oscillospiraceae bacterium UBA6409 | reverse complement strand
GGTGGTGCCGGTGACCGGACTCGAACCGGTACGGCATTGCTGCCGGGAGATTTTAAGTCTCCTGTGTCTACCATTCCACCACACCGGCGGATCAGGCATTTATTAGAATACCACACCGCCCGGCCTGTGTCAACACCTTTCGGAAAAAACATTTCGACAAAGTTGTAAAACCCCGTTGCGCGCCGCGTTTTTCTGCGCTATAATGTGTCCACGGAACAAACTGGAACAGGAGGAACATCCTATGAATATCTGGCATGATATTGCTCCCGCGCGGGTAAAGCCCGAGGATTTCTGGGCGGTCATCGAGATCGAAAAGGGCTCCAAGAACAAATACGAGATGGACAAGGACACCGGTATGCTGCGGCTGGACCGCATCCTCTACACCTCTACCCACTACCCCGCCAACTACGGCTTCATTCCCCGCACCTGGGCCGACGACGGCGACCCCCTGGACGTGCTGGTGCTGTGCAGCGAGTCCATCCGCCCCATGAGCCTGGTGCGCTGCTTCCCCATCGGCGTCATCACCATGGAGGACGGCGGCGACCTGGACGAGAAGATCATCGCCATCCCCTTTGAGGACCCCACCTATCATCTGTACACGGATATTTCCGAGCTGCCCGCCCACGTGGCCAGCGAGATCAAGCACTTCTTCCGGGTCTATAAGAGCCTGGAGGGCAAGGAGACGGTGGTCAGCGATGTGCTGGGCCGTCAGGCGGCGGTGGATATCATCGTCAAGTGCCAGGATGCCTACATCGAGAAATACTGCAAGTGACATACCGCGCCGCCATCCCCGCCGATGGCGGCGCTTTTTCCGCGGGAGGGAAACCTTTTCCGGCAGAATTGCGTCTATATAGCAGATGAGCCTTTTGAAAGGAGGCGGACCCCTATGAAAAAACGTGCGGCGGCGCTGGTGCTGGCGCTGCTGACGGTGCTGGCCCTGCCCGGCTGCGGCATCAAGGCGCAGGCGCTGACCAAGGATATCACCCCGCAGGCGCTGGATACCACCACCGACCTGACCGCCGGCGGCGAGGCGGTAGCGGGCTTCGCCCTGTCGCTGCTGCGTGACGAAAAGGCGGGGCGGGAGGGCGTGCTGCTGTCACCGGTGTCCATCCTGAACGCGCTGGGCATGACGGCCAACGGCGCCGGCGGAGATACCCTGAAGCAGATGGAGACGGCGGCGGGCATGAGCCTGAACCAGCTCAACGATTTCCTGTACACCTACCGCATGAGCCTGCCCGCTTCGGACAAGAGCTGCGCCGTTTCGCTGGCCAACTCCGCGTGGCTGCGGGACACCCTCCGGGCGGAGGACAGCTTCCTGCGCGCCTGCGTCAACTACTACAACGCGGAGGTCTATCGCTCCGCGTTCGACGGCAGTCTGGTCACCGACCTGAACCGCTGGGTCGGTAAGGAGACAAACGGCCTGATCGACAGTCTGCTGGAGCAGGCACCCGGCGAGGCCACCATGCTGTATCTGGTCAACGCCGCCTGCTTTGACGCCCGGTGGGAGACGCCCTACGAAGCGTCGGATATCCGCGAGGGCGGGACCTTCACCGCCGCTTCCGGTGCGCGCCAGACGGCAGATTACCTGACCAGCAGCGAGAGCATCTATCTGTCCGGCAACAACGTTACCGGCTTCCTGAAGCCCTATGACGGCGGGAAATATGCGTTCGTAGCGTTGCTGCCCGACGAGGGCGTGACGCTGGAGGACTATCTGAAAAACCTCACCGGCGAGCATCTGTATCAGCTGATCACCGGTCACCAATACGCCGATGTGCAGGCGTCCATCCCACGGTTCACCGCCCAGACGGAGCTGGAGCTGAAGGGGGCGCTGGCGGCCATGGGCATCACGGACCTGTTCGACGTGTCCAGAGCCGATCTGCGGGCCATGGGCAGCGCGGCCAACGGCAATAACCTGTATGTGTCCTCCGTGCTGCACAAGACGTATCTGGCGCTGGACGAGAACGGTACCAAGGCCGCCGCCGCTACGGTGGTGGACGTGAACGGAGGCGCTGCGCCCTCTGAGGACGTAAAAACTGTGACGCTGGACCGTCCCTTCCTGTACATGATCGTGGATACCCACGCCTGCGTGCCCCTGTTCATGGGCACCGTCACCTCTATGGAATAAGCGAAAAAAAGAACGCCCAACAGGGCGTTCTTTTCGCTTATTCGCCGCCGTTCACATAGTCGTGGGGATCGATGACCGCCCCGTCCCGGCTGACGGAGAAGTGCAGGTGCGGCCCCATGCGGCTCTCGGCGGCGGAGGTGGCCCCCACCCGGCCGATGACCTCTCCGGCGGCCACCTGCTGCCCTTGCTGCACCGGCACGTCCGCCTGCAGGCTGCTGTACTGGGTGGCGTAGCCGCCTTCATGCTGAATGACCACCGTGGTGCCCATCAGCTCGTCGTTGGTAACGGACTGCACGGTCCCCGCGGCAGCGGTCTTCACCGCCGCGCCCTCGTCCGCCTGCACGTCGATGCCGTCGTGGGTGCGCCAGTCGGCCATGGTGGGGTCATACAGCAGCTCCGTCATGCTGAACACCGTCACCGTGGTGCCGTCCAGAGGGGATACCACCTGGGGCAGCAGCTCTGCCGGCTCGGTGATCTCTGTCTCCTCCGCCGGGTCGGGGATGACCACCGGCGCGGGCTTCACCACCGGCTGGGTGGGGGTGACGGGCTGGATATCCAGCACCGGCGGCGTGTCCGTTTGCTCCACGGTCACCGGGCGCTCTCTCAGGGCGAAATAGCCGATCGTTCCTGCGGCCACAAGGCACAGGGCGATGGCTATGTAATAGCCCCGCCCGGCGAACATGGCCCGCAGCCGTTCGTTTCGGGAATCCTTCATATGCGTGTCCCTTTCCTGGCGGGAAGTCCCGCCGCCGCCCCTTCCGGCGGGCGGCACGCCGAAATAAAACATCCTCTGCCCGTATTGTCGCCGGACAGAGGATGTTTTATTCAATACCATCATCAGCAAGGGCAGACACACTGTCAGGCGTGTCTGCCCTTGTCGATCAATGGTATCAGTCGTCGAATTCCGCCCGCAGGCCCCGCCGCAGCAGGTCGCTCAGCTCTGCCCGGGGGTCGGCGCTTTCGTACAGGATGTTGTGTACCGCCCTGCATATCGGCAGCTCCACGCCGTACTTTTCGCTGAGCACCATCAGCGCCTCCACGGTGTAATAGCCCTCCGCCAGCCGGTGATAGTCCTGATGGCGGATAAACGACTCACCGAACTGCCGGTTGTGGCTGTAGGGAGAGAATACCGTGGCCTCGTAGTCGCCCAGATGGCACAGCCCGTAGGCGGACAGCTCGTTGCCGCCCATGGCCTTGATGAGCCGCGCCACCTCCCGGGTGCCCCGGCTCATCAGCGCGCCCTTCAGGCTGGACATCTCCACGCCGTCCAGAAAGCCCGCCGCGATGCCCACCACGTTCTTGGCCGCGGCGCCCACCTCGTTGCCGATCATGTCGCCGCCGTAGTAGAAACGGATCAGATCGCTGGAGAATTCCTGCACCAGCCGCCG
>DJPP01000034.1:10735-10882 GCA_002438575.1 Oscillospiraceae bacterium UBA6409 | reverse complement strand
TAGAACTCCTGCACATGGCCCGGCCCCAGCCAGACCGCCACGGTGTTGCTCTCGTGCAGCAGTGAACCGGCGATAACGCTGAGCCGTTCGCCGGTGCCCATCTCCAGGCCCTTCATGCACAGCACCACCGTCTTGTCCCGCAGAGCC
>DJPP01000034.1:8578-10610 GCA_002438575.1 Oscillospiraceae bacterium UBA6409 | reverse complement strand
CGGCAGCGTCAGCAGATCGTTCTGCCGGGTGGCCAGGAAGGACTGCATACGGGGCGAGCTCCGCCGCCCGTACAGCGTCACATGATGGCCGATGTGATCCAGATACCAGGTGATGAGGGAGCCCCATCGCCCGCAGCCGATGACAAATATGTTCATGGGTTCGTCTCCTTATAAGGAAGTCCCGAAGCCGCGCTTCGGGACTTCGCGTAAAAGCGTATCGTTCGCTTTACTTCACGATCAGCGTCTTGCCGTCCATCTCCTCCGGGCAGGCCAGACCCATCACGTCCAGAATGGTGGGCGCGATGTCCGCCAGCCGGCCGGGCCGCAGCTCCGTGCCGGCGCCGCACAGGATAAAGGGCACCGGATTGGTGGTGTGGGCGGTCATGGGGCTGCCGTCGGGCTGCTTCATGTCCTCGGCGTTGCCGTGGTCGGCGGTCACCATGGCGATGCCGCCCATCTTCAGCGTGGCGTCCACTACCTTGCCCACGCAGGTGTCCACCGTCTCCACGGCCTTGATGGCGGCCTCCAGCACGCCGGTGTGCCCCACCATGTCACAGTTGGCAAAGTTCAGGATGATCACGTCATAGGCGCCGGACTCGATGCGCTCCACGCACTTGTCGCACACCTCGAAGGCGCTCATCTCCGGCTGGAGGTCATAGGTGGCCACCTTGGGGGAGGGCACCAGCACCCGGTCCTCGCCGGGGTACTGCGTCTCCACGCCGCCGTTGAAGAAGAACGTCACATGGGCATACTTCTCCGTCTCGGCGATCCGCAGCTGGGTCATGCCCATGCGGCTAAGGTATTCGCCCAGCCCGTTTTTCACGGCGATGCGGGGCCACGCCACCAGCACGTTGGGCATGGAGGCGTCGTACTCCGTGTTGCACACATAGGTGGTGGGGAAGAATTCCCGGGCAAAGCCGTCAAAGTCCGGGTCCACGATGGCCCGGGTGATCTCCCGGGCCCGGTCGGGCCGGTAGTTGAAGAAGATGACGCTGTCATTGTCGCTGATGGTGCCGTCGCCGTCCACCACCACCGGCTCCATGAACTCGTCGGTGATGTTGTTGGCATAGCTCTCCGCCACGGCGGCCACCGGGTCGTCGCTGCGGCGGCCCCCGCCGTACACCATGGCGTCGTAGGCCATCTGTACGCGCTCCCACCGCTTGTCGCGGTCCATGGCGTAGTAGCGGCCCATCACCGTGGCGATCCTGCCGACGCCCAGCTGGGCGCATTTGTCGGCGAGCGCCTGCACAAAGCCCTTGCCGCTGGTGGGGGACACGTCCCGGCCATCCAGGAAGCAATGGACGTACACCTTGGTCAGCCCCTTGTCCTTGGCCATTTGCAGCAGAGCGAACAGGTGCTCGATGTGGGAGTGCACGCCGCCGTCGGACAGCAGGCCGCACAGGTGCAGGCTGGTGCCCTTCTCCAGGCAGTTGTCCATCGCCTTGTTATAGGCTTCGTTCTTAAAGAAGCTGCCGTCCTCGATGGCGCGGCTGATGCGGGGCAGGTCCTGAAACACCACGCGGCCGCCGCCGATGTTGGTGTGGCCCACCTCGCTGTTGCCCATCTGCCCGGCGGGCAGACCCACGTCCAGTCCGCTGGCGGACAGCGTGGTGTGGGCGTATTCCTGAAACAGCTTATCCAGCACCGGCGTGTTGGCCAGAGTGACGGCGTTGTCGTCCGCGGGGGGCGCAATGCCGAAGCCGTCCATGATGATGAGGGTGGTAGGGGTCTTGTTCATGCCGTTCCTCCTTGGAAATACTCAGCCCTGATTGGCAGCGTTGATGATGGCGATGAAGTCCTCGGGGTTCAGGGAGGCGCCGCCGATAAGGCCGCCGTCGATGTCCGGCTGGGCCAGCAGCTCCGCCGCGTTGGCGGGCTTCATGGAGCCGCCGTACTGGATGGTGATGCTGCGGGCGATACGGGCGCCGTACAGGTGGCGCACGGTGGTGCGGATGAAGGTGCAGACCTCGGCGGCCTGCTCGGCGGTAGCGGTCTTGCCGGTGCCGATGGCCCACACGGGCTCATAGGCGAT
>DJPP01000034.1:6339-8475 GCA_002438575.1 Oscillospiraceae bacterium UBA6409 | reverse complement strand
GCGATCAGCTCCATGGTGATGCCCAGCTCCCGCTGCTCCAGCGTCTCGCCCACGCAGATGATGGGGTGCAGACCGGCCTCCAGCGCGGAGAGCACCTTGCGGTTCACGGTGAGATCCGTCTCGCCGAAGTACTGGCGGCGCTCAGAGTGACCGATAATGACGTACTTTACGCCCAGGTCCTTCAGCATATCGGCGGAGACCTCGCCGGTGTACGCGCCGTTCTTCTCGTAAAACACGTTCTGTGCGCCCACGGACACGCGGGCGTCCTTGAAGCCCTTGATGGCGGCGGCGATATCCACGGAGGGCACGCACACCACGATGTCGCACCACTTGGCCTTGGGCAGCAGGGCCTTCAGCTCCTCGGCAAACTTCTTCGTCTCGCTGGCGGTCTTGTTCATCTTCCAGTTGCCGGCGATAATGGTCTTGCGGTATCTGCGATTCATAACAAACTAACTCCTCGTCTTTTACTTTTATATAGAAATGGGGGTATGCACACAAAATAAAACGGTTTTCGCCAAAGCCTGCGCGGCCGATCCGGCTCCGCCGGCCGCGGCGAAGATGTCGGGCCTTACTTGTCCAGCAGGCAGGCCACGCCGGGCAGCTCCTTGCCCTCCAGGAACTCCAGCGACGCGCCGCCGCCGGTGCTGATGTGGGTGATCTTGTCGGCAAAGCCCAGCTGCTCCACCGCCGCCGCGCTGTCGCCGCCGCCCACGATGGTCACAGCGCCGCTGTCGGCCAGCGCCTGGGCCATGGCCCGGGTGCCGGCGGCAAAGTTGTCGAACTCAAACACGCCCATGGGGCCGTTCCACACCACGGTGCCCGCGCCCTTCACGGCGCCGCAGAAGGTCTTGATGGTGTCGGGACCGATGTCCATGCCCTCCCAGCCCTCGGGGATAGCCATGGTGCTGACCACCTGGCGCTTGGCGTCGTTGGAGAAGTCGTCCGCCGCCACAGTGTCCGTGGGCAGCAGCAGCTTCACGCCGTTCTTCTTCGCCTTTTCGACCATCTCCAGCGCGTAGTCCAGTTTATCCGGCTCGCACAGGCTCTTGCCGATGCTGCCGCCCTGGGCCTTGGCAAAGGTATACGCCATGCCGCCGCCGATGATGATGGTGTCGGCTTTGTCCAGCAGATTGTTGATGACTGCGATCTTGTCGCTGACCTTGGCGCCGCCCAGCACCGCCACGAAGGGCCGCTTGGGATCGTCCAGCGCCTTGCCCATCACCGCCAGCTCCTTGGCCACAAGGAAGCCGGATACGGCGGGCAGGTATGCCGCCACACCGACGGTGGAGGCGTGGGCGCGGTGCACGGTGCCGAAGGCATCGGACACATACAGCTCCGCCATGTCCGCCAGCTCCTTGGCGAAGCCGGGGTCGTTCTTCTCCTCGCGGATATCGAACCGCAGGTTCTCCAGCAGCATGATCTGGCCGGGCTGCAGGGCAGCGGCCTTGGTCTTGGCGTCCTCGCCCACGATATCCTTGGCGAAGATGACCTCCCGGCCCAGCAGCTGGCTCAGACGCTCCGCCACAGGCGCCAGCGTCAGCTTCATCTTCCACTCGCCCTTGGGCTTGCCCAGGTGGGAGCAGGCGATGACCGCCGCGCCGTTGTCCAGCAGATACTTGATGGTGGGCAGCGCCGCCACGATGCGCTTATCGCTGGTGATCGCGCCCGTCTCCTTGTCCTGGGGCACGTTGAAGTCGCAGCGCAGCAGGACCTTCTTGCCCTTGACGTCCACATCCTGTACCGTTTTTTTATTGTAATTCATGGAATACGCTCCTCTCACATGAGATTCATATATTTGCCATCTCGCCGGTGCCGGCGAGACCGGGAAAGCCGTTTTGCCGCAGCGCCTCGTAGGTGAGGATCGCCACGGAATTGCTCAGGTTCAGGCTCCGCGCCTCCGGGCGCATGGGCAGCCGTATGCACCGTTCATAGTGGGCCTTGCGGAAGTCCTCCGGCAGCCCGGCCGTCTCCTTGCCGAAGAACAGCCAGCAATCCGGCGAGAACCGCGCCCGGGTGTAGTCCTGCGGCGCCTTGGTGGTGGCCAGCCACAGATCGGCGGCCGCCTCCGGGTGCCGCGCGAACAGCGCCGCCAGTCCGTCGTAGTCCTGTACGCTCACCAGGTGCCAGTAGTCCAGT
>DJPP01000034.1:5454-6287 GCA_002438575.1 Oscillospiraceae bacterium UBA6409 | reverse complement strand
CGGTCGGAAATATCAAAGCCCAGAGGCCGTACCAGGTGCAGATGACTGCCGGTGGCGGCGCAGGTGCGGGCGATATTGCCGCAATTCTGGGGTATTTCCGGTTCGACCAGTACGATGTGCAGCATGAACGTATCACACTCCTGTCATATAAGCGACAATCATTGTAAAACAATGTGACGGAAAATGCAACTATAAAATACCAAAAGAAGGCGATATTTCTCCGAAACATTCAAAATACTTTCTGTTTGAACCGCCAAAAGGCGGCGAAAAAATTATTGCCGAAAAAAACCGGAAAAATACTGGATTTTCCGGCAGGACCTGTTATAATAGAAGCAGAGAACAAAACGGAGAGAGGTGAGCGCCCATGGGCCGTATTCGTGCCGGTAAGGGGAATATTGTCCGCGATCGCGCCCGCCTTTCGGGTGCCGTGCCGTCCACGCTGTACTCCGCGCTGTAAAGCGCGCTGTCAGGGGGCGGCATTTTTGTTTTCTTTTTAACAAGTGTGGAACAGCGCAGCTGTCTGCAATATATCTGTACCTATAAAAATTCGGATAGAAAGCGAGAGTACGCACCATGATTTCTCACGGCAAGGATATGAAGATCTTTACAGGAAACGCCAACCCCGCGCTGGCTCAGGAGATCTGCAAGCTCATCGGCATCAAGCTGGGCGAGGCGGAGGTCAAGAGCTTCGCCGACGGCGAGGCGTCCGTCTCCCTGTATGAGACCGTCCGCGGCAGCGACGTGTTCCTCATCAACTCCACCTGCAAGCCCGTCAACGACAGCCTGATGGAGCTGCTCATCATGATCGACGCCTGCAAGCGCGCCAGCGCCGG
>DJPP01000034.1:911-5334 GCA_002438575.1 Oscillospiraceae bacterium UBA6409 | reverse complement strand
GCCTCCGGCGCCGACCGCGTGCTGACCATGGACCTGCACGCCAGCCAGATCCAGGGCTTCTTCGATATCCCCGTGGATAACCTGCTGGGCAATCCTGTGTTCGTGGACTATTACGCCAAGAAGTTTGGCGAAAAGTGCGATGACATGGTGGTCGTCTCTCCCGATGTGGGCTCTGTGGCCCGCGCCCGCACCTTTGCCCAGAAGTTGCACATGGGCCTGGCCATCGTGGACAAGCGCCGCCAGAAGGCCAACCAGTGCGAGGTCATGAACGTCATCGGCGACGTGGAGGGCAAGGACTGCATCCTTTTCGACGATATGATCGACACCGCCGGCTCCATCTGCAACGCCGCAAAGGCCATCGTTGAGGTGGGCGGCGCCAAGAGCGTGTATGCCTGCGCCAGCCACGGCGTGCTGTCCGGTCCCGCGCTGGAGCGCCTGAACAACAGCGTCATCAAGGAGGTCGCCCTGCTGAACACCATCCCCGAGTCCATGGGCGAGGGCTGCGATAAGATCAAGTACCTGTCCGTGGCCCCTATGTTCGCCGAGGCCATCGAGCGTATCTATCAGGAGATCTCCATCGCCAAGCTGTTCAACTAAAACACTTTCCAAACCCGGAAAACGGTGCTATAATAAGAGGACTGCGTCTGCAGTCCTCTTATTTTGTGTATGCAAGGAGGCGACAGCCTTGTTTTTTAATCGGAACGGCAGCGGCGGCGTGGAGTGGCTGCTGGTGGGCCTGGGTAATCCCGGCAGCAAGTACGAGTCCACCCGCCACAACATGGGCTGGCTGGCTCTGGACAGCCTGATGGAAAAGGAGAAATTTACCCTGAATAAGCTCCGGTTCAAGGCATGGACCGGTATGCTGGACTATAAGGGGCATAAAATACTGGTGATGAAGCCCCAGACCTACATGAACCTCTCCGGCGAGTCCGTGGGCGAGGCCGCGCGGTTCTACAAGGTACCCGCCGACCATGTGCTGGTCATCTCCGATGACGTGTCCCTGCCGGTGGGCAAGCTGCGTATCCGCAAAAGCGGTTCCGCCGGCGGTCACAACGGGCTGAAGAACATCATTCAGCACCTGGGCACCGACGCGTTTCCCCGTATCAAGGTGGGCGTGGGTATGCCCGACCACCCGGACCACGAGATGATCGACTGGGTCATCGGCAAGCCTCAGGGCGAGGAGGCCAAGACCCTCCGCGACGCGTTGGACCGTGCCGCCGATGCCGCCTTGTCCGTCATGGATGAAGGCTTGGACCGTGCTATGAACAAATTTAACTGACCGGACGAAGTCCCTCTCCGTGCGGAGAGGGACCGGTACGAAGTGCCGCCGAAGGAGAAAGGAGGGATGCCCCGTGACCGGATTGTTAGACAAGTTATCTGCGCTGCCGCAGCTTCAGGAGCTGCTGGCGGCGCTGCACAGCGGCACCGTCACCTGCTGCGCTGCCGTGACGGGGCTGTCCCCCGTTCATCGGGCCATGTTCTCCGCCGCGCTGGCGGCGGAGACGAAGCGCCCGCTGCTGCTCCTGTGTGCCGATGAGAAGGATGCTCAGCGTCAGGCGGCGGATATCCGCGTCCTGCTGGGCGTGGAGCCGGTGTGCCTGCCGGAGCGCGAATTGCAGCTGCGCCCCGCCGCCTACAGCCGCCAGTGGGAGAATGCCCGGCTGTCCGCCCTGTACCGTATGGCCCGGGGCGACGCCCCCGTGGTGGTGGCCACCGCCGCTGCTCTGGTGCAGCGCTGTCTGTCTCGGGAGGTGCTGCTCGCCGCCGCCTTTTCTCTGGAGGTGGGCGCGCGGTACGACGTGCAGGACCTCTGCCGCCGCCTGACCGCCGCCGGCTATACCCGCACCGATCAGGTGGAGGGTCCCGGCCAGTTCGCCCTGCGGGGCGGCATTCTGGACGTGTTCTCCCCCGGGGAGGAACGCCCGCTGCGCTGTGAGTTTTTCGACGATGAGCTGGACAGCCTGGGCGAATTCGAGACGGCCACGCAGCGCCGCGTGCTGAACCGCCGCCAGGTGTGTATTCTGCCGGCATCCGAGCTGCTGCCCTTTGCCGGAGAGAGCACCGCTGCCGACGCCGCCGGGCGCATCGAGGATGCCGCCCGCCGCCTGAAGAAGGAGCATACCGCCATTCGTCAGCGGCTGCTGGACGACGCCGAGCTGCTGCGCCAGGGCATCGCGCCACCCGGCGCGGACCGCTATATGGCCGCCGTCTGCCCGGACAAGACCACCGCGTTTGACTATCTGGCCCCGGACACCATCATCTGTGCCGGCGAGGCCGGCCGGGTGCAGGAGACGCTCCGGGCCTTTCTGTTCCAGACCCGTCAGGATGTTACCGCCGCCGTGGAGGCCGGTCTCATGGCCGGTGCCTTCGGCGACCTGACCCTTACGGAGCCGGAGCTGGAGACGGTGCTCTCCCGCTTTGCCCTCTGCCAACTGGAGAGCCTGCCCACCAGCCGCTATCTGCTGCCGCCCCGCCTGCTGCTGGACGTCAGCGCCAAGCAGCTCTCCGGCTACGGCGGCAGCCTGGATGCCGCCGCCACCGACATCACCCACTATCTGACCGCCGGCTTCGGCGTGCTGGTGCTCTGCGGCGGCGCGGTCCGCTGCCGCAATATGCAGGAGTTCCTCCAGCGGCGCCATATCCCCGCCGCCCTGGCGCTGGAGGGCGATACCGCCCCCGCCCCGGGCCAGACGATCGTCTCCGTGGGGGCGCTGTCCGCCGGCAGCGAGTGGCCTGCCCTGAAGCTGGCCGTCCTGACGGAGGGGCAGCTGACCCGCGCCCTGTCCGGCAAGGCCAAAAAGCCCCGCCAACCCAAGTCCGACAACCGCCAGCGGCTGCTGAGCTACGCCGACCTGGAGGTGGGTGACCTGGTGGTCCACATCCACCACGGCATCGGCCGCTTTGCCGGGATGATCCGCCTGCCGGTGGACGGCGTGGAGAAGGACTACATCAAGATACAGTACGCCGGCAGCGACTGCCTGTATGTGCCCGCCACCTCACTGGACCTGGTCAGCAAGTATATCGGCGGCGGGGACGACACCGAGAGGGTGAAGCTCAACAAGCTCTCCGGCGACCAGTGGACCAAGACCACCCGCAAGGCCAAGGCCGCGGCCAAGGACCTGGCCGACGGGCTCATCAAGCTCTACGCCCAGCGCCAGCGCCTGGGCGGCCACGCCTTTTCACCGGATACCCCCTGGCAGCAGGAGTTTGAGGAGGCCTTTGACTATACGGAGACCGACGACCAGCTGACCGCCATCCGGGAGATCAAGGCCGATATGGAGAAACCCGTGCCCATGGACCGGCTGCTCTGCGGCGACGTGGGCTACGGCAAGACGGAGGTGGCCCTCCGCGCCGCCATGAAGTGCATCCTGGACGGCAAGCAGGTGGCGCTGCTGGTGCCCACCACCGTGCTGGCGCAGCAGCATTATGCCACCGCCGCCGCCCGGTTCCGGGCCTTCCCGGTCACGGTGGAGGTGCTGTCCCGCTTCCGCACCCCCAGGCAGGTCAAGGACGTGCTGGAACGGGTAAAGGATGGCCGTGTGGATCTGCTTATCGGCACCCATAAGCTGCTGGGCAAGGGCGTGCAGTTCAAAGACCTGGGGTTGCTCATCATCGACGAGGAGCAGCGCTTCGGCGTCACGCACAAGGAGCGTCTGCGTCAAGTGGCCCGACAGGTGGACACCCTGACCCTCTCTGCCACGCCCATTCCCCGAACGCTGAACATGGCCATGTCCGGCATCCGCGACATGAGCACCATCGAGCAGCCGCCCCAGGACCGCCAGAGCGTCCAGACCTATGTGCTGGAGCATGACTGGGGCCTTCTGGCGGACGCCATCCGCCGGGAGCTGGGCCGGGGCGGACAGGTGTATTACCTGCACAACCGGGTGGACAGCATCGATGCCACCGCCGCCCGTCTCCGTGACCTGCTGGGTGAGGACGTTACGATCGAGACGGCCCACGGCAAGATGGCCGAGGGTCAGCTCAGCGACGTGATGGCCCGCATGGCCGAGGGCGAGATCGACGTGCTGGTCTGCACCACCATTATCGAGACCGGAATCGACATCCCCAACGTCAATACGCTGATCATCGAGGACGCGGACAACATGGGCCTGAGCCAGCTGCACCAGCTGCGGGGCCGCATCGGCCGCAGTCCCCGCCGGGCTTACGCCTATCTGACCTACCGGGCCGGCAAGGTGCTCACCGAGGTGGCGGCCAAGCGTCTGACCGCCATCCGCGAGTATGTGGAGTTCGGCTCCGGCTTCAAGATCGCCATGCGCGACCTGGAGATCCGCGGTGCGGGCAATCTGCTGGGCCCGGAGCAGTCCGGCTATATGATGTCCGTGGGCTATGATATGTACCTGAAGCTGCTGAACGACGCGGTGCTGGAGCAGCAGGGCAAGACCGCCCCCGCCCGGGTGGAGTG
>DJPP01000034.1:0-789 GCA_002438575.1 Oscillospiraceae bacterium UBA6409 | reverse complement strand
ACACCGGAGGACGAGTCTGAGCTCACCGACGAGCTGCTGGACCGCTACGGCGACGTGCCGCCGCCGGTGACGGCGCTGCTGCGGGTGGCGCTGCTCCGCGCCGCCGCCATGGACTGCGGTGTCACCGATATCACCCAGAAGGGCCGCCAGCTGGTGTTCAGCTTTGACGATCGGGTGGATGCCGCCGCGCTGCTGGCGGTGTGCACCATGGCGGCCTACCGTAGCCGCGCGCAGCTGTCCGCCGGGGCGGCGCCCCGCCTGACACTGTATATGCAGCCCGGGGAGGAACCGCTGGCCGCCGCCGGCGCACTGGTAGAGGCCCTGCGGCTCCATCAGACAGATACACAACAAATGAACGGGGCGCAGCCCCCTGAGGAGGCAAAACATGAAGAATAATTGGATCCGTTTTTTGGCGGGCGCGCTGGTGTCCGTCATGCTGGTGGGCGCGTTTGCCCTTACCGGCGGCATGAAGGGCGGTAAGAGCACCGAGGGCCTGCTGTATCAGGCCAGCGGCCTCCACCCGGACGGCGAGATGCTGGTCATCGACGGTCAGATCGTCACCTGTGAGGAGTACCTCTATTGGGTGGACTACGTCTGTGCCTATCTGGCCAGCCAGCTGCCGGATGTGGACTGGAACGCCGCCGTCTCCGAGGGCGGCATCACCTACGGCGACTATGTAAAGCTGGAGGCGGTGAACGCCGCCAAGCGCTTTGCCGTCACCCGCGCCTGGGCAGAGCAGGCGGGCATCGACCTCACCGACGGAGATATGGCCGCCCTGGCTCTCCAGCG
>DJPP01000098.1:1947-4066 GCA_002438575.1 Oscillospiraceae bacterium UBA6409 | reverse complement strand
GAAAAGCCCTCCAAGCCCCGCACCGCGTCCACGTCCCGGAAGGGCTTTTCGAATACGATGCGCCCGGGACAGTCGGCAATACCGCTTTGCCGCGGCACGCCGAACTTCTCCGCAAAGGGCGTCTCTATCCGCGCGATGATGTCCAGCCCGGAGCCGTTCACAGCGTGGCCTCCTCCGGCGCTGGCTGCTCTTTCTCCTCGGGATCGGCCAGGGCCAGCGAGATGACCCGGTCGCCCTCCTCCTTGAAGCGCATGACGATAACGCCCTGGGTGGCGCGGCCCGCTACGCGGATGTTTTCCACAGGTGTGCGGATCAGGATGCCCGCCGCCGTCACCAACAGCAGGTCCTCGGTGCCATCCACCACCTTCATGCCCACCACCTGGCCGGTCTTGTCCGTGACCATATAGTTGCGGATACCCATGCCGCCGCGGTTGGTAATGCGGTACTCCCCGATAGGCGTTCGCTTGCCGTAGCCGTTCTCGGTGATGGACAGCACGGTCTTGTCCTCGTCAGCGCGGGCAGCACCGATGACATAATCGCCCTCCCGCAGGCGGATGCCCCGGACACCCACAGCCGTGCGGCCCATGGCGCGCACGTCGTCCTCGTCGAAGCAGACCGCCTGACCGTCGTGGGTGGCGATGAGCACACGGTCATGGCCCCGGGTCTCTACCACGGAGATCAGCTCATCTCCCTCGTCCAGCGTCAGGGCACGGATACCGTTGTTCCGCAGGTTCTTCAGGGCACTGACCTCCAGCCGCTTCACCGTGCCGTTCCGGGTGGTCATGAACAGGTACAGCTGCTCGTCGCCCGTCTCGCGGAAGTGGAGCATGGCCTGTACGCGCTCGCCCGTCTCCACCTGAATGATGTTGACGATGTTCACGCCCTTGGCTGCCTTGCCGCTTTCCGGGATCTGATAGCCCTTCTTGCGGTAGACCTTGCCGGTGTCGGTGAAGAAGAGGATATAGTCGTGGGTAGAGGCGGTGAACACATCCACCACCGTGTCCTCCTCACGGGTGGTGATGCCCTTCTTGCCCATGCCGCCCTTGCTCTGGGCGGCGTACTCGGACACAGGCGTGCGCTTGATGTAGCCGTTCTCCGTCAGAGTGAAGACGCACTGCTCCTCCTCGATCAGGTCCTCGATGTCCAGCTCGTCCTCCACGTCCTGTATTTCGGTCTGCCGTTCATCGCCGTACTTGTCGGCGATGGCCGTCAGCTCCTCCTTCAGGATGGACTTCACCAGTCCCTCGTCACTGAGGATACGCAGGAAGTAGGCGATCTTCTCCTCCAGCTCTTTATACTCCGCCTGCAGCTTCTCTCGGTCCAGACCCTGCAGTGCCTTCAGGCGCATATCCAGTATGGCCTGGGCCTGCACGTCGTCCAGCCCGAAGCGCTGCATCAGGTTCTCCTTGGCGTTGTCGTAGCTGCTGCGGATAATGCGGATGACCTCGTCGATGTTGTCCTGGGCGATCAGCAGACCCTCCAGCAGGTGGGCGCGCTCCTGGGCCTTTTTCAGGTCGAAGCGCGTCCGGCGGATGATGATCTCCTCCTGGAACTTCAGGTACTCGTCGATGATGTGCCGCAGGGACAGTATCTTGGGCTGCCGCTGGTTTTCCACAAGCGCCAGCATATTAATGGCAAAGGTGGTCTGCAATTGGGTCTGGGCAAACAGGCGGTTGAGCACCACCTGAGGATTGGCGTCGCGCTTCAGCTCGATGACCATCCGCATACCGTTGCGGTCGGACTCGTCCCTGATGTCGGAGATGCCCTCCAGCCGCTTGTCCTCCACCTGGTCGGCGATGGCCTTGATGAGCATCCGCTTGTTCACCTGATAGGGCAGCTCCGTAATGATGATACGGGTGCGGCCGTTGTTGAACTCCTCAAACTCATGCCGTGCCCGGACCATGAGCCTGCCCCGGCCCGTGGCATAGGCGGCACGGATGCCGCTGCGGCCCATGATAATGCCCTTTGTGGGGAAATCCGGGCCCTTCACATACTCCATCAGGTCGGAAAGCGTCGCGTCCGGGTTATCCAGCACGCAGATGCACGCGCCGATGACCTCCCGCAGGTTGTGGGGCGGGATGTTGGTGGCCATACCCACGGCAATGCCGCTGGAGCCGTT
>DJPP01000098.1:1614-1842 GCA_002438575.1 Oscillospiraceae bacterium UBA6409 | reverse complement strand
CCAGTCCACCGTGTCCTTCTCGATATCCCGCAGCATCTCGTTGGAGATCTTGGAAAGCCGGGCTTCGGTGTATCGGTAGGCGGCGGGGGGATCGCCATCCACAGAGCCGAAGTTGCCGTGGCCGTCCACCAGCATATAGCGCATGGAGAAATCCTGCGCCAGGCGCACCAGCGCGTCATACACGGAGGCGTCGCCGTGGGGGTGATAGCGGCCCAGCACGTCGCCCAC
>DJPP01000098.1:480-1553 GCA_002438575.1 Oscillospiraceae bacterium UBA6409 | reverse complement strand
TCCTCGTACATGGCGTAGAGGATACGCCGGTGCACGGGCTTCAGGCCGTCCCGCACGTCAGGCAGGGCGCGGCCCACGATGACGGACATGGCGTACTCGATATAGGAGTTCTCCATCTCCGGCACCAGCGGAGACTCTACGATGTGCTGGTTGGGAAAGCGTATCTCTTCCGGGTCGTATTGGGGCTTTTTGCTCATACTGACACGACCTCCTTAATAATCCAAATTCACGGCGTACTTGGCACGCTGCTCGATGAACTCCTTGCGGGGCTCCACCTTCTCGCCCATCAGGACGGTGAACGTAGCGTCGGCCTTTACGGCATCGTCCAGCGTGATGCGGCGCAGCGTGCGCTTCTCCGGGTCCATGGTGGTCTCCCACAGCTCGTGGGGGTTCATTTCGCCCAGGCCCTTGAAGCGGCTGATGTCCACCTTCACATTGGGGTTGCCGCCCCGCAGCTCGGCAGAGATGGCGTCCCTCTCCTCCTCGCTGAAGGCAAGGCGCGTGGTCTTGCCCCGGGTCAGCTTGAACAGCGGCGGCACGGCGGAGTAGACGTAGCCCTGCTCGATCAGCGGCCGCATAAAGCGGAAGAAGAACGTCAGCAGCAACGTGCGGATATGGGCGCCGTCCACATCGGCATCGGCCATGATGATGATCTTATGATAGCGCAGCTTGTTCTCATCAAACTCCTCGCCGATGCCCGCGCCCAGGGCGATGATGACCGGCTGCAGCTTGTCGTTGCCGTATACCTTGTCCACCCGGGCCTTCTCCACGTTCAGCATCTTGCCCCACAGGGGAAGGATCGCCTGGAACCGGCTGTCGCGCCCCTGGGTGGCGGAGCCGCCTGCGGAGTCGCCCTCCACGATGTACAACTCGGTCAGCTCTGGGTTGTTCTCGTTGCAGTCCCGCAGCTTGTCCGGCATGGCCGCGCCGCCCAGCACCGTCTTGCGCCGGATGGACTCACGGGCCTTCCGCGCCGCTTCCCGGGCGCGGTTGGCGGTCATGGCCTTGTCCAGAATGGTGCGGGCCACCACGGGGTGCTCCTCCAGATACACCGCCAGCTGGTCGCTGACGAT
>DJPP01000098.1:0-411 GCA_002438575.1 Oscillospiraceae bacterium UBA6409 | reverse complement strand
GGCGTTGCCCAGCTTGGCCTTGGTCTGGCCCTCGAACTGGGCTTCCGTCAGCTTCACGGAGATCACGGCGGTGATTCCCTCCCGCACATCCTCGCCGGAGACCTTGTCGCCGTCCTTGATCATGCCGTATTTCAGGCCGTAGGCGTTCAGTACACGGGTCAGGGCCGCTTTGAAGCCCGTCTCGTGCATACCGCCCTCCGGCGTATGGATATCATTGGCGAAGGACACCAGCGTCTCGTTATAGCCGTCGTTGTACTGCAGGGCGATCTCCGCCGTGCTGTCGCCCTTGGCGCCGGAGAGATAGATGACCTCCTCGTGCAGGGGGGTCTTGTTGCGGTTGATATAGGTGACGAACTCCCGGATGCCGCCCTCGTAGCACATGGCCTCGGACTGCTCCTTACCGGGTCGGGC
>DJPP01000014.1 GCA_002438575.1 Oscillospiraceae bacterium UBA6409 | reverse complement strand
CTCTGGGGCTTCAGCCCCACGCATACACCGGTCATGCCCGTAGACTCGATCTGGAACACGCCCGCTGTCTGTCCCCGGGAGATCATGTCGTATGTCTCCGCGTCATCATCCGGTATCTTGTCCAGCGCGAAATCCGGCTCCTTTTCCCGCACCATCTTCACCGCGTCGTCCAGCACCGTCAGGTTCCGCAGACCCAGAAAGTCCATTTTCAGCAGGCCCAGCTCCTCCAGTGTCGTCATCACATACTGGCACACCACCGCGTCGTCATTCCGCGCCAGCGGTACATATTCGTATACCGGCAGCTTTGTGATGACCACGCCCGCCGCGTGGGTAGAGGCGTGCCGCGGCATCCCCTCCAGCGCCATGGCTGTGTCGATGAGCTTCTTGACCTTCGGGTCCTCCCGGTACATATCCGCCAACTGCTTCGACAGCTTCAGCGCCTCCTGTAGGGTGATGTGCAGCGCGCCCGGCCCTGCCGGCACCAGCTTTGCCACCACATCCACCTCGGCATAGGTCATGTTCAGTGCCCGGCCCACATCCCGTATGGCCGCCCGGGCCGCCATAGTGCCGAAGGTCACGATCTGGGCCACGTGGTCGTCGCCGTACTTTTTGCGGACGTACTCCACCACCTCTCCCCGCCGCGTGTCGCCGAAGTCCATGTCGATATCCGGCATGGACACACGCTCCGGGTTCAAAAAGCGCTCGAAGTACAGATCGTACTTCATGGGGTCGATGTCCGTGATCTCCAGGCAGTAAGACACCATAGAGCCGGCCGCGCTGCCGCGCCCCGGTCCCACCGGTATTCCCCGGCTCTTGGCATACCGCACAAAGTCCGATACAATGAGAAAATAGTCCGTAAAGCCCATTTTCTCGATCATATCCAGCTCATATTCCAGCTGCTTCCGGTATTCCGCCTTTGCCTGACCGTACCGCCGGGCAAACCCCTCATCGCATAGCTTCCGCAGATATGTAGGCGAGTCGTACCCCTCCGGCAGCTTGAATTCCGGCAGGTGGTATTTGCCGAAGGTAAATTCCAGCTGACACTTCTCCGCGATTTTTTCCGTGTTGGCCACTGCGTCCGGATATCCGGCGAACAGCGCCTCCATCTCCTCTGTGGAACGGATGTAGAAATTCCGCGGCTCATACCGCATTCGGTTCTCGTCATCCACCGTCTTGCCGGTCTGGATGCACAGCAGCACGTCGTGGCTCTCTGCATCCTCTTTCCGCAGATAGTGGGCGTCATTAGTACACACAAGCGGTATCCCCGTCTCGTTGTGCAGCCGCAAAAGGCCCCGGTTCACCTCAGTCTGTTCGGTGATGCCGTGGTCCTGTAATTCCAGATAAAAGTCCTCGCCGAAGATACCCTGCATCTCCAGTGCATACGCCTTGGCCCCGTTGTAGTCCCCGTTCATCAGCCGCTTGGGGATCTCACCTGCCAGACAGGCCGACAGGGCGATCAGCCCCTCGGAATGGGCGCGCAGCAGCTCCATGTCGATGCGCGGCTTGATGTAAAAACCCTCGATGTACGCCTGCGACACCATGTATGACAGATTTCGATACCCTGTCTCGTTCTTGCACAGCAGCACCAGATGCCGCGACTCCGCATCGAACTCATGCTGCTTGTCGAACCGTGTCCGCCGTGCCACATATACCTCGCACCCGATGATGGGATGAATACCCTCGGCCTTGCAGGCGCGGTAAAAGTCCACCGCGCCGTACATGACGCCGTGGTCGGTGATGGCGCAGGCCGTCTGCCCCAGCTCCTTTACCAGCTTCGGCAGGTCACGTATCCGGCACGCACCGTCCAGCAGACTGTATTCCGTATGTACGTGCAGATGCACAAATCCCATACCCGTTCTCCTTTACTTCTCCCCTATCATCCCGCACAGGATATCCACTGCGCTGAGGATCAGCAGCCCGCAGTGATCCCCCGCCGCCAGTGCCATGGCCGTGTCGGTGGGCTGCAATTCTTTTTCTGCCAGCAGTTCCCGGCAGTTGAGATGCTTAAATCGCTCCGTAAACCGCCGCTGGTATTCCTTGGTGATCTCCGCGGATATCGCCTTGCTGGCGGCCATTTCCGGAAACGCGCAGCCCAGGATCATCACCGGCGCGTTCACCGCCCCGCAGATGTTCCCGCTACGCACACCGCCGCCTAAACCGGCTCCCATAGATAGCGCCTGTGCCTCCGTGATGCCCAACACGTCTGCGAACGCCGCCAGCAGCGCCTGGGCGCAGTTGGCCCCGTTTTTTCTGTACGCCTCCGCGCGTTCGCATCGCTCTTTTGTGTTCATAGCTCTCTGGCCTCCTCCATCAGCTTTCTCATTCGATGGTTCATGCACGACTTCGTTACCGGCGGGTCGCACCTCTCCGCCAGCTGTACCAGCGACAGCTCCGGATATTCCAGCCGCAGCGCCGCGGTTTGCCGCAGCTTTTCCGGCAGCTTGTCCCACCGGGCGCTGCGGCGCAGCCTCTCGATGGCGCCTACCTGCTCCTGTGCCGCGTCCAGCGTTTTGTTCACGTTGGCCATATCGCAGTTCATGGCCCGGTTGGCGCCGTTACGTATCTCCTTGTCCACCTTCGCCGTCATGATATCCATGGCCGCCGCCGGCGCGCCGATCTTCGTCAGAAAGTCCTCGATATGCTCTGACTGCTTGAAGTACAGCAGTGCATCCGCGCCCCGCCGTATGGGACGGGGCAGGAACCCCATCTCCTCCATCAGCGCCTGTACCTCCCGGCTGGCCGGCACATGGCTGGTGGCCAGCTCCAGATGGTACCGCTTCTCCGGGTCGGTGACACTGCCTCCCGCCAAAAATGCCCCCCGCAGAAACGCCGTCCGGCAGCAATCCTCCTCCAGTATTCCGAAGTTCACGTGCAGCGCCGTCAGCTGCCGCGCGTCATAGCCCAGTGTGTTGATGATCTTCTCCAGCTTTTCCGGCGCCGTAATGCCGAAGATCAGCTTCCCTTTGCCGTTCGTTTCCTCCGGTAACCGGTCGAATTTCACCCCAAAAGCCTTCTGAAACAGCTTTGGCAGCCGCGCGGCGAAGTCTCCGTTCTCCGTGATGATCCGTATCTCGCCGGGCGTGAACGTGTTGCCGTACAGCAGCACACCGTAGCCCTCGGCCCGGGCGCAGCACTGGCGGCTGATCCCCACGCGGCACAGCTCATTTTTTACCTTTCCCGCAAATGAGATCATAGCCCTTCACCTCACTGTTCCGCACGGCGGAAAGCCACCGTTTTTGCCTTCATGGATATCTTTTCCACCCGGTAGCCGTATGCCGCAAGCTCCTTTTTATACGTTAGGAAGGCGTGGTCGATGGGCACACCGGCAATGCGTCCTATTTCCTCGAACGACAGTGTAAATTGATCCCGTCCATCCTTAAACACATATTCCCAAAGTTTATCGTATTTGCTCATACATCGTCTCCTGTTTTTGCTCCGACCGCAGATGCGGAACACACTTACCGCCCCATATCCCTGTGGCTTTCCGCCACGGAAAAGCCCAGCGCGTCAATGTATGCCGCCAGCCGGTGCGCCACAGCCACTGACCGGTGCCGACCACCGGTGCAGCCTACGGCCAGCACCAGCTCCGTCCGTCCCTCCTGCCGGTACTGTGGCAGCAGATAATCCACCATCGGCGTCAGACGCCGCCAGAATTCCTCCGTGGCGGCCGCATTCATCACATAGTCGCGCACCGCCGCATCCAGCCCGGTCAGCCTTTTCA
>DJPP01000069.1 GCA_002438575.1 Oscillospiraceae bacterium UBA6409 | reverse complement strand
AAATCCCCGACGAGGCACCATAAAAGAAGGACGCCTTTAGGCGTCCTTCTTTTATGCTGTCTTGCCTCCGGGGAGTCGAAGTTTATGCTCCCTTCCCGCAGAGAGCACTGCGGGGCTACTTTCTCTCCGCCGCCAGCTTCAGCAGAGTCTCTTTATCGTTAGGCGTTCCGTCCAGCACGGCGTTCAGCAGATACTGCAGCGCATCACCGACCTCGCGCCCCCGCAGCCCCAGCGCCATCAGGTCGCCGCCCTTCACCGTCAGGTCCTTCAGTGAAAAGCACTGCCGCTTCGCCAGCAGCGTGTTCAGAATATCCCCCGCCTGCTGTATATCCGCCAGACGGCAGCGATCCTCTGGACTTTGGGCGGCGTTGTCCGCCCGCTTCACCTCCAGCAGCTGCCGAAACGTCTCCTCTCCCAGCTGCGACACGGCGCGGGCAATAGCCTTCTCCGTCCGTGCAATGTCCCGGTCGTGCCAGCGCACCAATGTGACGATGCGCTCGGCGGTACGGTTGTCCATCCGCAGGCGGCGGCAGATATCCGCCGCCAGGTCCGCCGAGATAACCGGGTGACCATAAAAGTGCCCCACGCCCTGCTCGTCCCGGGTAAAGCACGCCGGCTTGCCGATATCGTGGAGCAGCATGGTCCAGCGCAGGACCACCTCCGCCGGGACGGCGGCCACCGCGTGGGCGGTGTGGCCCCACACGTCGTAGACATGATGGCGATTGTGCTGATCGAAGCCCACGCAGGGCGCGATCTCCGGTAAAAACACCGCCAGCACCTCCGGATAGTTCAGCAGCACCGGCAGCACATGACTGCCGCACAGCAGCTTGTCTGTCTCTGTCAGGACACGCTCCGGCGCGATACAGCGCAGCAGCGGCGCCTTCACCCGCAGGGCGGCGGCGGTCCGCGGCTCGACCGAAAATCCCAGTACGGCGGCAAAGCGCAGTGTCCGCAGGATACGCAGCGCGTCCTCCTCAAAGCGTTGTTCCGGCTCTCCTACACACCGCAGGATACCCGCCTCCAGATCCTCCCGCCCACCGTACAGGTCGGTGATATGGCCGTGCAAGTCCATGGCCATGGCGTTCACCGTCAGGTCACGGCGGCAGAGATCGTCCTCCAGCCTGTCGGAGAAAAACACCTGATCCGGCCGGCGGTGGTCCGTATAGGTCCCGTCCGCCCGAAAGGTGGTCACCTCAACGTGCATCTCTCCCGCCCGGACCGTGACCGTCCCGTGCTTCAGTCCGGTAGGGATGGCATAGCCGCCAAACAGCGCAAGCACCTGCTCCGGCCGCGCGGCGGTGGTCACGTCCCAATCTCCCGGCACGCGGCCCAGCAGCGTGTCCCGCACGCAGCCGCCCACGGCATAGGCGGCAAAGCCCGCACCCTCCAGCCGTTCCAACACACATCGTACCGCCTGCGGCAGCATGGCTCCGCCTCCCCTCACGTTTCTTCGTCCTCCGCCGTCAAATACCGGCAAAAAAGCCGGTTGCATGGGCGGAAACGTTGTATTATAATAGTACAGTAATTTTTCTGTTCCTGTCAAGGAGGCAGCTTGGCAAAAAGTCCATTCGAACTTTTTGCCAAGCTGCCTGCAAAACAGCAAAATAAAAAACAGTATTTTATTTTGCTGTTTTGGTCGCTGCGGCGGGTGATTGAACGCGAAAGGGAACCCTGACGGTTTCCTTTCACACTATCCTTCCCTCCGATATTTGCAGCTAAACAGGTTTTCGACAGTCTGAGGAGGTATTATATGTTCCATCCCATCGAGGACTTTCACAAGTATATCCACCCCGGCAAGCGGGTCCACCTGGCGGGCATCGGCGGCGTAAGTATGTGCGCCCTGGCCGAGGTCCTGCAGGGCATGGGCGTCACGGTACAGGGCTCCGACATGACGGACAGCGACACGGTGAAGCACCTGCGCTCTGTGGGCATCCCCGTGGCCATCGGCCACTCGGCGGAGAACCTGAAAAACTGCGACGCGGTCATCCGTACCGCCGCCATTCACGACAGCAATCCCGAGATCGCCGGCGCCGTGGCCCGGGGTATCCCGGTCTATGAGCGCGCCCAGGCCTGGGGTGCCATCATGCAGGGCTACCGCAACGCCCTGTGCGTCTCCGGCACCCACGGAAAGACCACCACCACCTCCATGGCCACCCACATCTTCATGGCGGCCCAGGCAGACCCCACGGTGATGATCGGCGGCACGCTGCCGCTGCTGCACTCCGGCTATCGGGTGGGCAGGGGCGACACCATCATTCTGGAGAGCTGTGAATACTGCAATTCCTTCCTGAATTTCTTTCCCACCGTGGCGGTGATCCTCAACGTCCACGCCGATCATCTGGACTTCTTCAAGGACCTGGCCGATATCGAGCACTCCTTCCACGACTTTGCCGCCCTGGTGCCGGAGCGCGGCTTTATCATCGCCAACGCCGACGACGAGGGCGCCCGCGAGGCCGTCAAGGGCCTGACGCATCCGGTGTTCACCTTCAGTGTCAAAGACCGCAGCGCCGACTGCTATGCCGACAACGTCTCCTTCTTTGACGGCTACGGCGACTTCGACGTGGTCATCAACGGTCTGACCTACGCCCATGTGTCCCTGCACGTCCCCGGCGCCCACAACATTTCCAACGCCCTGGCGGCGGCCAGCGCCGCCTATGTTCTCGGCCTTCCCGGCGAGGCGGTAACGGCGGGTCTGGCGTCCTTCACCGGCGCAGGACGGCGCTTTGAGCACAAGGGCACCTTCCGCGGCGCGGAGGTCTATGACGATTACGCCCACCATCCCGACGAGGTGCGGGCGCTGCTGAGCGCCGCGCAGGCGCTGCCCCACGAACGGCTCATCCTGGCCTTCCAGCCCCACACCTACACCCGCACCGCCGCGCTGTTCGATGATTTTGTGGAGGTACTGCGCCTGCCGGACCGCGTGGTACTGGCCGAGATCTATGCCGCCCGGGAAAAGAACGATATCGGCATCTCCTCCCGGGACCTGGCCGCCCGCATCCCCGGCGCCGTCTACTGCGCCACGCTGGAACAGACGGCGGACGAGCTGGAAAAGCTGGCCCGGCCCGGCGACATGATCATCACCGTTGGCGCAGGCGACATCTACCGCGCCGGAGAGCTGCTGCTGAAACGAGGTGACGCACAGTGACCATCACCCCCGTATCCCATAACACCCGTCCGGAGGGCCAGCTGCTGCCCCAGGAGGCCGCAGCCTTCGACCTGCTGGACAAGCTGGGCATCGAATACGACCGCGTCAGCCATGACGCCGCCTTCAACATGGAGCTGTGCGCCGAGGTCAGCCGCGCACTGGACGTGTCCGTGTGCAAAAATCTGTTTCTGTGCAACCGGCAGAAGACCGCCTTTTATCTGCTGTGTATGCCGCCGGACAAGCCCTTCCACACCAAGGATCTCAGCGCGCAGATCAACTCCTCCCGCCTGAGCTTCGCCCCGGAGGAGAGCCTGTGGGAGCTGCTGCGCTGTCATCCCGGATCGGCCACCATTCTGGGGCTGGCCAACGATACGGAGCACCGTGTCCGGCTGCTCATCGACCGCGAGGTCTATGACGCGCCCTTTTTCTCCTGCCACCCGTGCATCTGCACCAGTACGTTGAAGCTGAAGACCGCCGACGTGCTGGACAAGCTGCTGCCCCACACCGGCCACACGTCTATTGTCGTTGATTTGTGAGAAATACTGTCTGCCCTTCCCGGCAGGCAGTATTTTTTCATATATATCACAAAAAACACTTGCGCGCGGAAACGTTTTCGGTTATACTTACCGTATTCCCACCGTCAGACGGCACTCCACTTCATGCCGCCGGACGGCAAAAGATAAGGAGGAATACCCGCTGTGGCTGGCGGTGCGGCAGTGTGGAGACCTGTCGTAAGGCACTGGGGCAATGCCCGTGCGAGGCCGTCTTTTGCGGAGGCAGGACGGTTACAGCCAAGACGTATGGCAAAGGTCATTCTGAAGGACCTGAAGAAGGTCTACCCCAACACCGAAAAGAAAAAGAAGGTCAAGAAGGGCGAGGAACCCCAGGAGAAGAAGAGCAATCTTCAGATCACCGACGAGGGCGTTGTGGCCGTCCAGCAGTTCAGCCTGGAGATCGCCGACAAGGAGTTCATCGTGCTGGTGGGCCCCTCCGGCTGCGGCAAGTCCACCACCCTGCGTATGATCGCCGGTCTGGAGGACATCACCTCCGGCGAGCTGTGGATCGGCGACAAGCTGATGAACGACGTGGAGCCCAAGGACCGGGACATCGCCATGGTGTTCCAGAACTACGCCCTGTACCCCCACATGACCGTGTATGAGAACATGGCCTTCTCCCTGAAGCTGAAGAAGGTCCCCAAGGACGAGATCGACAAGAAGGTCCGTCAGGCCGCGGAGATCCTGGACATCACCCAGTATCTGGACCGCAAGCCCAAGGCCCTGTCCGGCGGCCAGCGCCAGCGCGTAGCCATCGGCCGCGCCATCGTCCGCGACCCCGCCGTGTTCCTGATGGATGAGCCTCTGTCCAATCTGGACGCCAAGCTCCGCAACCAGATGCGCGCCGAGATCATCAAGCTGCGCCAGCGGATCAACACCACCTTTATCTACGTCACCCATGACCAGACCGAGGCCATGACCCTGGGCGACCGCATCGTCATCATGAAGGACGGCTTCATCCAGCAGATCGGCACGCCCCAGGAGGTCTTTGACCACCCGGCCAATCTGTTCGTGGCCGGCTTTATCGGCACGCCCCAGATGAACTTCTTTGACGCGAAGCTGGTGAAGAACAGCGACGGCAAATACGCCGTGGCCATCGACGGCATCAACGTAGAGCTGGCCGACGACAAGCAGGCGCGTCTCAGTGCCAAGAACGTGCCCGAGCAGGACGTGACGCTGGGCGTGCGGCCTGACCACATCATGCTCTGCGCCGACGGTGTCAAGGGCACCGTGGACGTCAGCGAGCTGATGGGCTCCTCTGTGCACCTGCACATCTCCACCCACGACCATGACGTGGTGGTCATCGTCCCCACCAACGGCAACGCCGCCCACTTCCCCATGGGCAGCGAGGTGAACATGATCTTCGGCGGCAACGTCGCCCACGTGTTCAGCAAGGAAACCGAAAAGAATTTGGAGTGGTAACACCCAAAATAAAAGCAGCGACGGCAGTTGCCGTCGCTGCTTTTATTTTCAGCCAATCGATGCTGACAGCACATCGCCGGTGTACAGGTCGATAGTCACGGTGGCGTATACGGAACCCACTGGACTGCCGCCGCCGATCCAGTACTCTACCTCGGTGGTAGCGGTAACAGTACTGCCGCTGTAATGATACTCTGCCAGAAATATCCGAACGCTGATGGTAGTGATCTTTGAACTATTGGGCCGCGAATAATTGTTCTCATTTTTCCACTGGGTTGCCATCTGCGTTACCGTCGCTTCATTGATCTTCTTCACGCGGGACTCGCTGATCGTTTCGGGATCCCCACTACTGTATTCGTCACCCTCATACTGATAGTCGCTCCGCCAAAGATCGCTATGTACCGCAAGCCAGATATCGTACCATCCTGCAGCATCAGCATCGGCTGCGCTGATGCCATACAGCAATTCCTCATTGGTGGGGTACTGTTCTTCCACTTCAATACGCCGTTCGAGTCCGGGGTCTGATGATCCCATGAAGTACATATCCAACCAATCTTCCGCCATAGGCAAACCGTTCCCATAGGCTGTGGCCAGCGTGTCACCCAGCACTTCCGCCGCAGCAATATCCCGCGCGATGTCGGCTGGATCCGTTGCCTTGGGCATTTCTGCGTTTGAATTATCGCAGGCCGTAAACATGATTGCCGTCAGCAACACCAAAAACGCAGCTATCCATCTTTTCATGATAGTCCCCCATTTTTTTACTTGTTTTTATTTTCCGCCAGCGTCTTGATGATAGCAATTGGAATGCAAACAGGCCCCAGCGCAGCGCCGACTATCGCCTTTCGCATAAACATATAGAAAATGTCTCCTGCCATCACATAGTGTGCATAAATCACCTTATTGACCGCCCAGTACGCTATCAACACATAGACCACCGCCAAAACAGTTTCCATACATTCTCTCCTTCCACGGTAATTCTCTTTTGATTCAGCCGACTCTTATTGGTTCCTTTCGCCTTATAATTATAATTTGTTATTTTATAAATATCAATAGTAATTTTTCAAATAATTTTATCTCTCCAAAAGACAGGCTACAATAGTACATGAGGTGATGCCTGTGGCTGAAAACAAACTCCCTGTATTTGACAACACACAGAAATACATTGAAGTGGGCTACAATATTGCCTACTACCGCAAGCATGCCGGTCTGACGCAGGAACAGCTTGCCGAGCAAGTGGGTATCAGCCGCCAGCACATGGGTGCCATCGAAGCGCCAAACATCTGCCGTCCTCTTTCCCTCGACCTTCTTTTTAATATCGCTGCTGTATTGGATATTCCCCCGGCAAGACTGTTAGATTTCCGTGAATAATAAAAGAGGAGCGCCTATATAGGCGCTCCTCTTTTATCGCAATTATAAATATTACAGTATCACAAAATTTGCTCTATCTCGCTCTCGCCGTAGACCGGGATTCCGTTGGCTTTCAGCAGCGCCGCCGTCACGCCGTCGCCGTCCGTCAGCGTGCCGGTGAATGTGCCGTCGTAGATGCGCCCGCAGCCGCAGGAGGGGCTTTTCTCCTTCAGCACGGCGGCGGTGCAGCCGTACAGCTGTGCCAGACGCAGCGTCTCCTCCGCACCCCGGCGGTACTCCGCGGTCACGTCGCGGCCGTCATTCATCATCACCCGGTCCCCCCGGCGCTCGGAGGGGTTTCGGGGCGTGGACAGCCCGCCCAGCTGCTCCGGGCACACCGGCACCGCCAGACCGCGCCGGGCCAACTCCTGTGCCAGCGGGTGGGGCTTGCTCTGCCCGTCGTACCGGCAGGCACAGCCCAGCAGGCACGCGCTCACCAGGATCATACCGCCAGCTCCTTCCCGTTCAGGGCGGCATACACCAGCGTGTCGCCCGCGTATTGCAGCTTCATAGAGAAAAACGGCGTGTCCGGCTCGTGGATCAGCGCCAGAAACAGCTTGTCCCCCGCCCACTGGGGCAGCGCTGCCAGCGCGTCCTTGTGCAGCCATTCCAGCACACCTTCATCGCATTCCCGCAGCGTCCCCGTCCAGCCGGTGGCGGTGAACAGGTGCATATATTCCCCCTCCCAGATATCCGACACGAAGGTGATGACCCCCCGATACCGATAGTCGGTCAGGGTCAGGCCCGTCTCCTCCAGCGTCTCGCGGCAAACGCACTCCTCCGGGCTCTCGCCCTCCTCGCACTTGCCGCCCACGCCGATCCACTTGTCGTGGTTCAGGTCGTTCTGCTTCTTCACCCGATGCAGCATCAGGTATTCGCCCCGGTCGTTTTCGATATAGCACAGCGTGGTGTTTTTCATTTTTGCACCTCCGATTTACAAATTCCTCTCCATAGTATATACTATTCGTATCGTCAACACAACCGTTACCTGTCAGGAGAGTATATAGTATGGCAACGATAAAACCAGGCCGCTACCGCCACTTTAAGGGTAATGCATATGAGGTCATCGGCACCGCCCGCCACTCTGAAACACTGGAAGAGCTGGTGGTTTACCGCGCCCTGGACGGCGGCGGTCTGTGGGTCCGTCCCGCCGCCATGTGGTCTGAGATCGTGGACCGCGACGGCTACCACGGCCCGCGTTTCCTCCCGGAGGACGGCCAATGACCGACTATACCGTGATACGTTCCCGCCGCCGCACCCTATCGCTGGAGGTCACCCGGCAGGGCGCCGCCCTGGTCCGCGCACCCCTGCGTGCCACCGACGCGGACATCGCCCGCTTTGTAGACAGCCACCGCAGCTGGCTGGAAAAGCACCTGGCCGCACGGCAGGCCTATCTGTCCGCCCACCCGGAGCCGTCCACAGCACAAGTGGACGCATGGCGGCAGCAGGCAAAAGAGACGCTGCCGCCCCTGGTGGCCCACTGGGCCCAGCGCATGGGTGTGCAGCCCGCCGGCATCACCATCACCGCCGCCCGCACCCGCTTCGGCAGCTGCTCCGGCAAAAACCGTCTCAGCTTCTCCCTCTACCTGATGGCCTATCCCGAGGCCGCCATTGAATACGTGGTGGTCCACGAGCTGGCGCACATCCGCCACCACGACCACTCCCCCGCCTTCTACCGCGAGGTGGAGGCCCATCTGCCCGATTGGAGGGCGCGGCGCGCCCTCCTTCGCCGCTAATTCCGTCATTTTGCGCCGTGCATCCGATACTTTGCCGCCGCCCGTTCAATCGTGCGGCGGTTTCCTTGTGATTTTCACAAGAAAACCGCCGTCTTTTCTGTGCGTTTCGGCAAAAATGCGTCGAAGCAATTGACAATTGCGGCAAACACTGATAGGATAACTATGCTGAACGGAAACGTTACCGGAAATGTTTTCGCTTTCCTTTGACGATTTTCGTTCCTTTCCATTTGGTATAGTAGGAGGCACACACGGGTATGACGATCAAGGATATAGCCAAGCAGTGCAGCGTCAGCGTCAGTACCGTCTCCCGTGTGCTGAATGACCGGCCGGACGTCAGCGAGGATGTCCGGCGCAAGGTGCTTTCCGCTATCAAAAACAGCAACTACATCCCCAACAACAGCGCCCGCGACCTGGTGCGTACCAAGTCCGACGCTGTAGGTCTGGTAGTCCGCGGTGTGTCCAATCCGTTCTATACCGACATTATCCGCGCCATTGAGCGCACCATCACCGATGCCGGTTTTACAATGGTCATGCAGCAGATCGGCGCTTGCGATGACGAGGTCAAATGCGGCGCGGTCATGGAGCGCGAAAAGCGCCTGCAGGGCATCGTGTTCCTGGGCGGACGCTTTGATTACACCCCCGCTGATCTGGCGATGCTGAACGTCCCCTTTGTCTGCTGTTCCTACTCCAACCGCTACGGCACGCTGACCGAGGGCGAGTATTCCTCCGTGTCCATCGCCGACGGCGACACCGCACAGCAGGCGGTGGAGGAGCTGTACCGCCACGGACACCGGCGCATCGCGGCGCTGATCTCCCGGCCCGATGACCAGTCTATCAGCCAGCTGCGGTACGAGGGATATATACAGGCGCTGGAGGCGCACGGCATCCCCGTGGATCCCGATCTGGTGATATGCACCGGCGGCTTCGGCGTGAAGGACGCCTACCGAGCCGTACAGGAAAAAATGGCCGAAAACGTTGATTTTACAGCACTTTTCGCCATCGCGGACTCTATGGCCATCGGCGCCATGCGCGCCTTGATGGACGCCGGTAAGCGTATCCCTGAGGACTGCTCCGTTATAGCGATAGATGGGTTGGAATTGTCGGCTTATATCGAGCCGCCACTGACTACCCTGTGTCAGCCTATGGAGGAGATGGGCCGGCGCAGCGCCGAGATCCTGCTGGACATGGTGCGGCACAAGGGCTCCCACGCCTGTGAGCTGCTGCCCACCACCCTGCGCCGGGGCCACAGCGTGGCCGCGCCCAGGTGATACTTTTGTATATCTTTGTGATCTATTTTGTGTATCCTAAGGATCCGTTTCCTGCATCCCAATGATTTGTTTTTTGTACCCTAATGATCTGTTTTTTACATCCTTGTGATGTGAAAATAAAAACAAAAAAGGAGTAAATATCATGAAGAAGTTTCTTGCAATGCTTCTTGCTCTCGTGATGGCCCTGTCTCTGGTGGCCTGCGGTGAGAAGAAGGACGACGCCAATACCGATGGCGACAATACCGCCACCGGCAGCGTGTACTATCTGAACTTTAAGCCCGAGTCCGACGACGCGTGGAAGGCTCTGGCCGCCACCTACACCGAGAAGACCGGCGTGCCCGTCAAGATCTTCACCGCCGCCTCCGGCGAGTACGAGTCCACCCTGGTGTCCGAGATGGACAAGGAAGACGCGCCCACCCTGTTCCAGTGCAACGAGGGCGGCGTGGCTACCTGGGGTGAGTTCTGCTACGACCTGAGCAGCAGCGACGTGTACAACCAGCTGGCCTCCAAGGACTATGCCCTGAAGAACGCCGACGGTGAGGTCATCTCCATCGCCTACTGCCTGGAGACCTACGGCATCATCGTGAACAAGGCGCTGCTGAAGGAAGCCGGCTATGAGGTCACCGACATCACCAACTTCGAGTCCCTGAAGAAGGTCGCTGACGACATCCACAGCCGCGCTGCCGAGCTGGGCTTCGATGCCTTCACCTCCGCCGGTCTGGACGGCACCTCCTCCTGGCGCTTCTCCGGCCACCTGGCCAATATGCCTCTGTACTACGAGTTCCGCGATGACGGCGTGACCAGCAAGCCCGCCACCATCAAGGGTACTTATCTGGACAACTACAAGGCCATTTGGGACCTGTACACCACTGACTCCGCCACCACCGGCGCCGCCCTGCTGACCGCTACCGGCGACCAGGCTGAGGCTGAGTTCGGCGAGGGCAAGGCTGTGTTCTATCAGAACGGCACCTGGGAGTACAGCAACCTGACCGGCGAGAAGTTCGGCATGAACGCCGATGACCTGACCATGATCCCCATCTACTGCGGCGTTGAGGGCGAGGAGAAGGCCGGCCTGTGCACCGGTACCGAGAACTACTGGTCCGTCAACAAGAACGCCTCCGAGGAGGACATCAAGGCCACGCTGGACTTCCTGAACTGGGTCGTTACCTCCGAGGAAGGCACCACCATGATGGCTGAGCAGTTCGGCGCCTGCCCGTTCCAGGCCTCCAAGGCTCCCTCCAATCCGTTCAGCGCTCTGGCCAACGAGTACGTTGCCAACGGCTGCTATCCTGTCACCTGGGCTTTCAACTACACCCCCGCCGTCAATGACTGGCGTGCCGCTGTGGTCGACGCTCTGGGCAAGTACACCGCCGACGGCGGCAGCTGGGACGATGTGAAGACCGCCTTCGTGGAAGGCTGGGCTACCCAGTACAACAACGAGCTCGCCAACAGCTAAGCTGCCGTTTCAACCGCATACGCACAGGGGGCGGGCTTTTCGCCCGCCCCCTATTTTTTACGATGTGACGGCGGGAGCTGTCCTTCGAACGCACTTCGGAGGAGAGCTTTCGCTGTGACAAAACTACGGAGAACAGGAGTGGTCCAATGAAACGATTTCAAGCGAAACGGGACGCGGCTGCGCTGAACAGCCGGCTGGTCCGACGGCCAATTCAGCGCATGGTGTGGCTGTTTCTGCTGCCCACCTTTGCCGCCTTCTGCATCGGGTTCATCTACCCGTTCCTGAAGGGCGCGTTCCTGTCCTTCTGCAAATTCAAGCTGACCAGCAAGTGGACATGGGTGGGCTTTGACAACTATCTGAAGGCCTTTGCCGACAGCAGCTTCCGTCACGCCTTCCTGTTCACGGCGCTGTTCGCCTTCGTGTCGGTGCTGTTCATCAACGTGCTGGCCTTCGCGGTGGCCTATGCGCTGACGCGGGGCATCAAGGGCTCCAACCTGTTCCGGACGGTGTTCTTCATGCCAAACCTGATCGGCGGCATCGTGCTGGGCTACATCTGGTCCATGATCTTCGACGGCTTCCTGGTGGCTTACGGCCAGTCCGTGGTGCTGAATAGCCATTTCGGCTTCTGGGGTTTGATCATCCTGCTATGCTGGCAGCAGGT
>DJPP01000031.1:6646-11452 GCA_002438575.1 Oscillospiraceae bacterium UBA6409 | reverse complement strand
CCGCCACGATCTCACCGTAGCTGCCGGTGCCCATGATGCCGTCCACCTCGGGCAACTCGTCCAGTATCTCCTGCTGGTAGCGCTGGGTCAGGCACCCCGTCACCAGTATCTTGCCCACCTGCCCCTCGGCCTTCAACGCCGCCACGGACAGTATGGTGTCGATCGCCTCCTCCTTGGCACTGTCGATAAACCCGCAGGTGTTGATGACCACCGCGTCCGCCCCGGCGGGCGCTTCCAGCAGCGTGTGCCCCGCATCGCGGCACAGGGCCATCATCTGCTCCGTGTTCACCAGGTTCTTGGCACAGCCAAGGGAAATAAATGCAACCTTCACGTTGTATACCTCACGTCTCGTCTATTTCCTGCCCCCACTCATTGAGCACGGGCCGTATGTCATTCCAGGAAAACCCCCGCCGCTGCAATGCCGCGGCCAGCTTCCGGCTGTCCTCCTGTGACATGGGCCGCCCCCGCAGTCTGGCAGCCACCACCTTCCGCACGGCGTCCGCCGCCGGGGGCAGCTGTGTCAGCGCCTCGTCCCACAGCTCCCGGGGCACGCCCCGGCGATACAGCTCCTGCTTCACCCGGCCCGGGCCATAACCCATGGCCCCGTAATGCCGCACGATAACGCCGGCATAGCCCTCGTCATCCACCGCGCCGAGCGTCTCCAGCCAGTCGGCGGTGTCCGCCGCCTGTTCCTCCGTGGCGCCCTTTTTTGTCAAACGGCGCTGCACCTCTTTTTTGGACAGCATTCGCCCCGACGCCATCCGCGCCGCGGTCTGCTTCAGCTGAGACTGCTGCGCCGCCGCCTGTAATTCTACCACAAGCTCGGGCGAAACGTCCATACCTTTGTATAAACCAAAGCGCAGAAGCTCCGCGCCGGTGATCCGAAGAAGGTCGCCCCCCTCCAGAAACACCAGCACGCGCTCCTGCTTGTGCTTTGATTTTTCAATGCGCTCGATCCGCATCAGTCTTCGTCGTCAAAATCGTCGGCGGACACGTCCACCGCCCGTCCGGCGGCCTTGGCTGCCACCCGGGACTGGCTGCCCATCAGCTTGTGGAAGTTCTCACGCACCGCCGTCTCCAGCTTATCCGCCTCGTCCGGATGGTCGCGGAAGTACTGCTTGGCTGCGTCACGACCCTGACCCAGGCGCAGCTCGCCCATATTGAACCAGGAGCCGCTTTTCTGCACCAGGTCCAGCTTCACCGCCAGATCCAGCAGATCGCCCAGCTTGCTTATGCCCTCGCCATACATGATATCGAACTCCGCCTCGCGGAACGGAGGTGCCACCTTGTTCTTCACCACCTTGGCCCGGGTACGGTTGCCGATGACCTCGCCGCCAGACTTCAGCGTCTCGATACGGCGCACGTCAATGCGGACGGAGGCATAGAATTTCAGCGCACGGCCGCCGGTGGTGACCTCCGGGTTGCCATACATGACGCCCACCTTCTCGCGCAGCTGGTTGATGAAAATGACGATAGAATTGGTCTTGTTGATGATTCCTGTCAGCTTACGCAGGGCCTGGCTCATCAACCGGGCGTGCAGGCCCACAAAGCTGTCGCCCATCTCACCCTCGATCTCCGCCCGGGGTACCAGCGCCGCCACGGAGTCCACCACCACTACGTCGATGGCGCCGCTGCGGACCAGCGCCTCAGTGATCTCCAGCGCCTGCTCGCCGGTATCCGGCTGGGAGATCAGCATATCCTCCACGTTGACGCCCAGCGCCTTGGCATAGGTGGGGTCCAGAGCGTGCTCCGCGTCCACAAAGGCCACCTCGCCACCCATTTTCTGTGCCTCGGCCAGCACGTGCAGTGCCAGCGTGGTCTTGCCGGAGGACTCCGGCCCGTAGATCTCCACAATACGACCCCGTGGCAGACCACCGATACCCAGCGCCAGGTCCAGGGACAGAGAGCCGGTAGGAATGGACTCCACATTCAGCGTACTCTCCGCACCGTAGCGCATGATCGACCCCTTGCCGTACATCTTCTCGATCTGCTGCATGGCCGTCTCCAGCGCCTTCTTTTTGTCGGATACCACCGGTGCCGGGGCGACAGGTTCTTTTTTGACTGCCATAGTTCCGTCCTCCTCAAGTTCTGATGTATCTAATATATCTCCCCAACTGTCCCAAAAAACGGACAGTCAATGTACGCTGTCAAAGCTCCGAGCGCAGCACACCCTCTACCACTCGGGGAATACCGTTCAAGTCCGGGGTGATCTCCAGATCGCCGAAACCCACGCTCCGCATGATCCGCAGCACCTCGTCCGCCTGGCCGATCCCCACCTCGAACAGCAGCCGTCCGCCCACGCGGAGCGCTGCCGTCCAGTGCCCGGCGATCGCTCGATAGAAGTCCAGACCGTCCGCGCCGCCCCGCAGCGCCAGATGCGGCTCGTAGTCCCGCACAGACGCGTCCAGCCCCGCGATATCCCCATCCGGGATATAGGGCGGATTGGATACGATGCAGTCAAACTCCCCCAGATGGGCCGGCGGCTTCTCCCGCGCGTCCAGCTGCAGGGACACCACCCGCCCGGTCAGGTCATTGCGACGGATGTTCTGGCGGCAGATACGCAGTGCACCCTCGTCCAGCTCGCCCAACACCACATGGCTCTCCGGCGCGTTTTTGGCCAGGGCCAGACCGATACAGCCCGAGCCGGCACACAGGTCCAGCACCCGGGGCTCGGCCACAGTCTTCAGGTACGTCAGCGCCCGGTCCACCAATACCTCGGTGTCCGGCCGGGGGATCAGCACGCTCTCAGAGATATCCAGCGGCAGGCCGTAGAACTCCCACTCGCCGATCAGGTACGCCACCGGCTCGCCGGCCAGATGGCGCTCCGCCAGACGGCGCACCTGCTGTTCCACCGACTCCGGCACGTACAGCCGGCCGTCCCGGCTCAACGCCTCCCGGGTCTTCCCGGAGGCGCAGCATACCAGCTCCCGGGACTCCAGCGTGGGATCGGGCAGTCCTGCCCGCAGGAATTGCTGCCGCACGTCCAAATACAAATTGTTATATGTGATCGCCATAATACGTACCGTTTTCACTTTCTTCGGTATTTTTCGGCGCTCTCCGCTGTTTTGCGTCCCGCCGCGCGACCCCGGCTTACCAGGTGTCGGTACCCTTCTCCTCCGGGATGACCAGCTTCATGGCCTCAATGGCCACCTCGATCATGCTGTCGTCCGGCTCGTGGGTCGTAAAGTTCTGCAGCCACATACCGGGGGCGGAGAGGACACGCGTCAGCGCATTGTCGTGCGCCCCCACCATGCGGTTGAACTCGTAGGTAATGCCCACCACGGGCACCAGCAGCAGCAGCTTCACGCCCACACGGACCCACACGCTCTGCCAGTTGATGTAAGGGAACACCAGACTGGAGACGATGATGGATACGATAATGACCACGAACAAGAAGCTTGTGCCGCAGCGGGGGTGGTGCCGGGGCTGGATACGGACGTTCTCCACCGTCAGCGGCAGTCCCGCCTCATAGCAGAAAATGGTTTTGTGCTCCGCGCCGTGGTAGCAGAACACCCGGTATACGTCCCTCTGCCTGGAGCAGAGGATCATGTACGCCAGCAGCACCAGGATCTTGACCACGCCCTCGATCAGATTGTGGATCGCCGGGCTTGTGGCATGGAACAGCCCTGCCAGGAACGTGGGCAGCAGCATGAACAGCACCAGCATCAAGCCAATGCTCAGCACCACCGAAAAGCCCACCAGCAGCGATTGCAGCTTCTCCGCCGGCACGTGCTTGTTGAGCCATTCCTCCAGCTTATCCGGCTTGGCGTTCTCGTCCTCCGGGAAATAATCCGCCGAAAACATCAGCGCCTTGACGCCGGTGATCATGGAGCCGATGAACGTCACCGCGCCCCGCAGGATGGGAACGCCCAAAATAGGGTAGTTGGCCTTGACGAATTTGCGCTGGGTCACCTTGGTGACCAGGCCCTCCGGCGAACGGACCACGATCGCATCCTTCTCCGGACCACGCATAAGTATTCCCTCGATCAGCGCCTGTCCGCCGATGCTGGTACGGAAAGCGCCCCTTTTCTTTTCCATAGGTCTGCTGAATTCCTTTCTGATGCAAGCATAGCACAGCTTGCGGCAAAATGCAACACTTGTTCGAGTTTTTTCTGTTCTTTTTTACAATTCCTGTTCCGTCTGCTTTTTCAGTGGCAAATACACCGTGACCACGGTGCCGCCGCCCTCGGCGTTGGCGACGTCCAGTCGTCCGCCATGGCGCTGGACGATCTCGTCGCAGACTGCCAGACCGATGCCGCTGCCCCGGGCCTTGGAGGACCCCTTGTAGAACTTCTGCTTCACATAGGGCAGCTCCGCCTCCGGTATGCCGGGGCCGAAATCCCGGATAGTAATCACGTACTCCCCTTCCCGCTGGCTCAGATGCACGGCGATGCGCTTGCCGCTGCCGCCGTGCTTGGCTGCATTGTCCAGCAGATTGCAGAACACCTGCTTCAGGCGCTCCGGGTCGCCGGAGATGACCTCACCGTACTCTGCCCGATCACTGGAATACTCCAGCGTGATGCCGTCCTGACGAAACAGCTCCCGGTAGCTGTACACCGCGTCCTCCAACTCCGCCTGCAAATCGGTGTCCTCCACCTGCAAGGTAAAGCGTCCATCCTCCAGGCGGGAAAATTGCAGCAGCTCCTCCACCATGTTGGTCAGGCGGCGTGACTCCTTCACCATGATCTGCACGCCGCGCTTGATCTGCTGCACGTCGTTGGACTCATCTGCCAGCAGCGTTTCGCCCCACCCGTTGATCGCCGTCAGCGGTGTCCGCAGCTCATGGGACACCGAGGAGATGAACTC
>DJPP01000031.1:0-6548 GCA_002438575.1 Oscillospiraceae bacterium UBA6409 | reverse complement strand
CTCGCCCATTTCATCGGAGTACTTGTTGGGTATCTGCACGCCGTAGCTGCCGCCGGAGATGCGCTTGGCCGCCTCTGACACGGCGGACACGGGGGCCACCACATTGTTGATGAAGATCATGCTGGACATGACGATCAGCCCCACCACCGCCAGCATGACGCCGGCCACCAGCAGGACCGTCAGCAGTACCTGCCGGTCGATGTTCCCAATGGCGGTAACGTAGCGCATAACGCCCACCACCTGGCCGTTGAACTTCAGCAGGCCGGACACCGCCAGGATGCGCTCCCCGGTGACGCTGTCACGGCCGATGTAGTCCTGCACCGTGCCGCTTTCCAGCGCCCGCAGTATTTCCGGCGTGCTGGGGTAGGTGCCGGTGGTGACGCCCCGGGTCGTGACCTCCACGCGGCCGGAGCTGTTGAGGAACTGCAGCTCGATCTTGTCGCTGTCGTCAAAGGCAGCCGCGTAGATCGTAGCGCTGCGGTAATATTCCCGATAGCTGGTCATCACATAGGTGTTGAAATAGTCCGCACCCGCCGCAGCCTTGGCCCGCAGGGTAGAGCGCGCACTGTTGTAGTAGTTGCTGGCAAAACCCACGGAGATGAGCACGCCCACCAGCAGCAATATGACCAGCACCGGCCCCATGCTGCCGGTGAGCCACCGACGGCGCAGGCCCTGCACCTTATGCTTTTTTCCTGCCAAGGCGTTCATCTCCTTTCATCGCAAAATAAGGCATAGCGCACCCACGGGCGCGGCGCAAAGCCTGACAGCGAGAGATTTTTCGCTGAGACGCGGCGTGATGCCGCCGTCATACTTTGTGTATGGCAAGACATCACAGCAAAGTATCAGCGAAAAAGATCCGCTGTCACAGCCCCCACTTGTAGCCGAAGCCCCAAATCGTCGTAATATAGGTTGGGTTTGTGGCGTTGTCCTCGATCTTCAGCCGCAGGCGCCGGATATTCACGTCTACGATCTTGAGTTCACCGAAATAGTCGTGGCCCCAGACCAGGTCCAGGATCTCCTCGCGGGAGAGTGCCTTTCCGGGGTTCTCCATAAACATCTTCATGATGGCGTACTCCACCTGGGTGAGCTTGATCCGCTGGCCGTTCTTCTCCAGGGTGCGGTTGCGGGTGTTCAGCAGGAAGGGCGGCTGGTCGATCTCTCCAGCATCCACGACACCGCCGCCGGACCGGCGCATCAGCGCGTCCACACGGGCAGTCAGCTCCGCCGGGGAGAAAGGCTTCGTCACATAGTCGTCCGCACCGGTCATCAATCCCGTCACCTTGTCCATCTCCTGGGACCGCGCGGTAAGCATAATGATGCCGATGGCGGCGTTGGTGGCGCGGATACGGCGGCAGACCTCAAATCCATCGATACCGGGCAGCATAATGTCCAGCAGCGCCACCCGGACGTCGCTGTGGATCTTCAGCTTTTCCAGTGCCTCCTCGCCTGTTTCCGCTTCCACCACCTCATAGCCGGCGCGGCGGAGATTGATAACGATAAAGCTGCGGATGCTGGACTCGTCCTCCAGTACCAGTACCTTCTTCATGGCAGTACCCTCCTTGTCAGTTGCTCCAGCTGCCTACGATGAGGCTGAAGCTGCGGCGCAGCAGGTCCTCATCCATGCCGTAATAGGCCGCCGCGTCATTCAGCTCGCCGGCGTAGATGGTGGCTGTCTGGCGGCGCAGCAGCACCCTCTTGCCCATGCGGCCGCGGTTCTCCCGGTTCTCGCCGGTGATGGTGTACAGGCTCAGCACCGGGTCCCCGTTGATCGCCAAGCTGAACTGGTTTTCATTGCTGATGCTGGTGGTGGCGGTCTCCACGCTCCAGTCCCACCAGCTCTCCGGTATGGTGAAATACCACCCGCAGGACAGGCTGTGGTACGTCTTGGCCACAGTGGACAACTGCCCGTTGCCGTCGCAGCAAAGCCAGCTGACCAAACCGTCCGTCTGCTCCGCTGTCCAACCGGCGTCCGGGCTGGGCAGCTCGATGATCCCATCGCCGTTAATATCCTGGGGCAGCAGCTGGCGGTAGGGAAACACGGCGTTGGATACGCCGGTACTGCTGCCGCTGAGTGCCAGATTCACCAGTCCCAGATCCGGGCGGAACACCAGAATATCCGTGGCGGCCATACCCTGCTCGTCCACACCGGTGATGTACAGCGCCGGCGTGTCGGCATCCAGCCGTCCACTGACCAGACTGCCCCGGTTCACCGAAGCCATGGTACTGGACAGCACACAGCGGTAGGCCACGCCCATCTGCTCCTCCTGCCAGCCGTAAAACTCCGCCACCGGCTGGCTGTCCGCATCGGTACGAAGCACCAAAAGGCTGGGAATACCATCGCCGTTCAGGTCCTGTATGGTAAAGCGCGTATAGCCGCTGGACATCAGTGACACCGGCTCCCGCGCCACGGTGTACACCGCCACGGTCTGCACCTCAGCGCTGATACGCCAGCCAACGATCAGCTCGCGCCGGCCATCGCCGTTCAGGTCCTGATAGTACACGCTGTCGATGGCGGTGCCGCTGCTCTCGATGGTGCAGTAGCGGGCATAGCTGTCGCCCTCGATCTTAAATACAAATATTTTCAGCGGCTTTTCGTCGCTGCTCATGCGGAAAAAGGCCAGGGCCTCCTGCTGCCCGTCGCCGTCCAGGTCAGCCATCTGCACCGACTGGATATTCCGCCCGCCGGTAGGTGAGGCGTACTCATAGCCCTGTGTGATCAGCGTCTCCAGTTCCTGGGTCAGGCCGGTGTACTCCTCCGCCATTCGCGGCAGGGTAAACAGTTCCTCCACCGAATCGTCAGAGAAACCGCAGCCGGTCAATGCCGCTGCCAGCAGCGCCAGCAGCCCGACCAGGCAGATATACCGTTTCAAACGCCGCATACAGCAGCACCTCCCTCCGGGTCATACTCTTACTCGAATATCATACCACATCTTGCACCGCTTTGGTAGAGGGAAAATCGTAAATAAACAGCAAATTAATGCCGGACGCAGAGAGCACCCCTTTCGGGGTGCTCTCTGTATTCCCCTGCCGGTGCAGGGTGGAAGACATCAGCCGTGGGAGGGATATCCTCTTAGGCATCGCGGCGGCCACGCCTCCCGCACAGCTTTACCGCGCCGGCCAGCGACAGGGCGGCGACCTCAGCGTATACGGCAATTCCCGCGTCAAAGGTCGTGGGGCTGACCGTCCTTTTCACAGGTGCAGGGGGCTCGCTGTAGTAATAGGCGGCCGCCGTGTAGGACACGGAGGGCTTGGGGAACTCCAGAGCCTCACCCTGCTCACCGTCTGTGGCTACCGGTGTCAAGATCGCGCTCTCATTGGTATAAAGCGCCTTTGACACGTCTACGTGTGTGGTGGTGTCATCCACATAACCGTCCCCATTCAGATCCATCACACCGTGGGTGCCGGCGGCGGGCGTACCGGCGAGCTTTACAGTGTAGGAAAGCTTGACCGGGGCAAAGTTGGAGACCGGTTCGTTGATTTTCCATGTGAAGCTGTCGGCGGCACCGTTGTACTCTATCTTGAAGCGGTAATTGCTCTCATTCCGGTCGCCGCCGAAGTAGGTCACATTTCCATCCTGCTTATATTGCAGTTCTTGCCCGCCAACGGTGAGACAAAACGTGCCGGGAATGAGATCGAAACTCTTGCCGACAGTATCCGCCACAGCGGAACCCTTATCAACAGCGTAGAGGACTTTATGTTGGATTGAGTCAAAATCGACTGCTCTCCCTCCCGCCAGTCTGTTCATAAAGGCGGTACCCCACTGCCGTGTTTCCCTTGCCAACACGGCATGGCACTGATAGCCCCTCTCCTGCATCGCTTTGTAGGTACTCTCTGTCAGGTGCAGGGCTTTCTCCACATTTGAAACGTTTTCCTTGTTCTGCAGCAGTTTGCTATTATCGGTCGGAGCCCGCCCAGTATATGGGTAGTCCCAATCCTCGTTGTCATTGTTTGTCCCCATTCTCCTGGCAATATCGCTCATCCAGGCATTGATGTAGCCCTTGGGAATAGACGTTTCTGCCTCTTCGTCACTGTACCCGTACTGCACGCTCAACTCACTTAGCGTACCGCACTGGTTAACACCATTCGAGATTAGGCGGCCATCAAAGCTGCGCGTATACGGGGTAGTATGATCATCCCCCTTGCAGAACTGATAGGTAACGCCGTCACTGACAAATATCAGATGCTTGCGGTGCGGCTCGACCGCCGTATCGCCATCGAGCATTTCCTTGCCCGCAAGAAGTCCCGCATGCGTATTGCTGCCGCTGGATATAGTTTCCCTTATCGCAGCCTCAATGGTAGCATAGTTTCCCTCTGTAAGCTCCGTAAGCTGGAACGCAACATTTGCCGCCTGATTGAAAATAACAACGCCGACCTTGACCATCACACCGCGTTCCCTCACCTCTTTCTTCAGGTCGGCAAGAAGCGCTAACGCCTTATCCTCCAATTCTGCGCTTGTAGATTTGTCCAGCACAAAGACCACATCGCTGGCCAGTTTTTCCTCTGCGCTGGGAAGCGACAACGTAACGGTGGACCGATAGTCCTTATCCAGTACGGTGGCTGTCTTGGATCGAGACACATTCACCAAACTCGGAGTCACCTCCCCATCAGTCGGCACTGCCCCCCACGCAACAACGGCCGTTGTCAGCAGCAGGGTAAGCATTAGTAAAAAACAGCTTATCCTCCTCATTTTCTCCTCCTTTCCCATTGTACAGACCTCTTTGTTTCAATTGTGCATTGAAACAAAGAGCAGTGGTACCACTGCTGGCTCGTGTATCTATTATATATTTTTATAGCGAAATGTCAAGCAGTTATTGATATATTGGTAATTTTTGCCAAATTCGTATATACCCTTCTATCAGCGGCAAAAAAAGAGACATCCTCACGGATGTCTCTTTTTTGGTGCCGGTGACCGGACTCGAACCGGTACGCTGTCGCCAGCGGTGGATTTTGAGTCCACTACGTCTACCAATTCCATCACACCGGCAGATACTACCCGCACATTATACCGTAAACAACCGGCGATTGCAAGATAAATTTACCCGCCGAAAGCGCTGACACCCAGCAGGCTCAGGCCGCCCATAATGGCACCCGCCAGGAGGACGCCGGCGGCGCAGGCGAGGGTGCTTTTTTTGAAATCCATATCGAGCAGGCTGGCGGCCAGAGTGCCGGTCCAGGCGCCGGTGCCCGGCAGGGGGATCCCCACGAACAGCAGCAGCGCCCAGTACAGTCCGCGGCCGGCTTTGGCCTGGAGCTTACGTCCGGCCTTCTCACCCTTTTCCAGGCAAAAAGCGAAGAATTTTCCTATATATCTCTTATCTTTGCCCCACACAAGCACTTTTCGTGCAAAAAAATAAATGATGGGAACAGGCAGCATATTGCCCGCGATGGCGATCAGATACGTCAGCCACAGGGGCAGGCCGAAGGCCACGCCGTAGGGGATCGCGCCCCGCAGCTCGATCAGCGGCACCATGGAGACGAAAAAAACAATGAGACAATGCTTAAACATACACGTTACTTCACTTTACTTCAGTGTGTACCTTATCGTACCCTTATTGCGCTTTTTTTGTAACTGTCATTATACCCGAAGCTGCTCTCTTTGACAAGAACCACAAGGGCGGTTTAAGAAAAACCTAAAATTTCTACCGGCTTTTTTACAGTTTCAGTCGACAAATGCCACCTGCACCTGTTATACTACCCATAAGAAGATTTTATCATGGGAGGGAATGGGCCATGAGCATTGCGGACGTCATATCACTGCTGGGCGGTATCGCGCTGTTCCTGTTCGGTATGTCCCTGATGGGCGAGGGCCTGAAAAAGGTCGCCGGCAGCCGTCTGGAGCTGGTGCTCTATAAGCTGAGCAGCACACCGCTGAAGGGCGTACTGCTGGGCACCGGCGTCACCGCCGTGATCCAGTCCTCCTCCGCCACCTCCGTGATGGTGGTGGGCTTCGTCAACTCCGGCATGATGAAGGTCAAGCAGGCCATCGGCGTGATCATGGGCGCTATACTGGGCACCAGCGTCACCGGGTGGATCCTGTGTCTGTCGTCCCTGGAGGGCGGCAGCGGCGTGGTGCAGCTGCTGAGCACCGAGGTGCTCACCGGCATCGTGGCCGTGGTCGGCATCATCCTGCGGATGTTTACCGGCAAGACCAGCAACCGCTATGTGGGCGAGATCCTGCTGGGCTTCGCGGTGCTGATGTACGGTATGTCCGCCATGTCGGGCGCGGTGTCCCCCCTGCGGGAGAGCGAGGCCTTTATCCGCATCCTGACCAGCTTCTCCGATCCCATTTGGGGTATTCTGGTGGGTCTGGCGTTCACCAGCGTTTTGCAGAGCGCCTCCGCCGCGGTGGGTATTCTGCAGGCGCTGGCCGTTACCGGCGCCGTCACCTTTGAGGTGGCCCTGCCCATCGTCATGGGCATCGCCATCGGCGCGGCGGTGCCTGTGCTGCTGTCCGCCCTGGGCGCCAACCTCAACGGCAAGCGCACCGCCTTTATCTATCTGCTGATCGACGTGCTGGGCGTGCTGATCTGGGCGCTGCTGTTCTACGG
>DJPP01000022.1 GCA_002438575.1 Oscillospiraceae bacterium UBA6409 | reverse complement strand
CCCTCAAGGGGAAGGCTTTTTTGCGGCGTTCTTCAGGCGGAAAGCGGTTTGTTCAGTCTCCGAAGGACTCCTTGCCGGTGACGGTCTCGGGGACGATCTTTACCAGCATGGTGCGCTGCATGGAGTGCTCGGCGCAGAGGACGGCCCGGGACATGGAGACAGGGTCCAGTGCCTGCACCAGCAGCTTCAGGGCGTACATCTTCTCCTCCGGGTCCTGTACCAGCACGGCACGGCCCTGCACGAGGGCGGACTTGTAGGCGGTGGTCAGCTCGCCGGGGATCAGCTCAGCCTTGGACACGGCGGACAGGCACACGGGCGGCTCCTTCGTCAGGATGTCCCACTTGCGGCCGGCGCCGGCGCAATGAAAATACACAGCGTTACCGGCTTCGTCCGCCACATGGTTCACGGGCACACAATAGGGGGCGCCGTCACTGTCGGTCATGGCCAGGGTGGCATAGGCGGCGTCACGCAGCACCTGCCAGGCAAAGGCGGCGTCACGTTCCTTGTCTTTTCTGCGCATAGGATGCATGGTCTGTCCTCCTTATCTCTGTTTCGCCCCGCGGGGCGCAGCATACGGTTTCATCACATAATGGGGCGGCCCAGCAGCTTCTCGAACCGGGGCAGCATACCCTCGTCCACATGGCCGGCGTTCTGGCACATATCGTAGCCGGGCAGGTTGTTGCCCTCCACCAGCACGGGGCCGTCCGGGGTGATGGCCACGTCCCAGCCGATATATTTCAGGTGCGCCTCCACCCGCCTGGACGCGGTGCGGCACAGCTCCAGCGCCTGGTCGAACAGGGGGATCTGGAAGCCCGTGATCTCCGTACCGGTGACGGGATGGCGCTCGTAATATTTGCCGGTCTTGTCGCAGAAGGCGGGGCGGTACAGCTGGCCATGCTCGTTCACCGGGGCGTACATACCGCCGGAGGAGACGTTGTCCACGCACACGCCGCCCATGCCCATGCGGACCAGGGCATAGACCATCTGCGCGCCCTGCGCCGTCACCAGCGTGACGATACGGACGGTGTTCACCGAGTCGGGGCACAGCTTATTCATGTCCGGGTGCTGGCGGATGGGCTCCTCGATCAGCAGCTGGCCGCCCTTGACCAGTCGGTCGTACAGGGCGTCGTAATCGTCGATGTCCGCCGTGATAAGGCGCTGGATACCCTCGCCGCCGCACAGCCCCGCGGGCTTGCAGAAGATGGCCTCCGTGCCGGCGCAGAAGTCCCGCAGGCCCGCGGCGTCCGTTTTACGCAGGTCCAGAAAGCGGCGCTTCAGCAGGTCGGAGAAGATGGTGTCAAACTCGATCTTGTCATTGAGCTGATAGAAATACGCCGGATCGTTCATCTGCCGGGTCAGGGCCTGGTTCTGCACGGCGGTCATATAGGTCCGCCGCACCGCGCCGTGACGGTTCGCAAAGCCGAACACGTGATAGTCCAGATACCCGATGCCGTAGCGCACCTCGCACCATACCATGTCGCAGAAAATGTATAGGCGGTTTTTGCCTGTCTCCTCATGGACGGCGTTGATGTGCAGCTTCAGCCGCGCGAAGCTGAGATGCTTCAGCTGGCGAAAAAAGGTCGCAAGTTTTCTTCCCATAACAGAATACCTCACTTTTCCCTTCCCGCCGCACAGGGGCGGGAAGACAGATCATTGCCGATGCGGCAGACTGTGACCGCACTGAAACAACTACCGATGCAGTATCCGCCGCAGCGGTCCGGTCACCAGGCCGCGCTCATAGCGGTTCATGCCGAACAGCCACATACTGGCGGCGTACACCGCCACGAACAGCAGTCCCGGCGGGATCAGCTGCCAGTAGGTAACGGGATGGACGAACACCGCCAGCAGCACCGCCACGGCGGCGGGCAGCACCATGGCCGGCAGCAGATGGCTGATGTGCCGCCAGAAGCCGGGGATGTTCAGCCCGATGTGCTTGTAGTAGTAGCGGTTCATCAGGAATACGTTGCCCACCAGCGTGGCGATCGCCGTGCCGATGGCCGCGCCCAGGCCCTGCCATTTCATACACAGGGGGATGGAGATCACGATGTTGCCCACCAGTACGCCCAGATAGACCAGCGAACGGTATTTGTGCATATTCTTGGCACGCTGTATCTCGATGCCCACGGTCTGAATGTTGGTCCACAGGCAGGCAAAGAACAGCAGCAGCGCGGTCCAATAGTCAATGCGGAACTGCTCGCCGCCGCCCCACAGCACCACGAAGGACTGTCCGATGGCCACGAAGCCCAGGAATATGCCGCCCAGCAGGATGAATTGCAGCCGCCCCACCTTGGTAAACAGGGCGTCCAGCGTTCGCATGGGGGCGTTTTCTGCCACCAGACGATGGACACGGGGCGTCATCACGTTGGAGATGGCGTTGCCGAACAGCAGGAAATAGTTGTTCAGCTGCGAGGCGATGACGTAGACCGTCACCGCGGCGGAGCCGTGGAACCACGTCAGCAGCTGCCGGTCGATGGACCAGTTGATGTTGTCCACCACAATACCGATGAACACATACAGCGTAAAGCCGAACATTTCACGCAGCAGCGCGAAGTCGTAGTGCCGGAAGGCGAAGGGCATTTTCAGCCGCGTCAGGCAGTAGGTGATATTGATCATGCCGCTGAGCACGGTGAAGATCAGCGAGACGATGGTCAGCGTCACGGACCGGTAGCCTATCAGCAGCAGGGGGATCATAATAAGGGGGTTCAGCACCTGCTTGCCCATGGCTACGATCTTCTGGAACAGGTACCTCTCGTTGATGGTCACATGACTCTCGAACACGCTGATGGGGAACGTCAGCGCGGCGTTGACCGACATGATACGCAGCAGCCGCTGGGCCAGGCCGATCTCCTCCGCTGTCAGCTTTTTGCCGAATACCACGTCGCAGTAGGACAGCCCGAAGCCGATGGCCAGCACCAGCGCGCCCAGAATGAGATACGTTATCAGGAACATACCGTTCAGCTTGGCGCAGCCCTTCCTGTCGCCGGCGGCGCGGAAGCGGGAGTAATACCGCACATAGGCGCTGCCCAGACCGAAGCTCAGCAAATTCAGATAGGAGATGATCGGCAGCACCGCCTGATACACGCCGAATTCGCTGTCGCCCAGCTGCCGGAGCATGATGGGCGTGTAGACCAGCGAGATCACGGTGCTCAGCGCCATGGACACATAGCTCAGCGCGGCGCCTGCCCGTATTTGGTTCACTTGCAACGCCGCACTTCCTTTCGTCGATAGCATAGCACTTTATTATAGCCTAAAAGCCGTGTGATGTAAAGTCGAACGCCGGTAAAAAGTGGTTTTCTTTCCCGCCCGTATCTGGTACAATGGGACAAACGAAGGGAGGGTGCGCCATGGCCAACAAAAAGCTGAAGCTGCTGTATCTGGCGCGGTATCTGCGGGAGGAAACAGACGAACGTCATCCCAAAACCGTCCAGGATATGATCGCCTACCTGGAGAGCCAGGGCATTTCCGCCGAGCGCAAGAGCATCTATGACGACCTGGAGCTGCTGGAGCTGTACGGCATGGACGTGCAGGCCGTCCGGGGCAAGACCTATGGCTATTTCCTGGGCGAACGGGAGTTCCAGCTGCCGGAGCTGAAGCTGCTCATCGATGTGGTCCAGGCCTCGCCCTTTCTCACGCAGGGCAAGAGCATGGAGCTCATCGCCAAGCTGGAGCAGCTCACCAGCCGTCCCAATGCCCGCCGGCTGCGCCGCCAGGTCTACGTCATGGATCGGGTCCGCACCCACAACGAAAAGCTCTATTACGCCATCGACGGCCTGAATACCGCCATCAATGATGACCGCAAGGTCACGTTTCGCTACTTCGACTGGACGGCTGACGGCGGCAAGGCCTACCGCCGCGGCGGCGCGCCCTACGAGGCGGACCCGGTGGCCCTCTGCGTGGACCGACATTACTATCTGGTGGCCTACGACCCGGCCATTCAGGACTATCGTCACTACCGCGTGGACCGCATGGAGTCCCTGACCGTCACCGACACGCCCCGCGATCCGCTGCCGGAGCAGTTCGACCTGGGCAAATACGTCAAAACGATTTTCGATATGTACAATGGCCGCACCGAAACGGTGCGCCTGCGCTTTGACCGGGCGCTGATCAATGTGGTCATGGACCGCTTCGGCGCTGACGCCCATATCCGCCCGGATGGAGACTATATCGCCGTCACGGCCCCGGTGGAGGTAGGTCCCACATTTTATGGCTGGCTGTTCCAGTTCGGCGGTCAGGCCGAGCTGCTTGCACCCGCCCACGTGCGCCGTGATTTCGCCGGGCACTGCCGGCAGGCACTGGATAGGTATCGCGGCGATGACACGCCGAATGATTGACCATAATTTATGTTATCGTAAACTAAAGCCGCCCATCGGGGCGGCTTTTCTCCTATAACGAAAAAAGCTCCCGGGACGCGGAGATATCCGCCTCCCGGGAGCCCTCCCTGTCGTGCAAAGCGCACCCCCGCGCTTCGCATCCCCCTCAGTAAATAGCTTTACCACAGATAAAAATAGCACAACACGCTTGCTTTTTCAAGAGGAAATTCTACTTTTTTTAAATAATTTTTCCGGAGAAAGAATTATTTTCCATCTATTTCCAAATATTTTTCCAATACTTACCACAAAATACCACATCCCCAAGCCTTCCCCTTGAGGGG
>DJPP01000059.1 GCA_002438575.1 Oscillospiraceae bacterium UBA6409 | reverse complement strand
AAGGTTTCCCCCTCACACTCCCCTTTCCTTGCGGTATGCGGGAGTGCGGACAGTAAAAGCGGTGGGCAATCATCAAAGAAAGACACGCATAGGCGTGGCTTCCTTTTTTGGTGCGCAGTCATTTACATATTACATATTCTATTCGTCCAGGGCGGCGATACGGTCCGTGCCGCGGAGGAGACGCTCGTATGCGTCGGCGGGGACGGGTCTGCTGAAATAGTAGCCCTGCATCTCCGAACAGCCGAAGTCCAACAGCATATCCGCCTGCTCCTTCGTCTCCACGCCCTCGGCGATGATGGACAGCTCCAGCGCCCGGGCCATGCTGATAACATGGCGGATGATGATACGGCCCTTATCGCTGTCGTCGCCGGAGAGGAAGCGCATATCCAGCTTCAGCTTGTCGATGTCGATGTCCTTCAGTGCATTCAGAGAGGAATAGCCGGAGCCGAAGTCGTCCATCTCCACGACGAAGCCGCGGCGGCGGAACTCCTCCACCACGTGCAGGACCTTTTGGGTGTCCTCCACATAGGCGCTCTCGGTCACCTCCAAGTGCAGCGCTTCATGGGGGACGGCGTATTCCGCCAGCAGGGCATCGATCCTGGCACAGAGATCAGGGCGGTCCAGATCCTCGCGGGACAGGTTCACCGACACGGTGATGTGGCGGCCGGGCATAGCCTCGCGCCAACGCCGGATATAGCGGCAGCTCTGTTCCAGCACATAGCGGTCCAGCCGGTGGATACTGTCGCTGCGCTCCAGCAGCGGCACGAACACGCCGGGCATCAGCAGCCCTCGGGTGGGATGGCGCCAGCGGACCAGGGCCTCGGCCCCCACCAGCGTGTGGGCGGCGTAGTCCACCTGGGGCTGGAACCAGACCTCGATCTCACCGTCGTCGATGGCCGTTTCCAGATCACGGAGCAGCTCTCCCCTTTCGCGCTCCTGGTCCAGCATCCCCTTTTCATAATAGGCGATACGCCGGGTCTGGCTGCCCTTGATGGATTGCAGTGCCAACAGCGCCTTATAGCTCATGGTGGAGGCATCACAGTCCGTCTCGCACAGGTCGTAGACACCGATATGCAGGGTAATGGCGATGGCCAGGTCATAATCCGCGAAGCAGGAGTTGAAGTTGTCATAGCACTCCTGCAGGGTCATCGTCCCCTCGGCGCAGAAGCGGGCAAAGTGGTCGGCATTCAGATGGGCGGAGAAGCAGTCCTCTCCCCGGTCAAAGCGGCGCATATGGCGGGCCAGGTCCCGCAGCAGCCTGTCGCCCACGGCGCGGCCATAGAGACCGTTGATGTCGCGGAAGCGATCCACATTATAGCGCTGAATACGGTAGCGCCGGCCGGGGTGAGCCTCGATCCACGCCTGCACACGGCGGTGGAAGCCGATGGCGTTTATCATGCCGGTGAGGGGGTCCGTCTCGCTTTGCAGGTCCGCGGTGGTATCCTCACAGGTAACGGCGATCATCGTTCGGGTCTCGTCCAGATAGTGAAACACAAAGCGCTTGCAGAACAGGCGCTCATCCTCATCCCGCCAGGTATCCACATCCACGGAATAGGTCTCCTGCGTCTCCAGCGCCTTCCGGATGGACTCCAGGCACAGGCGCTGTATCAGCATCTCACAGTCCTCGGCCGCCGCATGAAGGTGCATCGCGGTACGAAGCTGCTCGTCATAGGGCACACCGTCCATGGTGGGCTTTCCGGCACGGAGCTCTACAGAAAAGGACTCGCCCAGTTCGTGGATCTCACCCGTGGCACAGTTGATCAGGAACACCCCGTCAAAGTGCTCCTCGATGACCCGCCGCAGCATATTGCCCTCGGTCAGACGGCTCCACAGCCGTTCCAGCTTATTCTCCATATACGCCACGCGGGCAGGCGATCACACTTCGGCGGCCTGCGCCTTCCTTTCCTTTTCCAAATACATCTCCCGGTCAGACCGGGTGATGAGGTCCTGAATACTCTCGCTGTCCTGCATGAACTCCACGATGCCGATGCTCAGGCCTACATTTTCCGGGGCCTGTTCCCCCCGAAGACGCCGCTTCAGCGTATACTCCAGCTGTTCACGGAGGAAGTATACGCTCTCTGACTCCTTTGTCACATAGGCCACGGTGAACTCATCGCCGCCGTAGCGCCCATAGGACGCGCCGAAGGTCGTACACACCTCCCGCAGAACATCGGCGATAATATGCAGCACACGGTCGCCCTCGTCGTGGCCGTAGGTGTCGTTGACAGCCTTGAAATTGTCCACGTCCAGAAACAGGAAATATAGTTTTTCGCCGGGCCGCAGGGCGTCCGCGCGGGAGTGCAGCGACAGCAGGAACTGCCGCCGGTCACTGATACCCGTCACCGGATCCAGGGAGACCATCAGCTGCAAAGAATTCAGATACACCAGCATATAGGAGAGGGCCACACCGGCCGCCGCCAGCTGAAGCTGCGGCAGGAGGTATTGCACCACGCCGCACAGCAGCAGCGGCGCAGCGAAGGAGGCGATGACGATATACTCCCGCCGGCTGGCCGCGTTCTTACGCAGCATCACCACCTGCAGGCTTTTGAACAGCGTATAGAGCACATAGCCGTAGGACAGCACCACCTGGGCCGGGAACAGCGGCCCGCGGTGGTAGACGCCTGCCGCGTCCACATAGAAAATGCAGCCATTGAAGGCCGAAAGCACCAGCAGCGCCGCCAGTACCCACACCGGTATGCAGCACAGCAGGAAGCGCCTGCGGTCATGGAGAATGTCCTTGCGCTCCACCACATCGGCATAGACGAACCAGGCGAAGGCAGACAGCTCCAGGCACATGAAATAGACCGCATTGTCCAGCCAGCCGCCCACCTGCCCCAGGTCGAAGCAGCCAAATTCATGGAGGGTCCAGACCGTGTCCGCCACATTGGCGCCTACGGCAAACCAGAGTGCCCGTTCAAACAGCTTGTTTTTAATGGGCCGGTCAAAGCCCACACTGGATGCCTTGATGGCCAGGACCACCAGTACGATGATACAGACCAGATCGACCTCGATACACGAGAGAATTTCCGTTACTTTGCTCATTACTACCCCTTTCTCCAGAACCGATCGTAGGATGGATATCCATCCTACGGAACACCTTAGGTGTTCCGCCCGTGGCGGCCCTACGAAGTGTTCTTTTCAGCCTGAGAAATTTCC
>DJPP01000057.1:3711-9110 GCA_002438575.1 Oscillospiraceae bacterium UBA6409 | reverse complement strand
CTTCAAAAACTTTTTATACTTACTTTCCCGGGTAATTGACTCAACCCCGTTCCGGCAAGTTCTTCAGTTGCGCTCCGGTCTGTTTTCACAGCCCTTCGCGCTCCCGTCTGGTGCTTTTCGTTTCGTTCGTTATTTAATTTACAAGGTACACGTCCCATAACCGCGGAACAGTTGATATGATACTACCTGCGGCCGGATTTGTCAACACTATTTTTAATTTTTTTCAAATTTTTTGTATACGGCAATGTAATGACTTTTAACGCAAGTCATGCTATACTTTAAATAATATTGTATGAACTTTTAAAGGAGGATGACTCCGTGGATATTCTGCACCTGACCGGCACCTTTGGCCGCCTGGATCACAGTGAATTATCGCTCGCGCCGGGACTGAATGTGCTGTACGCCCCCAACGAAACCGGCAAGTCCACCTGGGGCGCCTTTATCCGCACCATGCTGTACGGTCTGTCCACCCACGAGCGCGGGCCGCTGGCGGACAAGAACCGCTACGCCCCCTGGACCGGCGCGCCCATGCAGGGCCGCATGGATCTGACGACCCACGGGGACGCCTGCACCCTGCTGCGGGAGACACGCCGCGCCGCATCACCGCTGGGCGAGTTTTCCTGCACCTATACCGGCACCGGCACGCCTGTCCCGGGCATTACCGGCCAGAACGTCGGCGAGGTGCTGCTGGGCGTGCCCCGGGAGGTGTTTGAGCGCAGCGCCTTTATCGGCCAGAACGCTCTGGCCGTGGACCAGGATGCCGAGCTGGAGCGCCGCATCGCCGCCCTGATCACCACCGGTGAGGAAGACACCTCCTACACCGAGTCCTACGACCGCCTGAAAAAGCAGCTGAACCGCCGCAGGCACAACAAGACAGGGCTCATCCCCGCCCTGGAACGGGAGACCGACCAGCTGCGCGCCGCGCTGGCGGAGCTGGTCGCGCTGAACGACCAGGCGCAGCAGTCGCGCCGGGAGCTGGATGCGCTGGAGCGCCGCGCCGCCGACCTGCGGCAGCAGACGGCTCAGTGGCAGGCGCTGGCTGCTCAGGAGCAGGCCGACGCCTGTCAGCAGGCGTCGCAGGCGGCACTGACCGCCCAGGCCCGGGCCGACACGCTGGCGGCCGACTGCGCCGCCCTGCCGGACGATTCCTCGCTGACGCTGCTGGAGGGGCAGGCCGCCGCACTTCCCGGTGAGCTGTCCGCCCTGACGGAAAAGCGCAGCGCCGCGGAGGCGGCCGCACAGGCCGCGCAGCAGGCCCGGAACGCCCTGGAGCAGCACCCCCTCTACCCCGCCGCCGAGCCGGAGCTGCGGCAGAGGGCCGAAGCCATCACCCCCGGCAAGGACCCCTCCCTGTTCCTGCCGGTCTTTGCCGCCATGCTGATCGTCATTTCCGGCGTGCTGGCCTTCCTGTTCCGGGCACAGCAGCCGCTGCCCTTCTGGCTGTTCATCGGCATGGCCGGGATGGGCATCGGTCTGACCGCCGCCGCCATTCTTGCCCGCCGTCGGAGCATCCGGGAGAATCACGCCTTTGCCGAAGCGCAGCGCGCCGAACTAAAAAAGCAGATCGCCGAATACCTACCCCTGCGGCAGCAGGCAGAAGCAGCCGCCGAGGCTGCCCGCCGGGCAGAAGTCTCCGCCGCGGACAGCGAGGAGGCCTGCCGCCGCCGACTGCGGGACCTGCTGACCCAGGTACGCATCTTCGCCCCCGCCGCTGCCGACCTGTCCGGCATACAGCTGGCCCTGTCAGACGCCCGGCGCCGCAAGACCGCGCTGGCCGACGCCCGGCAGACGGCCCGGGAGGCCGCGCTGTACCGGGATGCCCTGCGGGCGCAGCTGCCGGAGCAGCCGGCCGCCGAAAGCTCTATCCAGCGCCCCGCGCTCTCCCGCGAGGAGGCCGCCGCGGAATTGGCGCGCACACAGACGCTGCTGGCGCAGGAGCGCACCCGGTTCGACACCCTCACCGGCCGCATCCGTGCACTGGATCGCTCCAGCGATCTGGAGGTCCAGCTGGCGCAGAAGCAGGAGCAGCTGACCGCCCTGCAGGATGAATATGATGCCATCGCGCTGGCCATGGATGCCCTGTCACAGGCCAACACCGTGCTGCAGAACCGCTTTTCCCCGGCGCTGGGCGCACGGGCGGCGGAGATCTTCTCCGCCATCACCGGTGGGCGCTATGACCGTGTGCTGCTGAGCCGGGACTTCTCCCTGTCCGCCGAGCCTGCCGGCGACCCGGTGGGACGCAGCGTCCGTCTGCTGAGCCAAGGCGCCGCCGACCAGCTGTATCTGGCTGTGCGGCTGGCCATATGCGACATGGTGCTGCCCGCCGACAAGCGGGTGCCGTTGATTTTAGACGACGCGCTGGTGACCTTTGACGACGAACGGCTCCACGCAGCGCTGGACTATCTGCTCGACGAGAGCCGGAACCGGCAGATATTGCTGTTCACCTGTCAGAAGCGAGAGATGGACTATCTACAGGGGCGGGAAAATGTCACTGTTGCAGAGCTGTGAAAAGGACGAAGAATGCCGCGATGCGCAAAAAGAATCCATACATTTCATCTCCCCGAAAAATGCCTCTTTTGACCATTATCTGCAGCTACGCTTTTTCCGGCATAAATGTATGTGCCGCAGGTATTACGATCAAGGCAAGCTATCCGCACTATGATACGTTTTATATAATTGGCATAGGAATCGTGTTTTTCTTAATGGTTCCCATTACGCTTGCGGATAAGCGAAAAGAGAACCGTGATGCCCGTTATGCACTATACGCGGGAATAATGCATTTAGGGATATGTGTATATCTTTCTTATATGTATTCCAAGTGGTGGATATTGGTATGTTCTGTTGAGATTTTTATCTATTTCCTCATCGGCCATCTCATCAAAATCCACTATAGGAAGAAATCTCATTAGACCGCGCAGGATGTGATGTCCCGCAAAAATGCGTAGGGGCGGACGACTCTGTCCGCCCGGACAGAGGTGCGGCGGGGCGTCGGGGACGCCGCCCCCTACAACGCACCCAAGCGCCCCCCTTGCAAATCCCCTCAAATCGTGCTATACCATATATAATACATCGAAAGGAGGCTGCCATGCCCCACTTTGACTGTCTCCGCTGCGGCACGGCCATGCAGTTCGTGGGCCAGCACAAGCTGCAGCTGGGCAAGACCAGCTGGATATTCGGCGACCTGCCCAATCTGGTGGCCGGCGCGCTGGACGTGTCCATCATGGCCTGCCCCGCCTGCGGCAAGCTGGAATTCTTCACCGGCGGCGTATCCCAGCCCAGCGGCAACGACCCCGGCCTGCACCAGCGCCGGTGCCCGAAATGCGGCTTTACCCACGACTTCGACTATCCCAAATGCCCCCTGTGCGGCTATGTCTACACCGCCGGGGACGCGCTGTAAGAATATCTAAAAGGAGAACCTGTTATGAGCGATTGTACCCATGATTGCAGCACCTGCGGCGAAAGCTGCGGCGAGCGCAAGGAAGTAAACGTATTTGAAAAAAAACCCCTCCGCCCCGGCTGCCGTGTGGGCAAGGTCTACGGCGTGGTGTCCGGTAAGGGCGGCGTAGGCAAGTCCATGGTCACAAGCCAGCTGGCGGTGGCGCTGCGGCGGGAGGGCTACCGCACCGCCATTCTGGACGCGGACATCACCGGTCCCTCCATCCCCAAGGCCTTCGGCATCCACGGCCGTGCCGTAGCCCAGGGCGACGCCATCGTGCCCGTGACCACCGCCACCGGCATCCAGCTGATGTCCGTGAACCTGCTGCTGGAGCACGAGACGGACCCGGTCATCTGGCGCGGGCCGGTCATCGGCGGCGTGGTGCAGCAGTTCTGGGGCGACACCCTGTGGAACGACGTGGACTATATGTTCGTGGATATGCCTCCCGGCACCGGCGACGTGGCGCTGAACGTGTTTCAGTCGCTGCCGGTGGATGGCGTCATCATTGTGGCCAGCCCCCAGGACCTGGTATCCATGGTGGTGCAGAAGGCCGTGAAGATGGCGCAGATGATGAACATCCCCATCGTGGGCCTGGTGGAGAACATGAGCTACGTCCAGTGTCCCGACTGCGGCAAGAAGCTCTATATCTTCGGCGAGGGCAAGACCGAGGAGGCCGCGAAGGAATACCACATTCCCCTGCTGGCGAAAATGCCCATCGACCCGGCGCTGGCCAAGCTCACCGACGACGGCTGCATCGAGCAGTTCGAGGGGCACTGGCTGGACGGCGTGGTGGAGACGCTTCTGCGGAAATAAGCAAAAAAGAAACGGCGCGATGCGCCGCTTCTTTTTTGCTCTATTTCATCAGCTCCTGCACCAGCGTCACCAGACCGCTGACACCCACACCAATGTACACCACCTGCCGGGCCACGTCGCCGGACATCTTTCGGCTCAGCCGCGTACCGATCCACAGCCCCAGCAGGATGCACGCCATGCCCAGCCCCGCCATAGGCAGCAGTGCCGCGCTGAAATAGCCCCGCACCGCCCGCATGGTGAAGTTGATGAGGTTTGTGGTGAAGAACAGGAACTGCATATTGCCTACATACGTCTCCTTGTTCCGGGCGATGGCCACGAAGTACAGCGCCATCATAGGCCCGCCGATGGTGAACGCTCCGGCGCAGCAGCCGGAGAAGGCGCTGCACACCAGCCCCGCCGTCAGGCTGGGCTGCAGCTTCACCCGCTTGGCGAAAAAGAGGAAATACGCCGCCAGCGCGATAAGGAACGCCCCGAACAGCGCCGTCAGCACGTGCAGGTCGAAATTCCCCAGCAGATTGATGATGACCAGACTGCACACGGTGTACAGCCCGATGGGCAGCGCGATCTGCTTTACATCGATGTGCTTACGGTACATCCACGTCATGGTGCCGGACTGGGCCATGCAGATCAGCGCAACGATGGTGGGCGCGATGGTCATGTCGTAAAACGCACTGGCCGCCACCATCATAATGACCGCCGCGCCGAAGCCCGTCAGCGGCTGGATGATTCCGCCTGCCAGCGCCGCCAGCCCCATCATTGCATATGCCACCGCGCACACCGCCTTTTCTGTCATATTCCCGGCTATTATAACAACTTCACGCAGGAAAGGCAATCCGCAAAATGAACATCCCCCGGCCTGGCGGCCGGGGGATGTTTGTTCAGCTCTTCTTTTTGCCCAGATAGGCTTCCTTGATGGACTCGTCCGCCAGCAACTCCGCGCCGGTGCCAGACTTGGTGATGTTGCCCGTCTCCAGCACATAGGCGTAGTCGGCGATCTTCAGCGCCATGTTCGCGTTCTGCTCGATCAGCAGCACGGTGACGCCCTGCTGGTTGACGGTGCGGATGATGTCAAAGATGCCCTGCACCACCAGCGGCGCCAGACCCAGCGACGGCTCATCCAGCATCAGCAGCTTGGGGCGGCTCATCAGCG
>DJPP01000057.1:1692-3698 GCA_002438575.1 Oscillospiraceae bacterium UBA6409 | reverse complement strand
CGGCCCACGGCCAGCATCTGCTGCTCGCCGCCGGACAGCGTGCCGGCCAGCTGCCAGTTGCGCTCCTCCAGCCGGGGGAACAGCTCATACACCCACTTGATGTCCTTCTCGATGCCGTCCTTGTCCTTCCGCAGGTACGCGCCGGCCTTCAGGTTCTCCAGCACGGTCAGGTTGGCGAACACCCGCCGGCCCTCCGGGGACTGGGCGATGCCCGCCTCCAGGATCTTGTTGATGGGCTTGCCCAGCAGCTCCTGTCCGTCATAGGTGATGGAACCGCTGTCCGCCTTCACCAGGCCGGAGATGGTCCGCAGCGTGGTGGACTTACCGGCGCCGTTGGCGCCGATCAGGGTGACGATCTTGCCGTCGGGTACCTCAAGGCTGATGCCGCGCAGCGCCTTGATGCCGCCGTAAGACACACACAAATTCTCAATCTTCAGCATCTTCTGCCACCCCCAGGTATGCGTCGATGACGCGCTCGTTGTTCTGTATCTCGTCCGGTGTGCCCTGGGCGATCAGCTTGCCGAAGTCCAGCACATAAATGCGGTCGGCGATTCCCATGACCAGGTCCATGTGGTGCTCGATCAGCAGGATCGTCTTGTGGAAGTGATCCCGGATCTCCTTGATAAACTCCGCCAGCTCCAGCGTCTCCTGCGGGTTCATACCGGCGGCCGGCTCATCCAACAGCAGCAGGGTCGGGTCGGTGGCCAGCGCGCGGGCGATCTCCAGCCGGCGCTGCTTGCCGTAGGGCAGGCTGGTGGCCAGCTCATTCTGGACATCCTCCAGACCCACCACCTTCAGAAGCTCCAGCACCTCAGCGCGCTGCCGCGCCTCCTCCTTGCGGTTGCCGCGGAACGTGGCGGAGAACATATTGCTGCTGCGGCGCATATGCTTGGCGATGAGCACATTGTCGAACACCGTCTGGGTCTTCCACAGGCGGATGTTCTGGAAGGTGCGGGCCATGCCCAGCGCCGTGATCTTATCCGGCGTGGGGGCCAGCACATGGTCGGTAAAGGCATAGGCGTCCAGCGCCTTCTGCCCCTCCTTCCAAGACTTCAGGGCCGCCTCGTCCAGTTCCTCCTCCGGGGCGAACTGGGCGGTGTACATATCGGCGTGCTCGCCCTTGTACATCTTCTTCATCTTGCCGGCGGGATGGTTTCGCACGATGCACGCCTCATTGAAGCGCACCCGCCCGTTGGTGGGGGCATACACACCGGTGATGACGTTGAACGCCGTGGTCTTTCCGGCGCCGTTGGGGCCGATGAGGGCCACGATCTCACCCTCGTTGACCTCCATGCTCAGGTTATCCACGGCCACCACGCCGCCGAACTGCATGGTGACGTTCTCAACGGACAATACGTTCTTGCTCATTTGGACGTCACCTCCTGTTTTGCGGCTTTTTTAGCCCGGAGCTTTGCTTTCCACCCGGCGATCACCTGCGGCAGCTCTCTGTCGCCCATGATGCCCTTGCGGAAGAACAGCACCACCACCATGATGACGATGGAGAACACCACCAGGCGGAAGCCGTTGCGGAACACTTCGGGTGCCTTGATGCCCAGGAACTCACCGGAGTCCAGGCCACGCAGCCACCACTCGGAAGCCGCCACGAACAACAGGGAGCCGATCACGGAGCCGGAGATGGAGCCGATACCGCCCAGCACCACCATCAGCAGGATCTCGTAGGTCATGGCCACCTTGTAGTTGTTGGCCTGTGCAATGGACAGCACCATGGCCATGGTCGCGCCGGACACACCGGCGAAGAAGGAGCTGGTCACGAAGGACAGCATTTTGTGCTTGGCCAGGTTGATGCCCATGGCCTCCGCCGCCACCTCGTCGTCGCGGATGGCCTTGAACGCGCGGCCATAGGTGGAGTTCACCAGCATGACGATCAGAATAATGGACACCGTAGCGATCAGCACCGGCACAAAGGTAGACAGGCTGAACGTCCCTATCTTGAAGCTGCTGATACGGGTAAAGCTCTTCAGCAGGTTGGAGCCGTTGGTCACGGG
>DJPP01000057.1:0-1520 GCA_002438575.1 Oscillospiraceae bacterium UBA6409 | reverse complement strand
CCGGCCAGCAGCACGCAGATGATCACGCCCAGCACGGTGCCGAAGCCGCCCATCGCGTTGCCCAGCACCTCCGGGAACGAGATGCGGATGGCGGCGTCATAGTACTGATACACCGTATCGCGGGAGGCGGCGGGGATGGAGAAGATCGCGTATGTATACGCGCCGATCAGCATAAACCCGGCGTGACCCAGAGAGAACAGGCCGGTAAAGCCGTTCAGCAGGTTCATGGATACCGCCGCCAGCGCATACACAGAGCCCTTCTGCAGCACCGTCAGCAGCATATACATCTTGCTGCTGGGCTTGATGACCTGATCCAGCACCAGCACCAGCGCCAGAAACAGCGCCACGGCCACCAGGGAGATAAACGTCTTGCGGACGTCTTTTTTCTTTTCCAGCATCATATCCGCACCCCCTTACACCTTGTCGGTGGTCTTCTCACCGAACAGGCCGGTGGGCTTGAACACCAGAATGATGATCAGCAGCACGAACGTGAACGCATCGGAGAAGGTAGCGAAGCCCACCTGCTCCGTGATGGCGCCGTTGGCCATCAGGATCGTATCCAGACCCTTGATGACGGACTCGCAGATGCCGATGATGAACGCGCCCACCACCGCGCCGGGCACGGAGCCGATGCCGCCGAACACAGCGGCCACAAACGCCTTCAGGCCGGGCATAGCGCCGGCTGTGGGCACCACGCCGGGGAAGTTGGTGAAGAAGAGGATCGAGCCGATGGCCGCCAGAAACGTACCGATAATAAAGGTGGCGGAGATCACGTTGTTGATCTTGATGCCCATCAGCTGCGCCGTCTCGAAGTCCACGGACACGGCGCGCATGGCCATGCCGATCTTGGTATGGTTGATGAGCAGCACCAGCGCGATGACCAGCGCGATGGTCAAAAACGGGGTGATGACCGTCACGCGGGACGTCTCCATCCCAAACAGCCGCACCGGATCGGAGATCCAGGGGATAGCGGGATAGTTCTTGTTCAGGCCGCCGGTCACATACAGCGCCAGGTTCTGGATCAGATAGCTCACGCCGATGGCGGAGATCATGACGGACATACGGGGCGCGGTACGCAGGGGCTTGTACGCCACCCGTTCGATCAAAAAGCCCAGCAGCACCGTCAGCACGATCATCAGCGGGATCGCCAGATACAGCGGCATCCATGTGGCGAAATAGACCATCATCAGTCCGGCCACCATGAACACGTCGCCGTGGGCGAAGTTGATGAGCCGCAGTATGCCGTACACCATGGTATAACCGATGGCGATCAGGGCATATTGTCCGCCCACCGATATGCCGGATATGATATACGGCAACGCGGTTTTCAAAACTTCCATGCGGGGTTCCTCCCTATTTTGTTCTTTCTTCCTTAGCAGACAGCCGTTTCCCACCGGCCGCCGCGAAGCCGCCCCTCGAAGCGCGGGACAGTCTCGCCGCCTCCGGTATAGCACAGCAGCTGGCGGGAGCCGCTGCTCCCGCCAGCCCTGTGTACCTCACTTGGCTGTGGTTTGTGTATA
>DJPP01000161.1:2864-4383 GCA_002438575.1 Oscillospiraceae bacterium UBA6409 | reverse complement strand
GGCGGTTGTAGACCTTGATGGAGACGAGCAGCTTCTCCTCGGAGAAGGCGCCGCCCAGCTTCTCCAGGTCGCGGATCACGCGCTCATAGCCGGCCCTGGTATAGGCCACGCCGTAGGCGGGCTTGCGATTCTGGGGATAGGTCATGGGGATGAAGGGGATGGACGGCACAGCGTACTTCCAGTTCTCGCCCACGGTTTTCAGGGTATCGCACAGGGAGGGGATGACGATGGCAGACGCGCCCTCGTAGGCACCGTTGATGCCCAGCTCCAGCAGGGACTGGACGATGGCGCACAGGAAGGCGGGACAGTATTCCTTGGCGCGGTTCAGCGCCACATCGCCGCCCCACGCACCCATGGGGACGAAGCCCATGGCGTGGATGATCTCCTCCGGAGTATAGACGGGCGCGCACAGGACGATCTTTTTGCCCTGCGCCAGATAACCGTCCATCTGCGCGCGGGGAGAGGCTGCCACCTCATGCAGTTTGTTGAGAATGTCGTTCATGGCTTACTCTCCTTTCGCGCTCTTGTTGGCTTCCATGATCTCCGTCAGGCCCTGGACGCGGGTGTCATACTGGGCCTCGGAGAAGTTGCGGGGGTCGGCCTGGTCGCCGTCGAAGCTGACCACGGGGATATTGCAGGCCGCGCCGATCTGACGGCTCATCTCGTACATGAAGCCACTCCACAGCTTGCAGGAACGGTTGGTGTGGACCAGCAGTCCCTCCACGTGGTTGTCCTTGCAGAGCTTGATGCGCTTGTCGCGGCTCAGCTCCAGGTTGATGGCGTTGGGCACCCTGCAATAGGCGCGGATCATCTCGTCAAAGGTGTTGTAGTCAAAGCCGAAGGCGTCGGCGTAGATCGTCGTGACCATGTTGATGCCGCGGGACTTCAGGCCGGTGCTGGTAGCGCGCAGGTACGGCCAGCAGGCGATGCCCTCGAACATGATGCGGTACTTCTCCTCCGTGCGGAAGGTGGAGGTGCCGTTCTTGTGGTTGTCCTCGTACTCCTTCAGCAGCGTCTCCATGGCGTCGGCGGCGGTGGACTTGCCCCGGGCCGTGACCATGACGGCCATGTGGTTCAGCAGATCGAAGCCGTTGAAGGGAGAGGGTACATACTTGGCGCAGCCGGTAGCCGCCAGCCAGGCGCGGCTGGAACGGCAGGAGAAGCCGGTGACCTCCTTGAATTTCTCGTCGGACCACTTCTTGCCGGTGATCTCCTCCAGCTGATGTACGGCGTCCCAGAACTGACCGGTGACGTAGGCCACCTCGGCATCGGACACCTCGTAGTCGGGGTTGAAGGGGATATCCAGCAGGATCATGGGGATGTTCAGCTCACGGGCCAGGTTCTCGTACCACTTGATCATGCAGGAGCAGATATTGCTGCAGCACAGCAGCACGTCGGGCATGGCCACGTCCTGCTCGGGACAGGACTTCAGCTTGGCGTAGGCCAGTGACACGCGGGCGTAGGCGCAGATGTCGTTGGAGTAGCCCTCGGACTCCGCCACCTCGCACATTCTCGTGCC
>DJPP01000161.1:0-2763 GCA_002438575.1 Oscillospiraceae bacterium UBA6409 | reverse complement strand
GGGATCTCCACAGGGAAGTTGCTGGAGACCCAAGCCACCTTCTCGCCGCGCTTCTTGGCCTCGATGGCGTCCACATAGGCGTCCGCCGCGATCTTGCCCAGCTTGTACTTGGCGGAATTGGGATCCACGGGCTTCGGGGCCTTCTTCACTTCTTCTGCCATTTCAGTTCCTCCTCACAGCTTTTATCGAAACATATTTCTGTCTATTCATGTCGTCTGCTTCCAGGCCCACAGGGCCGCGCCGATGGCGCCGAAGTACTGGGCCAGCGGGTCCACGCTGACGGGGACGTTCAGCTCCTCGCTGAGGGCCTGCCGCACTGCGTCATTCCGGGCCACGCCGCCGGAGAGACAGACCTGCTCCGTAACGCCCGCCCGCCGGGCCAGAGCCGCCACGCGGCTGGCCACGCTGCGGCAGATGCCTGCCACCAGGTTGGGGCGCTTGACGCCGTTGGCCAGCTGGCTGATGACTTCGCTCTCGGCAAACACCGTACAGGTGCTGGAGATAGCGGCGGGGGCCGCGGCCTTGGCGGCCTCGGCGTCCAGATCGTCCACGTCCAGGCGGAGGATGGAGGCCATCACATCCAGAAAGCGGCCGGTACCGGCGGCGCACTTATCATTCATCACGAAGTTTGTCATCTTGCCGCTGGGCGACAGGGCGATGACCTTGGCGTCCTGGCCGCCGATGTCGATGACGGTACGCAGGTCCGGGAACACGAAGCGTCCGCCCAGGGCGTGGGCGGTCAGCTCGCTGATCTCGCCGTCGGCCCCCTCGTAGTTTTTGCGGCCGTAGCCGGTAACGAAGGCGCAGGCCATATCGGCCCGGGTCAGGCCGCAGGACTGCCACAGCTGCGCCAGCGCCTCCTCCGGCCCGCCGGTGCCCAGGCCGCCGGTTTGGAGACTGTGGGCCACCAGCTCTTTCCCGTCCTCTATCACGGCGCACTTGGATGTGGTGCTGCCGATATCGATACCTAAGGTGTACATGGGGTTCCTCCCTATCTTGCGCGGTGTAAAAGTACTGCGCGCCACACTGGTCTTACCAGTTTATTTATATTATACGGGTTTGTGAAATTTGCGTCAATTATACGAATTGACAAAGAAATAACAAGTATTTGTGCATTGTACCGAGCCGCGCTTTAAATGATTAAAACTTTTGCGGTTTTTATGAGACAATGTTGCATTTTTTGTGAAAACCTGTCATACAGATATGCAAAAGCCGCATGGTGCGCTCGCGCCATGCGGCTTTTGCGGTTCACGGCTCCAGGTCGTGTTTGTCCAGCTTCATGTTCCGGTAGGCCTTGGGCAGGCCGGGGGCGATGAGGGGAAAGGTGTTTTCGGTGTCGGATGTGGGTTGAATGTTATAGGTGCCGTACATATTCACCAGGTCGAAGCTACTGCGCGGTACGCCGGGAAAGTGGTGGACGTCCGGTGTGGCGTCATAGGGAAAGCCCTCCCGGCTGCGCTTGCGTTTGGGCATAAAAATCACCTCCGGCCTTAGTATGGCCGGAGGCAGTGGGTTTATGAGCTTCAGCGGTAGACCTCCGCGTCAAAGTCGCGGACGATCTCGTCCCGCTTCTCGTCGCGGACGTAGACGCAGTTCGTCTCGTCAAATGCCAGGCGCATGGCAAAATCCTTGGCCTCGCCGATATCATTTGTCTCGAAGAAGTCCCGGTAGGCCTCCTCCGGCTCATGGCTCTTGCGCCAGACAACGTGAAAACGCATAGACACTCCTCCTGCAAAATGGGGGTAATTTTTAGTATACCCCCGCCGGAAACAAAAAGCAACGGTGGGTTTTGCCAAAAAACACGGGCAAAGTTCGTCACATTTTCCCCCGGGAAAGTTGTGATTTCTTCTTCCCCTGCCCCACAAGATATTGTATAATAGCAGACGATATTTTGGAGAGACAGAGGTGGATCAGGGTGAAGATCGGATTTGATAACGAGAAGTACCTGCAATTACAGGCGGAGCACATCACGGCGCGGCGCGCCCAGTTCGGCGGCAAGCTGTATCTGGAGTTCGGCGGCAAGCTGTTTGACGATTACCACGCCTCCCGCGTGCTGCCGGGGTTCCAGCCGGACAGCAAGATACGGATGCTGCAGACGCTGAAGGACGACGTGGAGATCGTGGTAGCCATCTGCGCCGGGGACATTGAGAAGAACAAAATGCGCGGCGACCTGGGCATCAGCTACGATGTGGACGTGCTGCGGCTGATCGACGTGTTCCGGGGGCTGGGCTTCTATGTGGGCAGCGTGGTCATCACCCAGTACGCCGGCCAGCCGGCGGCGGACGCCTTTATCAAGCGGCTGAGCGCCCTTGGCGTGAAGAGCTATAAGCACTATCCCATCGCCGGGTATCCCTCGGACGTGGCGCACATCGTGTCCGACGAGGGCCTGGGCAAGAACGAATACATTGAGACGACCCGGCCGCTGATCGTGGTAACGGCTCCCGGCCCCGGCAGCGGCAAGATGGCCACCTGCCTGAGCCAGCTGTACCACGACAATCGGCGGGGCATCCGGGCGGGCTACGCCAAGTACGAGACGTTCCCCATCTGGAACCTGCCGCTGAAGCACCCGGTGAACCTGGCCTATGAGGCGGCCACGGCGGACCTGAACGACGTGAACATGATCGATCCGTTCCACCTGGAGGCCTATGGCAAGACCACGGTGAATTACAACCGGGACGTGGAGATCTTCCCGGTGCTGGCGGCCATGTTCCGGATGATCCAGGGCGAGTGCCCCTACAAGTCCCCCACGGACATGGGCGTGAA
>DJPP01000128.1:8237-10146 GCA_002438575.1 Oscillospiraceae bacterium UBA6409 | reverse complement strand
TCCTCGAAGCTGATGGCGCTGCCGTCCAGCAGATTGGGGTAATCATGCCCGTCGATGTGGACGGTCAGGGGCACCACGGCCAGCTCCAGCTCCCTGGCCATGTGGTCGGTCAGGTCGCAGCAGCTGTCGGTCATAATGACATATTCACGCATGGGATAAACCTCCTTGGGAGTGATTTTTCCCCGCTATCATAGCATGAAAACCGCCGCAGGGAAAGAGCCAAATTGTAAATAATACGGAATATTAGCAGAAATATATGCATATATCGCCTATTTCCCCACGCAGAAGCGGGAGAAGATGGTGTCCACCAGATCGTCGCGGACCTGCTTGCCGTTCAGCTCGCCCAGCGCCGCCAGCGCGGCCTCGCAGTCGGTGAGCACCACGTCGGGGGTCATGCCGATACGGAGGGCGCCGCGGGCCTCGGCCACGGCGGAGAGGGCGCGGTTGGCGGCGTCGGCCTGACGGGCGTTGGTCAGCAGCGCGCCGCCGGTGCTCTCGCCCGCCGGGAACTGCGCCGCGATGGCATCGGTCAGCGTATCCAGTCCCGCGCCGGTGACGGCGGAGACGGAGAGCACGTTGTCGAAGCGGTCCGCCAGGGCGCCGATGTCCAGCGCATGGGGCAGGTCGCTCTTGTTCACCGCCACGATCAGGTGGGGGACGGTGTTGGCCAGGGCAATGGCGGCCTCGTCCTCCGCCGTCAGCGCCCGGGAGCCGTCCAGCACCAACAGGGCCAGGGATGCCTGCTTCGCCGCGGCGCGGCTGCGCTCTACGCCCAGGGTCTCCACGGCGTCGCCGCCGTCACGGATACCCGCCGTGTCGATGAGCCGCAGGAGCACGCCGCCCACGGCGGCCTTTTCCTCCACGGTGTCGCGGGTGGTGCCGGCGATGTCGGTGACGATGGCACGGTCGTAGCCCAGGAGGGCGTTCAGCAGGGAGGATTTGCCGGCGTTGGGCTTGCCCAGCAGCACCGTGGGCACGCCCAGCTTCAGCAGGCGGCCGCGGGAGAAGCCGGATACCAGCGCTTCCAGGTCACTCTGGGCACGGCGCAGGGTGTCCAGCATCTGCTCGCGCTGGAGGTCCTCGATATCCTCGTCCGGGTAGTCCACCACGGCGTAGAACCGGGCGGCCATGTCCATGAGGCCGTCGTAGATACGGCCCACGGTGCGGCTCAGCGCGCCGTCCAGCTGGCAGACGGCGTTGTGGGCCTGCTGGGCCGTCTCGGCGTCGATCAGGTCCGCCACGGACTCCGCCTGGAGCAGATCCAACTGCCCGTTGAGAAAGGCCCGCCTGGTAAACTCGCCGGGGCCGGCCTGACGGCAGCCGGCAGCGAACAGGGCGCGGAGGCCCGTGTCCAGCACGATGGGGCTGCCGTGACAGTGGAGCTCGGCGCAGTCCTCGCCGGTATAGCTGTGGGGCGCGGGGAAGCGGACGCACAGCACGTTGTCCACGACCTGCCCCGTCTCGTCCAGCAGGTCGCCCAGCACCAGGGCGCGGGGGCGCTGCTGCGCGGCGGGCCTGCCGTTTTTGGCGCGGAACACCGCGTCCAGCGCGGCACAGGTATCCGGGCCGGACAGGCGCAGGATGCCGATGGCGCTGGGCTGACCGGGCGTGGCGATGGCGGCGATGGTATCGGACATGGGAGAGCCCTCCTTACAAGGCGTTTTTTTCAGTATACCACAGGCGGCGGGAAAAAGAAATATCCCCCGGCGGACCGGGGGATATGAAAAGCGATGCGTTACTTGATGGGCTCGCCGGCGGCTTCCTTGGCGGCGATCTCCTTCATGGCGTCCTTGTGGCTCAGGTTCACGCGGCCCTTTTCGTCGATCTCGGTGACCTTGACCCACATCATGTCGCCGATCTTGCAGGCGTCCTCCACCTTCTCGATGCGCTTGTCGGCCAGCTTGGAGAT
>DJPP01000128.1:7794-8155 GCA_002438575.1 Oscillospiraceae bacterium UBA6409 | reverse complement strand
CGCACGACGCGGCCGTAGTACAGCTGGCCCACCTCGGGCACGAAGACGATGTCGTCGATGCACTTCTTGGCCTTCTCGCAGCTCTCGGCGTCGGGGGAGGCGATGTGGATGGTGCCGTCGTCGTCGATGTCGATCTTGGCGCCGGACTCGGCCACGATCTTCTGGATGACGGAGCCGCCCTTGCCGATGACGTCGCGGATCTTGTCGGGGTCGATGTGCATGGTGACCATCTTGGGGGCGTACTTGCTGACCTCGGCGCGGGGCTGGGCGATGCAGGGCAGCATGACCTGGTCCAGGATCTGGCAGCGGGCATCGTAGGTGATGTCCAGCGCGTTCTTGATGATCTCCATGGTCAGACCGT
>DJPP01000128.1:7442-7729 GCA_002438575.1 Oscillospiraceae bacterium UBA6409 | reverse complement strand
TCCATCTCGCCGTGGAAGTCCTCCACGCCCTGGATGTCGATGAAGGTGGTGAAGGAGCCGTCGTCATCCTGGATCAGGCCGCAGGAGATGCCGGCCACAGGGGCCTTGATGGGCACGCCGGCGTCCATGAGGGCCAGGGTGCTGCCGCAGATGGAGCCCTGGGAGGTGGAGCCGTTGGAGGACACGACCTCGCTGACCACGCGGATGGCGTAGGGGAACTCCTCTACCGGCGGGATCACGGGCAGCAGGGCACGCTCGGCCAGCGCGCCGTGGCCGATCTCGCGGCG
>DJPP01000128.1:285-7382 GCA_002438575.1 Oscillospiraceae bacterium UBA6409 | reverse complement strand
GGCTTGGCCTCGCCCACGGAGTAGCCGGGGAAGTTGTAGTGGTGCATATAGCGCTTCTCCGTCTCCTCCCAGATGGTGTCCAGCTTCTGGTTGGCGGAGAGGGTGTCAAGGGTCGCCACGGACAGGACCTGGGTCTGGCCGCGGGTGAACAGGCCGGAGCCGTGAACGCGGGGCAGCACGCCCACCTCGGCGTCCAGAGGACGGATCTCGTTCTTCTGGCGGCCGTCCACACGGTGACCCTCCAGCAGCCACTTCTTGACGATCATCTTCTGGAACTTGTAGGTGATCTCCTCCAGGTACTGGTCCATGTTGGGGTACTCTTCCAGATACTTCTCGTGCCACTTCTCGATCATGGCGTTCCAGCGCTGCTCGCGGACGTTCTTGTCGTCGGTGTCCATGGCGGCCTTGGCCTCGTCCATGAAGTCCTCCGTGATCTTATTGAACAGTTCGTAGTTGAAGTCGGCGTGGGGGTACTCGAACTTGGGCTTGCCGATCTCCTGCACCATCTGGTTGATGAGGGCGATCTGCTTCTGGTTCTCCTCGTGGGCCTGCCTGATGGCCTCGAACATCACGTCGTTGGGGACCTCGTTGGCGCCGGCCTCGATCATGACGACCTTCTTGCCGGTGGAGACGACGGTCACGTCCAGGTCGCTGACCTTGCGCTGCTCGCTGTCGGGGTTGAAGATGAGCTTGCCGTCCACCAGGCCCACCTTCAGGGCGGCCACGGGGCCGTTCCAGGGAATGTCGGAGATGGCCAGGGCGGCGGAGGTGCCGATCAGCGCGGCCACCTCGGCGGAGCAGTCGTGGTCCTGCGCCATGACGGTGCACATGACGGACACGTCGTTGCGGAAGTCGTAGGGGAACAGGGGGCGGATGGGGCGGTCGATGACGCGGGAGGTCAGGATGCCCTTCTCGCCGGGGCGACCCTCGCGGCGGTTGAAGCTGCCGGGGATACGACCCACGGAGTACATCTTCTCCTCGAAGTCCACGGACAGGGGGAAGAAGTCGATGCCGTCGCGGGGACGGGGCGCAGCGGTGACGCAGCACAGCACGCGGGTGTCGCCATAGCCCACCATGACGGCGGCGTTGGCCAGCTCGGCCAGCTTGCCGACCTCAAGCGTCAGCGGGCGGCCGGCCAGGTCCATGGTGTACTTGTGGTAGTGGGGGAACTGGCGCTTGGTGATGATCGTTGACATATCGTTTCTCCTTTTTTGTGAAATGGCACTCTGTCCGCGACACATCGCCGTTAGCACTTGAAAACGCTCCGAAACCCTGAATTTCGGCGCATTTTCAACTGCTAATGGTCAATCTGCACACGGCGCAGAATGTGAAAGAAGGGTGATGCGCGAGCGCACATCACCCTGTTTCAGCTTACTTACGCAGACCCAGCTTGGCGATCAGGGCACGATAACGCTCGATGTCCTTCTTGGCCAGGTAGTCCAGCAGACGGCGGCGCTTACCGATCATCATCTGCATACCGCGGCGGCTGTGGAAGTCATGGGGATGGACCTTCAGGTGCGCGGTCAGCTGGTTGATGCGCTCGGTGAGGATGGCCACCTGGACCTCGGGGGAGCCGGTGTCGGTCTCGTGGGTGCGATTGGCCTCGATGATAGAGGTCTTCTGGTCTTTCAGCATCATGATTGTGTTTCCACCTTTCTTGAAATACGCCCGCAGCCTGGGCCGTGGGAGAGATGGAACGCTCCGCAGGGCTAAGGCAGGGGTCGGACGCGCTTTGCGCGTACTTTGTGATGATACCACAGAAATTTTCCGTTGTAAAGGGCTTTTTCGCTTGAAAAACGGTTTTTCCTCCGGTTTTTCAGGGCTTGACCTCAATGGCCGCCACGGGACAGCTGTCCGCCGCCTCCTGCACGCCGATCTTCAGCGCGTCCGGGATGGGGTCCACCGTCACCCGGGCGGGCTCGCCGCTGTTCAGCTCGAACACCTCCGGGCACAGCCCCGCGCACAGTCCGCACTGGATGCACGCCTTTTCCAGCACCATTGCCTGCATGAAACATACCTCCTTTTGATTGATGGAAGTATTTTCCCCGGTTTGCGGCGGGGTTATTCAGCTCTCCGCCATGTGCCGGGCAAAGCGGCGGGCCTCCGCCTCTATCCCCGGCAGCTTCACCAGGCTGCCGCGCTCGTTGGCCGTTTCCAGCAGGGAGAAGCGGGGCGGGAGATAGAAGGACTTGTTCATGTTCAGGGCGGAGATCAGCTGCCGGGCCAGCAGGTCGCCGCCGGAGTAGCCGGAGACGATCAGGCCGAAGAGCCGCTTGTCGTACATACGGGTCTGGCGGAACAGGGCCGTGAGCCGGTTGACGCAGGCGGTCAGGTTGGCGGCCAGGGCGTCGTTGTAGTTGGCGCAGAGCATGACCAGGGCGTCGCATTTCCGCACGGCGGGATAGACCTCGTCCACCATGGGGCCGCCGTAGAAGCAGCCGCCCTGCTCGCCGAAGTGGAGACAGGCGGTGTAGCTGCACCCGTTGCAGTCGGCCATGGTGCCGTTGCGGAGGCAGATCTCCTGCACGCCGATATCCGCCGGAAGGCCGGCCTTCACCAGCTCCCACAGGGCCAGGGTGTTGGACGTGGCGCGCTGGGAGGCGTGGAGCGCCAGCACATGGCGGAGGGGGGCGGGCTTTTCCCAGCCGTTCAGGCGGGAGAGCAGCTCCGCCACGGCGGCATGGAAGGCCGTGACCTCGTCGGTGCCGCCGATCTGGGCCTGGGTGCGGAAATTCCGCAGGGAGCCGGTGGCCTCCACCAGCGGGCGGCCGAGGAAGCCGCAGCCCGCTTGGTTGGCGGCAAAGACCATGTCCCGGGCCACGTCCTTGGTGTAGAACTCGCCCACGCCGGTGACGACGCACGCGCCGACGCTGCCCTCCAGCAGATCGGTGCTGCGGCGCAGGCGGGAGAGCATACGGTAATAGGCCATATTGCAGCCGCCCTCATCCAGCGCCACGGCGAACAGCAGACGGCGGCCGGTCAGGTCCTCCAACCCGTCATCGGGGTCGCGGAGCTCGCTGCCCGGGGGCAGCAGGGGCGCCAGCAGGTCCCGCAGGGCGGGGCTGCGGTCGTTTTCGGGAAGCAGAACGGTGAGCATGGCGGATACCTCCGTTTCCGTTATTCTATGGCGTTCAGCTTTGCCCGCGTCTCGTCCAGACGCTTTTGCAGGGCGGGCGGCAGGGTCAGCGCCTCCGTCTCGATGCCGGCGGGGGTCAGGCGGTTGCGGCAGCCCATGAACACCCGGCCGTCGTAGACGGAGGAATAGTGCCACTGTCCCCGCAGCAGGGCCAGCAGGCTCAGCGCGCCGGAGGACAGGGCCGGGGCCACGTAGGGCTTGTAGCCCAGCTTACGCATCTCCAGATTGGCGTGGGCCACCTTCTCCGTCAGCTCACGGGAGAGGGCATCGTCGTAATGTTCAATGGAGTTGGCCAGCACCAGGTCCTCGCCGTGGGGGCCGAAGGCGCGGCCCTCGGTGAGGTAGGAGGCGAAGCGGGGGTCCTTCCGGGCGTAGTACAGGGCGCGGGCGTGCATGACGCCCAGGCCGAAGCCCCGCACCTTGGCCGGGGACAGGCCGCTTTCACGCAGGACGGCACGGCAGAGGGGATCCACCGGGTCGCTGACCACGCAGAACAGGCCGCGGTAGTCCTTCTCCCGGGCCATGCGGGCGTAGGCGGACACCAGCTCACGGTTCAGGCCGTACTGGGCCATGCGGACATCCCCCGCTGTAACGGAGGTGTCCGGGATCATGCGGGAGGCGCAGAACAGGAACACGTCGCCGTCGAACAGCTGCTCCGGCGCGATGATGTCCACCGGAGGCAGCGCCGCACCGTCCGGGGACTGGATCTGGTTCAGCTCGAACTCCCAGCGCTCGGAGACGCCGGGGCGCACATCGCAGATGCCAATGGAGCATATCACATCGCCGCCCATGAGCCGCAGGCCCGTCAGCAGCGTGCTGCCCACGTCCCCCAGGGCCAGCAGGGTGACGCGGCATTTAGACGGGATGCGCGGCAGGGCGGTATCGTTGAGATCGATCATAGTGGTTCTCCTGTTTCTATCTTTTTGCCTCCGGCGGGGTGCTGACGCGCAGATTTCACGCCAAGGCAGGCCCCCTTGAGGAATAGAGAATGTGCCGGATCTTTCGTCCTGCCGATGGCAGGGCGGTACACGTCATGCCCGTAAAAGCGATGGATTTTGCGTCAAGACGAGGCGCGGAGGCGCAGGCGTACCGTGTGTACGTCAAGCCGACGCAACGAAGTATTGGCGCAAAAGACGCGCTTTTACCTGGGGCGCATACGTTTGAGAAGCTCTATATCTCCCTCCAGATAAGTGCTGGCCGCGCGGCTCAGGTCGTAGGTCATGCAGCCGCCTTTGTCGGGGCAGAGGGGCAGGATGACCGCTTCGCCGAGACGGCTGAGGGTGAGGTTGCGGGCGTAGAGGGAACGGAACTCCGTTTCAAGGGCCAGGAGGATATCGCGGGCGTTCTCAAGGCAGCAGAGGGAGAGCTCCCAGGCGGTCTCGTCGTCCATGCCGGTGTATTCGGGGGCGGCGTAGGGCAGGATGCGGTTGACGGCGGGCTGCAGGCCACCGGGCAGGGCCTCGCTGCGGCGGACGGTATCGCCGCCGATGAAGGGGTAGAGCGTGGACTCGACGAAGCGCAGGCGCAGGTTGGGCAGGTAGTAGATGGCGTCTACGTCGTAGCCCAGCTGCTCCATGAGGTCGCGGCCCATGCCGGTGAGATAGCCCACCAGCACCTGGTCCACGGGGGTGTTCGTCTCGGCGAGCAGCGGGGCCAGACGGCGGATGCGCTTGCCGTCGTGGAGCATATCGTCCACGAGGATGACGGGGCGGGCGAAGGCGTGAATGGTGCGGACCTGGTCGGGCAGGGGCGAGTAGTCGGGGTAAGCCTCGATGGAATAGGCGCTGAGGTCCGGCTCGTAGACCTTGTCGGTACGCAGGGTCTTGGTGACGGTGTTGGGCACGGCCACGCCGCGGAGGATCTTGCCGTAGGGGACGCAGATATCCGGGCCGAGGACGCGGGGCGTGGTGGGCTCCGCGGGGACGCCGTTGCGGCCGGTGATGCGCTGGAGCAGCCGGTGGTAGATGACGCCGGCGGACAGGCTGAGCACGAGGGAGCCGGGCTGCAGCTTTGTCAGCGCCGCCTGCAGGCGGCGGTGGGCGGCGGCAATGGCGGAGAGCACACGGGGCGAGGAGCTGAAGGGCGCCTTCACGGCGGTGTCCACGTTGCGGCTGAGGACGATGGGGCAGCGCATATCCACGGCCAGGGCGTCCGTGCTGTCACCCGCCGGGACGAAGCCCTGGAGCGTCAGCAGCTGGCGGCCGTAGCCGGAGGCGGCGCCCTCCAGGGGAAGGTAGAGGGCGTAGGTGAACTCACGGCTGAGGGCCAGGGTCAGGACCTCGGTGATGAGCAGCTGGCAGAGGTCGCTCTGGCGCTCGCCCCGGGGCACGAACAGGCCGCTGATGAGCAGGGTGCGGCCGCCGGCGTTCTGGCGGACCAGGCCGGAGAGGGCCGGGTCGCCCAGACGGGCGAAGAGGCGGGCGGAGTCCAGGCAGGCGTAGCTGGCCGCGCCGAGAATGGCGCCGTCGGCGTCCCGGCAGACCATCACGTCGTCGCCGCGGCTCTCGATCTGTGTCCGCACCGCCGCGGCGGTGGGCACGGAGAGCATGGTACGGAGGAATTTCTCCGCTGTCTCGGGCGAGGCGGGCAGGAAGCTCAGGTCCTCGGTGCGAAGGACGGGCTTGTCCTGGGGCTCGCGGAGGTACAGGCCACGGCGGTAGATGAACTCCTGCACCGTGGGATCGATGAGGTTGGAGATGTCGCGGTTGGCATCCACCGCCTCGCGGATGCGGGTGGAGCTGATCTCCTCCAGCTGGGGCGGGAGCGTCAGCTCCAGCACCTTGCCGGTGATGCAGCTGTAATCCGCCGGCTCGGCGTCCGGCTCGGTGCGGCGGAAGACCACGTGGTCAAAGGTGTGGATGGAGTCCGGCGTGACGGGCTTTTTGTAGGACGAGGCGTGGAGCACCACGTCGCTGCCCACCACGATGGAGACGCTGCGGCCCGGGAAGGCGGCGCGGAGCTCATGGAGGTTCTCCGGGTTGGCGATGTTCACCGGGAAGTCCTCCGGGAAGATGCTGACATGGAACACGTCGGCCACGGCCATGGCGGCGATGCGCCGGCGCAGGCGGTAGGGCTGGGTCTTTTTGGACCAGGAGAACTCGTCGATGGCCAGCAGGACCTCGAAGCCCTGGTCGCGGATGGCCCGGACGATGCCCTTGTGGGACAGAGTGAAGGGATCGAAGGTGCCGGGGAAGAAGGCCACGGGCCGGGGCTCGCCGAAGTCAAAGCCCTTGTGGAACAGGCGCTCCTCGGTGATGAAGCGGTAAAGCTTGCCCAGCATGGCGGCCCGGTAGTAGAACGTCAGGCCCTCGCCGGGAAATTCGTCCTGGGCGGAGAGCAGCTTGCGCTGGGTGAGCATGAAGGCGCGGCGCTTCTCGTGGCGGCCCAGCTCTCCGGAGCCGAAGACCCGGCGGCCCAGCACGAACAGGGCCTCCTGCCGGGTGGCGCCGTCAATGCCGCTGAGGCCGCGCATCAGCAGGCCCAGCAGCCGTTCACGGCGGCGGCGGTAGGCGGTGTCCGTCTCCGGGAAGCGGGAGCGATAGGCGTCGTACGCCTCATAGATGACGCCCACGGTGTCCAGCACGGAGGCGGTGACGCGGCTGTCGGAGGAGCTGAGGTTCACGCGGAGGTCGTCCAGCACCTCGTCCAGCTCCGCCGGGGGCAGCCACAGGGCGAAGCGGCCCAGGTAGTCGGGAATGTACTTGGTGAACTCCTGCTGGCCCAGCTCCAGGCCGCGGCAGAGCTCCACCGCCACCTCGTTGCGCTGGTCGGCCGTCAGGCGGGGCGCCAGGGCCAGCAGGGCGTTGCCGGCGCTGTGGCGGACGGTGACGCGGTCGCTGACCTTGATGAGATTGGACAGGTGGGTGGCGATGTGGAGGGCGGGGCTTCTGCCGCTGCGGGCAAAGTCCGTCAGCAGGCGCAGGTTGCCCTGCTTGGTGATCCAGGGGGTGGCGGTCTTCAG
>DJPP01000128.1:0-182 GCA_002438575.1 Oscillospiraceae bacterium UBA6409 | reverse complement strand
ACGGCGGCCACGGCCGTCAGGGCACGGCCGTCCTCCGGGTACAGGCGGGCGAGACGGTCCAGCAGCAGCACGGCGGCCATGCGGACGGTCAGGTCCTCGCGCAGGGACAGGGCGGCGGCAAAGGCCGTCATCTGCCGGGCGCGGCTGGCCGTATAGGCCGCGTCCGGCAGGGCGGCGGCGGT
>DJPP01000126.1:5598-10912 GCA_002438575.1 Oscillospiraceae bacterium UBA6409 | reverse complement strand
CTGATTTTGGCACAGTGAAAATCAGACAGTATTAACAACAAAACCACCCTATTGGGTGGTTTTGTTGTTGGCGCAGCGGGTGGGATTCGAACCCACGTGCGGTTGCCCGCAAACTGATTTCGAGTCAGCCCCGTTATGACCACTTCGATACCGCTGCTTGTCACGGGGTGTATCATACCATACTTTCTGCCGGGGTGCAACTTCTTTTTCTGCGGCGCATATTTTGGCGCGGCGGTGCATGTACTGATGGGAGAGGGGGGACGGCTATGGAGAAGCGGGTGCTGATCTGGAATGATGGATTAAGTTATGTAAACTACGTGGAGGCGCTGCGGGAGGTGGGGCTGACACCGGTGGTGGGCCGTGAAGCGGCCGGCCCGTGCGATGCGCTGCTGCTGCCCGGCGGTGGGGATATCACGGACCGCCTGCCGGAGGACGAGAGCCGGACCATTGCGGCCTATGCGGCGGCGGAAAAGCCGATTTTGGGTATTTGCCGGGGGCTGCAGGCGCTGAATGTGTTTTTCGGCGGGACACTGTATGCCCGTGTGCCGGGACACCAGGCCAAGGCGGGCGACATCCTGCACGATACACGGGCGGTGGGTGAACTGGCAGAGCTGGTGGGCACCGCGCCCCGTGTCAACAGCAACCATCACCAGGCTATCTGTCGTCTGGGGCGGGGGCTGGGTGTGCGGCAATGGGCGGCAGACGGCATGATCGAAGGGATATGCCACAGCCGTCTGCCGGTGCTGGGGGTGCAGTGGCACCCGGAGCGCCAGGCGTTCGCCCTGCGGAGGGAGGATGCCGCGGACGGCGCTGCCGTGTTCTGGTGGCTGCGGCGTCAGGTGGAAAAGTGCCGCGGCGGTTGACAAGCGCCATACGGTGCGCCTATAATGGAGAAAATCGACAAGCGAGGTATACCGCTATGGAAAAGCTCCGCGCCTTTCTGAAACGAAAGGACATCGTTTTCTCCGCCAAGCGCTATTTCATCGACGCCATGGGGGCCATGGCCCAGGGACTGTTCTGCACACTGCTGGTGGGCACTATCCTGAACACCATCGGCCAGCAGTTCCACATCGGGTTCCTGAATGCCACCATCGTCACCATCGGTACAGGCGACGGCGCGGTGCATTACACCATCGGCGGACTGTGCTCGGCCATGGTGGGACCCGGTATGGCGGTGGCCATCGCCCGGGCGCTGAACGCGCCGCCGCTGGTGCTGTTCTCACTGATCCCCGTGGGTTTTGCCACCAACTACATGGGCGGCGCGGGCGGCCCTCTGGCGGTGCTGTTCGTGGCCATTGTTGCCGCGGAGCTGGGCAAGGCCGTCAGCAAGGAGACGAAGATCGACATTCTGGTGACGCCCATCGTCACCGTGCTGGTGGGCGTGGGCTTCGCCGCGCTGATCGCCGCGCCGGTGGGCACGGCGGCCTCCGCTGTGGGACAGGCCATCATGTGGGCGACGGAGCTGCAGCCCTTCTTCATGGGCATTATCGTCTCCGTGGTCATCGGCGTTGCGCTGACGCTGCCCATCTCCTCCGCCGCCATCTGTGCGGCTCTGGGGCTGACAGGCCTGGCCGGCGGCGCTGCCGTGGCGGGCTGCTGCGCCCAGATGGTGGGCTTCGCCGTTATGAGCTTCCGTGAAAACCGCTGGGGTGGCCTGGCCGCCCAGGGCCTGGGCACCAGTATGCTGCAGATGGGCAATATCGTCCGCAACCCCCGGATATGGATACCGCCTACGCTGGCTGCCGCCATCACCGGCCCTGTCGCCACCTGCCTGTTCCGCCTGGAGATGAACGGCGCGCCGGTGTCCTCCGGGATGGGCACCTGCGGCCTGGTGGGGCAGATCGGCGTCTACACCGGCTGGGTCAATGATGTGGCCAGCGGCGCAAAGGCCGCCGTCACCGGCATGGACTGGCTGGGCCTGGTGCTGATCTCCTTTGTGCTGCCCGCAGTGCTGACATGGCTTATCGCCGTGCCCCTGCGGAAATGGGGCTGGATCAAGGACGGCGATCTGAAGCTGGATCTGTAAGACACAAAAAAGGCGGCGTCAGCCGCCTTTTTTGCTGAGTCGAAGCAGCCCGGAGCTGTCTAACTTTTGGGAGCTGACTCACGATCGTTTCTGTCCCGTTTTTGTGCTTTTCGTTTTGCTCGTTCTTTCACTTGACGTTTTTTCTGCACAGCTGGTGACAGAAAAATGTCATATGCGCTAAGTGCAAAGATGCCGGTAAATACTGCACCGATCGAAACGAGGATTACCCGGCTGGTTTTCCGTTCTCTATTGGAATCACGCAGTGAAAAATACAGGGTACCATCCGCTTCCATCTCTGCGATTTCGGGAGTCGTATCCCAAGGCCGCCAATTATAGCCGGTATAAACGCGGATACGGACCGAATGAGGGCTGCTGTTAAAATCGGAAGGAAGCTTCTTATAGCACGAAAAGCCGAAGGTGTATTCCGTTCCGTTCGTGCATATCAACAACGGAATAGGATATAATCTGCGGCCCTGGCTGGACATCAGCGACTCTTCGGCTTCAGCATAGATTTCCGTGGTGTTTTCTTCCGTATATGTCGGCTGGGTCAGACCCATAAAGAGAAATATACCGCCCAATACCAGGCACAGCAGGTAATTGCAGAGTTCCCGTACCCGCCGTTTCCACGCCGATTTTTTCCCTGAGACCATGTGCCGTCACCCCTGTCCGGATCCTTTTGCCTCAGTATACCATGGCTGTACTGCGGCTGTAAAGAAGAGACTCGCGCTTGAGGCGCGGTACAAAAGCGGCCCGCCCGTCGTTTTGGCTTGGTTTACAAGAGTTGCACAATATGGTATAATCATCTATCAGCAACGAGGAAAGGAACGACCACAATGGAATTATCGGCAAAGCTGGTGCGTTCACAATTGAATTTTTTTAAGCCCTTTGTGGCGGGCTGCTCACTGGAGACCACCCGCAAGGGACAGGATAAGCTGGGCGAGCTGATGAGCGCCCTGCACAAGCGGGAGGTGATCTTCCGCGACCACGACTTCGAGCAGTTCAAGGGCGCGTGGGTCATGCCCAGGGACGAGCGCCGCAGCGGCGTGGTGCTGTATCTTCACGGCGGCGGCTATACCTGCGGCAGTCTGGACTATGCCAAGGGCTTCGCGGCTACGCTGGCCAGCGAGTGCGGTGTGCGCGTGTTCTGCGGGGCGTACCGCCTGGCGCCGGAGGCCCCCTATCCCGCCGCGCTGGAGGATGCACTGACTGCCTATGACTATTTGCTGAAAAAGGGCTACGCGCCGCAGCAGATCCTGCTGTGCGGCGAGAGCGCCGGCGGCGGGCTGATCTGTGCGCTGTGCCTGAAGCTGAAGCAGCTGGGCCGGGAGCTGCCCTGCGGGCTCATCGCCATCTCGCCCTGGGTGGACCTGACCGGTTCCGGGAAGTCCTACGAATTCAACCGGGACAACGATCCGTCCCTGACGGAGGAGCTGCTGCAATTCTACGCCAGGTGCTATACGCAGGATCCCACGGACCCGCTGTGTTCGCCCCTGCTGGGCGACCTGACGGGCTTTCCGCCGACGCTGATTTTCGCCGGCGGCGATGAGATATTGCTGGATGACGCCCGGGGACTGCATGAACGGCTGAAAAAGGCCGGGAGCAAAAGCAAGCTGATCATCGCGCCGGGGCGCTGGCACGCCTATGTGCTCTATTGTCTGCAGGAGAACATGGAGCAGGATTTCTATGAGATCAACCGCTTTATGACGCAGAACCTGTCCCCGGCCCGGAGCCTGCGGTGGATGCGTCTGGACAACGCGGCCAAGATATATCCTGCTGCCAAGCGGCGCAACTGGAACAACTTTTTCCGCATCTCCGCCACGCTGACGGAGCCGGTAGACCGCGCGGTGCTGGCAGCGGCGCTGGATGTGACGGTGCGGCGGTTCCCGTCCATTGCCGTGCGGCTGCGGCGGGGTGTGTTCTGGTACTATCTGGAGGAGATACCCCATACGCCGCCCATACAGGACGAAAAGAGCTGCCCACTGGCCCACGCGCCGTTCCGCCAGGTGCGGCAGTGTGCCTTCCGTGTGTTGGTGTATAAGGATCGTTTTGCGGTGGAGTTTTTCCATGCGCTGACCGACGGCACCGGCGCGCTGGTGTTCGTCAAATCGCTGCTGGCGGAGTATCTCAGTGAGAAGTACGGTATCTCCGTCCCTGCGGAGAAGGGTGTACTGGGACGGCTGGAAGAGCCGTCGCCGGAGGAGCTGGAGGACAGCTTTGCCCGGTATGCCGGAGATGTGACCGCCAGCCGCGCCGAGGCCACGGCCTGGCACCTGACCGGCACGCCGGAGACAGATGGCTACAAGGACCTGGTGACGCTGATGGTGCCGGCGGATAAGCTGCGCTCCTGCGCCAAAGACCACGGGGTGTCCGTGACAGAGCTGCTGTGCGCCGCCATGATGCAGGCTATTCTGGAGCTACAGGCGGAGAAGGTGCCCAACCCCCATCACCGCAAGCCGGTGAAGGTGCTGCTGCCGGTAAACCTGCGAAATCTGTTTCCCAGCAAAACGCTGCGGAACTTTGCGTCCTATATCACCCCGGAGATCGACCCGCGGCTGGGGGAGTGCAGTTTTGAGGAACTGTGTGCCTTGGTACACCACAAGATGGGACTGGAGAACAACCGCTGGACCATGCGGGCCAAGTTTGCCGCCAATGTGGCCAGCGAGCGCTCGCCCGTGCTGCGCGTCATGCCGCTGTTTATCAAGAATATTGCCATGAAGGCTGTGTTCGACACGGTGGGCGAGTGCAAGTCCTGCCTGTGCCTGTCCAACCTGGGCCGTGTGGAGCTGCCGGATGTGATGGTGCCCTATGTGCACCGTATGGATTTTATCATCGGCGTGCAGGCGAAGGCCCCCCACAACTGCGGCGTGGTCACCTGGGGGGACACAGCCTACATCAACTGTATTCGAAGCATTCGGGAGCCGGAGCTGGAGTATCACTTCTACCGCGTGCTGCATCGGCTGGGACTGCCCGTTAAGGTCGAGAGCAATATGCGCTGACACAACGGGAGAAAGGAGCCTTTCTTATGTATTGTATCAAATGCGGCGTGGAGCTGGCGGACAGCGAGCGCGTCTGTCCCCTGTGCGGCACCCGGGTATTTCATCCCGATCTGCCCTGCGGACAGGGTGAGCCGCCCTACCCGCCGGATGACCACCCCCGCCACGAGGAGGTCAGCCGCATCGGCGTGCTGTTCGTCATCTCCGTGTGTATGCTGCTGCCGGCGGTCATCACCGTGCTGTGCGACTGGCGCATCAACGGCGCTATCGTGTGGTCCGGCTTTGCCGTGGGCGG
>DJPP01000126.1:2788-5528 GCA_002438575.1 Oscillospiraceae bacterium UBA6409 | reverse complement strand
ACCCGGTGATCTTCGTGCCCATTGACTTCGCGGCCATCGGCGTGTTCCTGCTGTATGTGAACTACGCCACCGGCGGCCACTGGTTTTTGACCTTTGCGCTGCCGGTCACAGGCGCGGCGGGGCTGTTGGTGTGCGCCATGGTGACGCTGCTGCGGTATCTGCCCGGTGCGGCGCTGTACATCTGCGGCGGGGCGCTGATCCTGTCCGGCGGTATGGCGGTGTTGGTGGAGTTTCTGCTGAACTTGACTTTCGGCCTGCACGAGACGTTCCTCTGGTCCTTCTACCCGCTGGCGGCGGGGGTGGTGCTGGGGGCCATGCTGCTGGTCATCGCCATGTGCAAGCCCCTGCGGCGCAGCCTGCACCGCAAGTTCTTTATCTGAGAGGTACCCCATGCAGATGATCTTTATCGACATCGACAACACCCTGCTGGATTTTGACGCCTACATTCGGCAGACCATGCGGGAGGGCTTCGCGCACTTTGGACTGAAGCCCTACGAGCCGTACATGGAGGCCGTGTTCCACCGGGAGAACGGAAGACTCTGGCGGCAGATCGAGCAGGGCACGCTGACGTTCCGTGAGCTGGAAGAGATCCGCTGGAACAACGTGTTCCGGGCACTGAATATCGATTTTGACGGACAGGTATTCGAAAAGTATTTCCGCGCGGCCCTGTACGACAGCGCTATCCCCGTGGACGGGGCCATGGAACTGCTGGAGGCGCTCCACGGCAAGTATCCGCTGGCGGTGGCCAGCAACGGACCGTACGACCAGCAGCTCCACCGGCTGGAACTGGCGGGTATGAAGCGGTATTTCGATTGGTTCTTCGTGTCGGAGAGACTGGGCGCGTCCAAGCCGGCCCGGGCCTTTTTTGACGGGGCGTTTGCGGCACTGAACGATGGAGGTGAAGCGGCCATCGCGCCGCAGGGCTGTGTGATCATAGGGGACTCCCTGACCTCCGACATGGCCGGCGGCCGGCAGTATGGCATGAAGACCTGTTACTACCGCCGCCCCGGCGCGGCAGAGGGGACGGAGGTGACCTGGCAGGTGTCGGACCTGCGGCAGATACCGGCGTTGTTGGAGGATACGGCACGATGACCATCAATGAATACCAGCAGCGGGCCATGGCCTCGCTTAATCCCGCGCTGAAGGGCCGGGATGTGCTCATCAACAGCGTCATGGGCCTGTGCGGCGAGTCCGGCGAGGCCATCGACATCGTGAAGAAGTGGCTGGCCCAGGGCCATCCGCTGGACCGGGAGCATCTGGCCAAGGAGTTGGGGGACGTGGCCTGGTATCTGGCCGAGGCGGCCACGGCTCTGGACCTTGATCTGGAGGACATCCTCCAGGCCAACCTGGAGAAGCTGGAGCGCCGGTATCCGGACGGCTTTTCCACGGAAAAGTCCGTGGGCCGGGATAAGGACGATCTGTAAGGAAAGCGGAAGCGACAGCTTCCGCTTTCCTTCTTCACTGGTACTTGACACCGGGATTTTTTGTGATACACTGAGGCGGTGTTCATTTTTTGCTTAGGAGGGATAGCCGTGCTGCAATCATTCCTCACCGTGGGGCAGCAGATCCTCACGTTGTACCTGCTGCTGGTGGTGGGCTTTGTGCTGGGAAAGGTCAAGCTGCTGGACGACCGTGCCTCGGTGGCCATGAGCAGCCTGGTCATGTACGTGGTGTCCCCCTGTATGATGGTGGTGGCGTTTCAACGGCCGCTGGAGCGCACCGCGCTGCACAACTTCGGCATTGTGACCGGTGTCTCCGTCATACTGCACGCGGTGTTCATCCTGGCCGCCGTGCTGCTGATACGGGACAGGAACACCGAGAGGCAGAGCGCTCTGCGCTTCGCCGCCGTGTTTACCAACTGCGGCTTTATGGGCTACCCCCTGATGGCTGCCCTGCTGGGCAGCCTCGGCGTGTTCTATGGTTCGGCCTACGTTATCGTATTTACTATACTCAGCTGGACATGGGGCGTCTATGTTATCACAGGCGACCGCAGCCAGCTGCGGCTGAAGCCCCTGCTGCTGAACCCCGGCGTTATCAGCGTGGTGCTGGCTATGGCGCTGTATCTCGGGCAGGTGACGGTGCCGGAACCCCTGATGGTCCCCATCAACTATCTGGCGGACCTGAATACGCCGCTGCCCATGCTGGTGGTGGGCTATCAGCTGAGCCACGCCAATTTCAAGGCGGCGCTGCAGGGTGCCAGCTCCTGGGTGACGCTGGTGCTGCGGCTGCTGGTGCTGCCCCTTGCCTCGCTGGGCATCTGCCTGGCGCTGAACGTGTCCCATGACCTGACGCTGGTGCTGCTGATCGCAGCCAGCGCGCCGCCGGCGGCGCTGCTGAGTATGTTCGCCGCCCGCTTCGGCAAGGACACCGCCCTGACCTCGTCCCTGGTGTCGGTCCAGACGGCGATCTCCGCGTTGACCATGCCGGTATTGGTCGGCCTGGCAGAGGTGCTTGGATAAAGAAACATCCCCCGGCTCCGCCGGGGGATGTTTCTTTATCCGCGGTGCAGTATGGCGTCCAGATCCTGTTGGGGATGGGTGATGGGCTGCAGCTGATAGGTATCCACCAGCGTCTTGACCACCGTCTCTGACAGGAAGGCCGGCAGGGTGGGCCCCAGGTAAATGCGCTTGATGCCCAGAGCCAGCAGAGTCAGCAGGATACATACCGCCTTCTGCTCGTACCAGGACAGCACCAGCGTCAGCGGCAGGTCATTGACGCCGCAGCCAAAGGCATCGGCCAG
>DJPP01000126.1:990-2711 GCA_002438575.1 Oscillospiraceae bacterium UBA6409 | reverse complement strand
ATGCGGGGGATGCCGTTGATATCGCCCAGATCCAGGTCATTGAAGCGGAACTTGCCGCAGGCCAGCGTCAGGATCAGCGAGTCCATAGGCGTGGACTTGACGAAGTCCGTGTAGTAGTTGCGCCCGGGGTGCGCGCCGTCGCAGCCGCCTACCAGAAAGATGTGCTTCACCGCGCCGCTTTTGATGGCGTCGATCACCGCCGGGGCGCTGTCGCCCAGCACCTTGTGGGCAAAGCCGGTGGTCAGGATATGCCCGCCGTTGATGCCACTCATGCTCCGGTCGGTGCTGTATCCGCCCAGGGCCAGCGCCTGGTCGATGAGGGCGGAGAAATCCTTGCGGCCCTGCTGGTCCTCCGGGATGTGCTTCAGCCCGGGATAGCCCACCACCGACGTGGTATAGATACGGTCGGCATAGCTGGGACGGGGCGGCATGATGCAGTTGGTGGTCATCAGAATGGGCGCGGGAAGGCTGTCGAACTCGCTCTGCTGGTTTTGCCAGGCGGTGCCGAAGTTTCCGACCAGCTGCGGGTATTTTCGCAGCCCCGGATACCCGTGGGCGGGCAGCATCTCGCTGTGGGTGTACACGTTGACACCGGTGCCTGTCGTCTGCTCCAGCAGCTGGTGCAGGTCCTCCAGATCGTGGCCGGATACCACGATGAACGGCCCCCGGCGGATATCCGTGTGGACCTTTGCGGGGGCCGGGTCGCCGAAGGCGGCGGTGTTGGCCCTGTCCAGCAGGGCCATGCACTGGTAGTTCACCAGGCCGAACTCCGTGATGAGCGCCAGCCACTCCTCCACGGTGTGCTCCTGCCGCAGGGCACACAGCCCTTTGTAGAACCAACGGCTGACCGCCTCATCCTCCTGCCCCAGGCGGAAGGCGTGATGGGCATAGGCCGCCATACCCTTCATGCCGAACAGCAGCGTGGCGCGCAGGGACACGATGTCCGTATCGCCGCGCCACAGCCAGCCCGGGTCCTGTATCGGCAGGCGCTGGGGCGCCAGCTTTTCGGCACGGCGGATATAGCCCTGCAGGGCCGCATCGTCAAAATTTACGTTGGTCAGCGTGGCGAACAGGCCGTCCGCCAACAGGTGTGTGACCTCCGGGGGATAGTCCTCCTTAGCGGCATACACCTCCGCCAGGTGGATGAGGGAGCACACCAGATAGTCCTGCAAATTGGCGGTTTTCGGCTGCTTGCCGCAGACGCCGGTGCGGACGCAGCCGCTGTTGCCCGCCGTCTGCTGACACTGGAAGCAAAACATTTCAGACATAGAATACAAACCTCCCGACAGTATAGCAGCGATAGTCTGCCCTGCCGGGAGGAAATATATGCAAAAAGGGAGACGCGCAGCGTCTCCCTTTTCTCAGAATTTCAATAGAACGCCCACCAGGGCGGAGATGCCGATAAACACGATGGGGTGCCACTTTTTCACCACAGGTACCCAGTTGGTACACACCAGCAGTACGGCCGCCAGGGCGACAGCCGGCCAGTTCAGCGCGGCCAGACCGGTCATGCCGCTGTGCAGCAGGGCGATAGGCACTACGGAGATGCCCGCCGCCGCCACCAGCGCGGTGGAGGCGGGGCGCAGGCCGTAGAACGCGGCGCTGACCCACTTGCTGTCACGAAAGGCCTTCAGGAACGCCGCCACGATGAGGATCACGATGACGGAGGGTGTCACCAGACCGATGGTAGCCACCAGCGCGCCGCCGACGCCGCCGGTGGT
>DJPP01000126.1:0-790 GCA_002438575.1 Oscillospiraceae bacterium UBA6409 | reverse complement strand
ACGGCGAACAGTCCGGTCTTGAAAAATTCCCAGAATAATTGGAGGTACAGCATTATTTTGCCCTCCTTATCACGTTCTGAATGACGATGCCCAGCGCCGCGGCCACCGCCACGAAGATGACGGGGGACAGGTCGGTGAGCAGCGACGCCGCCAGCACGGCAAGAAAGATCAGCCCGGCGGCCCAGTCCTTCACAGAGCCTTTGAACAGCTTGACCACAGCGTTGAAGATCAGTACGCACACGCACACGCGGATGCCCGCAAAGGCGTGCTGTACCCATGCCAGGTGGGAGAAGCTGTTGATGACGCCCGCCAGTGCGGTGATGATGATCAGCGACGGGAACACAATGCCCAGCGTGGCGACGATGCCGCCCAGAATACCGGCCTGCTTCTGCCCCACGAAGGTGGCGGTGTTCACAGCGATGATGCCGGGGGTGCACTGGCCGATGGCGAAGTAGTCCACCAGCTCCTCATCTGTGGCCCAGCCCTTGTCCTCCACCACCTCGCGCTGGAGGATGGGCAGCATGGCCATGCCGCCGCCAAAGGTCATCACGCCCACCTTGGCAAAGGTGAGGAACAGCTGACCGAGAAGTTTTGCGTTCATGATCGTATCACCTCATTCTGTATATCCGTACAGCCCACGTACCGACACCTCGCCGCTGCGGACTGTCTCCGTCTCGCCGTTTTCATACCGCACCGTCAGGCCGAACTGCTCGTCTATATCCAGCGCCGTGGCCTGCCGGGACGCATCGCCTCGCAAGACGCGCACAGGTTTGCCTAAATTCACGCACCG
>DJPP01000145.1:683-8071 GCA_002438575.1 Oscillospiraceae bacterium UBA6409 | reverse complement strand
AACTACGCCAACCGGCTGGCGGGCAAGCAGAACTATGTAGACCGCGGCGCGGAGGCTGCTACCGGGCGCGGCTCGCTGAACTGGATCAATACGCTGTCCGGGAAGTACGGCGGGGCCAAGCTGGCGTTCAACGTTTCGTCGGCCATCAATCAGACCTCACAGCTCCCGATGGTGGCTGTGGAAAACGGCGAGAGGTACACAGCGGCGGCCATGCGCGACTTCTTCAAGAAGGACAGGAGCAGCTTCGTGAAGGAGAGCAACTTCCTGAAGGGCAAGAAGGGCGTGGAATGGCTGCTGGGCGCGGAAACCGGCTGGGAGAAGTTCAAGCAGGCCGGATTTTCCATGACGGAGGCCGTGGACAGCTTCACGGCCTATACGGCGGTACGCAGTAAATACCTCAAGGAGGTCGCGGCGGGCAAGAGCCACGCGGAGGCTATCAAGCTGGCAGACGACTACGGACGCCGTGTGATGGGCTCCAGAGCGCGGGGCGAAAAGCCGGTGCTGTTCGACACGAAAAACCCCTTCTGGCAGATCGCAACGCGGTTCCAGCTCGAAACGCTGAACAGCTGGGAGCACGTCAGCCGCGACCTGCCCAACGAGTTCCGCAAAATGGCGGGGGAAAAAGGCAAGACCTACGCCGCCCGCGTCATGGGCGGCAGAGCCGCGAAGTACGTCCTGTATGCATTCCTGGCCAACCTCGCCGTGGGTGAGCTGTCCGGCGGTTCGCCGGTGCCCTTCGACCTGCTGGGCAACACCATGGAGGCGCTGGGCAAGGCATGGGGGCTGACCAAGAGCCAGACGGTGGCCTCGCTGCTGGACAGCGTGCTGCAGGCCGTGTTTGATGAACGGCTATTCGGCACGCCGGAGCCGGAGGACGACGATGACGCCGACTGGTGGGCCGCGCTTGAAAGCCTGTTCGGCAACGTAGCCAACGATGTGCCGGTGGTCAGCCGGGCCGCAGCGCTGGCCGGCGTGGGAGATCAGACGCTGGCGGTGGCAGACCTGTCCAAGATCGCAGACCTTGCAAAGTCTGTAAAGGATAAAGGACTTACATCTGTTGACACGCTGGACAAGGCCGCCACGGCGGGCGGCGAGTTCCTGTACGGCGGCAACCAGCTCCGTAAGACGATACAGGGCACCATGGACGTGCTGCGCGGCGGCCGGTACAGCAACGGGAAGCTGCGCTACCAGGTAGATCAGACACCGTGGAACTACTTTAAGGGGGCTGTCTTCGGCCGCAGCTCACTGGACGAGGCGCAGGACTACTATGCGGAGAGGAGCAGCGACTTCTCCGCGAAGCAGACGGAGACCTTCGGAAGTATGCAGAGCGCCGGTGTGGCCGCCAAGGAGAGCTATGACCTCATCCAGGACCTGCGCGGCATCGAAAAGACCGATGACGAGAGCAAGGCCGAGCTGCAGCGCGAGGCATTGATGTCCTCCGACATCAGCGGAGAGGGGAAGGCGGCGGCCTATTACGGCCTGCTGGCCACCGACAAGGAGAAGGCCGCCATGGACGCCATAGGCGACGCAGAGCCGATGGCCGACATGGGTGAGATCACAAGTGTGCTGGTGAGGCTCAAGTCGTGCAGCAGCGACGCGGAGAAGCTGGCGGTGCTGCAGCGCAGCGGGCTGACGCGCACACAGAAAGCGTCTATCTACACCAACCTTATCGCCAGCGAGGAGGCGCTGAAGGAGCAGAGTGACCTTGAGGCCTACGACGGCATTTCGGCAGAGAAGTACTACCAGTACAAGACCGCCACGTCGGGGCTTACAAAGAAAGCTGAAAAATTGGCAGCTATCGACAAGCTGCCGTTGCAAAACGCTGAGAAAGACGCGCTCTACTATTCGGAGGGATGGGCCGAGAGTAAGATAGGCGAAGCACCGTGGCGCTCCGGCGGGGATCTGAGAATGCCGCGGCTGGACTAAAAGAAGGGCGCGAGGCATACCTCGCGCCCTTTGGCTATTCCTTCGCGATTTTGACAAAGGCAAAGTTGACAGCGAGGATGTCGGCGGGTATAATGGGCATATCTTGAATGGGCGGGAGGAACACGTTATGCTGAACGAAAAAGATATGCAGGCGGTATCGGAGCTGGTAGACGAGAAAGTCAGCGCATCGGAGAAACGGATGTCTGAGATGATCGACGACCGTATCAGCGCGTCGGAACGGCGGATGCAGGTGCTGATCGAGAACACGGTGGCGCCCAAGTTCGATCTCGTGATGGAAGCTCTGGACGGCATCCGGGAGCAGCTGGTGCCGCGTTCCCGCGTGGATGACCTGGAGGACGAGGTAAAGTTCCTGAAGGTCGTGGTGCGGCAGATGTCCGAGCGCATGGCCGCGCTGGAAAAGGCCAATTGAACAGAGAAGACCACCCCGTCGGGCAGGAATGCCCGGCGGGGTCGTTTTTAGCGACACCCTTGATGGAATCCCCGGAATAGATACCATCGGTTCTACCGAGGGTATCGGTAAAACCGATACCCTTGATAGAATCCAGGCCGTGGGAGGATGGGGGCGATGGAGGTCTTACCCCCATCGTCAAATTATTTTTGCGAAAATGCTTGACAAACGTATCCACATAATGTATTATAATTGTGGATACGAAAGTGAGGTGATGATGTGTCGCCAAAAGGTAGGCCGACGGATGATCCCAAAACCCTGAACACGAGGATCCGCTTATCCGAAGAAGATACCATGCGTATGGAATACTGCGCTGAAAAACTTGGTATCACAAAATCGGAGGTAATTCGTCAGGGAATTAGGGAGCTTTATGAACGGCTCAAAAAATAAGAGGTAGCCGCTACCCCGACCAAGAGACAGCGACTACCTGCGAACCCAGAGGTCACCCTCAAGGTAAATCCATTCTACCACAGGGGAGACCTCCAGACAAGAGAAAAATTTTGGAGGTAAGTATGCAATTTATCGACTGTGTAGAGGTCTATCGGGACGACCTGGAGTCAGAGGCCAGGATGGCGGAGTGCGTGAGCAGTATGCTGCGGGTACTGTGGGAGGCGTGCTCACTGAGCGAGACAGAGATGAACGAGGACGCGGGGAACGTGTGCTGGCTGCTGATGCAGACCATGGACGAACACGCGGGCGTGCTGCACCGGGCGGCGGAGGGCCGGCTGACCGGGCCGCAGATGTCCAAGGCGGGAGGTGCGGCATGAACGAGCTGATGGTATTCCAGAACCCGGAGTTCGGAGAGCTACGGACAGCGGAGCGCAACGGCGAGACATGGTTCTGCCTGGCGGATATCTGCGAGCCACTCGGACTCAAGACGTTCCATGTACGCGGAAGACTCAAGACTGATGGTATCGTTTCAATCGATACCGTCGACAGCATGGGTAGAAAGAAAGAGATGCTGTTCGTCAACGAGGGCAATCTGTACCGGGCCATCTTCCAGAGCCGGAAGCCGGAGGCGGAGAGGTTCACAGACTGGGTAACGGAGGAGGTGCTGCCCAGCATCCGGAAGACGGGCGGGTACACCAACAAGCCCATGACGCTGACGGAGAACGTGGCGGCGCAGGCGCAGATCCTTTTAGAGCAGGAGCAGCGGCTGACGCGGATCGAGCAGCGGGTGGAAACGGCGCTGACGGCCATCGCCCGCCCGGCGGGGGACAGCTGGACGGCGGACATGAAGGCGGCCATCGCGGGGTACTGCAAGGCGGCGGGCCTGATGGACACGGCGGGGCGCGGGCGGCTGTACGAGATGCTGGACCGGGAGGCGCGGTGCGACACGAATGCGCGGCTGCGGTGCCTGCGGCAGCGGCGGAAGGAGGCGGGGGACCGGTACAAGGACTACATGGCGCTGACGAAGCTGGATGCCATCGCACTGGACAGGAAGCTGCGGGTGGCGTTTGAGGGCATCGTGGCACGGGAAACGGCGCGGGCGGTAAACAAGTAAGAATAACGAAAGCACCCGCTGCGGCGGTTGCTTTCGTAGTCTGTTGATGTCCGGGCCACCATACTGACTGATAATGACCGCTGCCAGCTTGGGGTTGGGGTTCTTGATCTTTACAGGGTATTGCAGCTTTTTTTCATAGACAAACATGGCTCAGTTCCCCTTTCCATCCCACGGCCACGGGTCGTTCAGCCATTGATAGCTGCCCGGCGTGATATCCGTCTGCATCAGCGGACCGCACTTTTCCTGATAGCGTTTACGCCCCTCCTGGCCCAGCCGGATGTATGACCAGTACAGCTCCAAAGCCTGTTGGTCATCCGCGTGTGTGGTCAGGTAAAGACCCAGCTCATCGATGGCAAAATCCAGCGCCATCAGCTCCAGCAGGGGACCGTCTACCTGCGGAAAGCGGGACCGCAGCTCCTTGTGGAAGGGAAGATCAAGGCCGGGAAACAGTGTGCCCTGCCGCAGGGCCTCCTGGTCATCATAGCGTACAGGGTCTGTACCCTGTATGGCCACATAGGGGAAGGCCAGCGCACCGCAGGCCGGAAGCTGGCCGGTACCTTCACCGCAGGCGGGCTGTGTTTCCGCCCGCGCTGCCGCCGTTTTCTCTGTATACAAGAGAATTTCCTCCTTTTGTCGGTAGTGGAGCCGTTCACAGCGGCTCGCTATATCCTATGCCTTGGCGGTTTGGGCGGTGAAGAAAATCGTTTTCAATTTTGCTATGTTGTGTTACAATAAAAGAAACGCACATAGACTCTCCCGGAGGGGAGGGAGGTCCATGGTGTTGCTGCTTCGCAAACGACATCTGCTGACAGCTGTGGCCGCGGTAGCGTTGTGCGGTGCACTGCTGCTGACCGCGCGTCCCGGGGCGGCGGCTGTTTCGGGCAGCGCTTTGCCGCAGCGGGTGGTCATCCTGGATGCCGGCCACGGCGGCGCGGACGGCGGGGCAGTGTCGGACAGCGGCGTGGCCGAAAGCGGCCTGAATTTGGCCATTACCCTGCGCCTGGCGGATGTGCTGACCTTCTGCGGCTATGAAGTGCTGCTGACCCGGACAGGGGAGGCGGCCCTATGTGACGATCCTGCCGCTACGCTGCGGCAGCAGAAGGTATCCGACACGAAAAAGCGTGTGGAGATCATCAACAGCTGCGCTGACGCCCGGCTCATCAGTATCCACCAGAACAGCCTGCCGGGTCATCCCGGTGTCAGCGGTGCACAGGTCTTCCATAACGGACAGGACGGTGCAGAAGCGCTGGCGCTGTGCATTCAGAACGATCTGAATATGGCTGTTAATACCCGGGAAAAAGCAGCAAAGCGTATCGACGACAGCATTTACATCATGAAGCACGCGGACTGCCCCGCCGTGCTGGTGGAATGCGGATTTCTGTCAAACCCGGAGGAGACGGTGCTGCTTCAGCAGCCAGACTATCAACTGCACATGGCCGCTGCCATCGCAGCGGGTTTTTGCCAATACTGTACAAATGAGGGATGAAATATGAAGGCTAAGACCGTGTTTTTCTGCACCGAGTGCGGCAGCGAGAGTCCTCGCTGGTCCGGACGCTGCACGGTGTGTGGCGCATGGAATTCCATGGTGGAGCAGGCGGCGGAGCGCCCGTCCAAAAACAGCAAAATGCCCCGTGTAAAGGCGCCTGTAAAGGTATCTCGCATTACGGATATGCTGGCGGACGAAGAAATACGCTTTTCCACCGGCATGGGGGAGCTTGACCGGGTGCTGGGCGGCGGTGCGGTGAAGGGGTCGCTGGTCCTGGTGGGCGGCGCACCCGGCATCGGCAAATCTACCCTGATGCTGCAGATATGCCAGCAGCTGGGGCAGTTTGCTAAGGTGCTGTATGTATCCGGCGAGGAGTCTACCCGTCAGCTGAAGCTGCGGGCGGAGCGCCTGCGTGTGGACAGCGAAAACCTGTTTGTCCTGTCCGAAACGCGGCTGGGTGATGTGTTGGAGTGTGTACAGCAGGAGCAGCCCGACATCCTGATCGTGGATTCGATCCAGACCCTGTATAACGAGGAACTGGACGCACCCGCCGGCGGCGTGGGGCAAGTAAAGGACTGCACCATGGCCCTGATGCAGCTGGCAAAGGGGCAGGGCGTCACGGTGTTCGTGATCGGTCATGTGAACAAGGAGGGCTCTATCGCCGGCCCCAAGGTGCTGGAGCACATGGTGGACTGTGTGCTGTATTTTGAGGGCGACCGCCACATGACCTACCGCATCCTGCGGGCGGCGAAAAACCGTTTCGGCGCCACCAACGAGATCGGTGTATTCGAGATGCTGGACGCAGGCTTGCGCCAGGTGGAAAACCCATCGGAAATGCTGTTGTCCGGCCGGCCCGCTGATGCCTCCGGTACCTGCGTTACCTGCGTGATGGAGGGCGCGCGGCCTGTGCTGGCGGAGGTACAGGCCCTGCTGGCGCCCTGCGCGGGAGCCAGACCGCTGCGGAGCAGCAATGGGTTTGACTATAATCGTGCGGCTATGCTGCTGGCGGTACTGGAAAAGCGCGGTAGCCTGAAGGTCAGCCAGTGTGATGCCTATCTGAACATCATCGGCGGCTTGACTTTGGATGAGCCTGCCGCCGACTTGGCGGCGGTGGTGGCCATTGCCTCCAGTTATTTGGATAAACCCGTCCCAAGCACGATGGCGGCGATAGGGGAGGTGGGCCTTTCCGGCGAGATACGCAGCATCACCCACATGGAGCAGCGCCTGTCGGAAGTAAAGCGTTTGGGCTTTACACAGTGCATGGTACCGGCCCACAAGGTCAAAGATCTGAAGGCTCCCACTGGCCTGGAGCTTCTTCCGGTGGCGAATATTTCCAGGGCGTTGCAGCTGCTGGCTCGGGGACAATAGGTACATAATGGACGCAGGGGTGTGAAGCGCTTGGCTGGCCAATAGCGTTGTCGCAGGTGTCCAGTGTGCACACGCCGTCCTGCTGCCAGCGGCAGGTATCGGTACAGGGGATCATACCATCACTCCTTTGCCGTAGTTTGGCCTGTGGCGGTCTATTTTATGAAAGCAATTGTTACTGCCGCGTAACCCCTTTGTAATTGACATTCTGTTTCCTTTTGGTATACTTTTCATATAGCGAGATGCAGCAATAATAGTACGTATCGGTATACAAGGAGGCACAAATATGAAACGTAAAAGTCTCTTCATTGTTCTATTTGTTGTGGTTTTCGCTGCGGTGTACCTGATCATGAGCCTCGCCATCCCCGGCTTTCGCGTCAAGTTAGAGGCTGCGCCGGCCGTGGTCTTTTGGGAGAACCTAAAAATCATCTGGCCCTTTAAGGCGGCAGTCTCCCTGATCGCGGCGGTGCTCATCGGCGGCCTGCCGTTGCTATTTGGAAAACGGAAATAAAAAAACCGCCCCCGGCGTGTCTGCGCCGGGGGTGTCATATTTATTTTTTCTTTTTATCAATGGGCTTGCCGTCCATGCCCACAGGCCCTTTGCCGTTGATAGCGCGGTAGTGATTCAGCTTATCCAC
>DJPP01000145.1:0-579 GCA_002438575.1 Oscillospiraceae bacterium UBA6409 | reverse complement strand
TCTTTTTTCTTGCGATATTCGGCTTTCTGGGGATCCTCATCCTCCACCAGGTCCTTATATTTCTCCGGGTGGCGTGCCCAGTCGATGCGGTAGATGGTCAACGAGACAAACAGAATTGCGCCTACGGCGATCATTCCGTAAAAAATAAAATTCCAGAACATGGTCAGCAGCACCCTCCCAAACCTATTTTGCTCAGTATACCGTAAAATCGGCGGCAATGCAAGAGGTTTTGCGGCAGGGAGGAGGCTGCACGGAATTTGCGGTTGTTTTTTGTGCCGGCAGGGGGTATAATGGGCCCGTCAAAAGAAGGTTTCCGGGGAAATGGGAGCCGAAACGGAGGTAAAAGGAAATGTTTACATCTTTCAAAGAATTGGAAGCCTATGTGCTGGGCTGCGGCATGAAGAAGCGTATCGCACTGGCCAATGCCCACGATGAACCGGCCTTGAGCGCGGTGGTCAACGCCCGCCGTAAGGGTGTTGTCGAGGGCACGCTGGTAGGCAAGAAGGACGAGATCATCGCCATGCTGCATGAGATGGGCGAGAGCGAGAACGACTATGAGATCGTGGATTTCGACGGCGA
>DJPP01000096.1:4553-5976 GCA_002438575.1 Oscillospiraceae bacterium UBA6409 | reverse complement strand
ATCCCTGAAAATGGCTGGAGAAAGTTGTGAAAAGATATGTTTTCTGCATTACCCTCCCTTGTATCAGGGGTATGAATGTCCGGAGATACTGCGCCTGCTTCAGCGCTACGGCGTTAAGGAGTGCTATTTCGGCCACCTCCACGGCGCCGCCCAGAAGCGTGTGCTGGAGGGCCGCCATTACAACACGGAATTCCACCTGGTGGCCGCTGACTACCTGGATTTTGCCCCCGTCAAGATTTGCGATTGACCGCTAATTGCTGCGGCGCACAGAAAACTGAAAAAACAGGGAAAAAACTAAAAAAAAACAGTGGAAATTTCCGTAACTTTCTGCTATGATACTATATTGTATGGACATCGGCACAACAACCTGTCCATGCGGAACGGAGGAAATAACAAATGACTGTGAAAAGCTGCGAGAAACTGGAAAAGAGCAGGGTCGCACTGACCATCGAGACGAGCGCCGAGGAGTTTGAGGCCGCCGTCAACAAAGCGTATCTGAAGATGCGCGGTAAGATCAACGTACCCGGCTTCCGCGTGGGTAAGGCCCCCCGTAAGATCATCGAGAAGATGTACGGCGCTGAGGTCTTCTATGAGGAAGCCGTGAATATCATTCTCCCCGACGCCTATGAGGCCGCCGTGAAGGAGCAGGAGCTGAACGTCGTCGGCTATCCCGAGGTGGAGCTGGAGAGCTGCACCAAGGACGGTGTTGTATTCAAGTGCACTGTGGCCGTGTATCCCGAGGTGAAGCTGGGCCAGTACAAGGGCCTGGAGGCGCCCAAGGCGGAGGTCAAGGTGGCCGCTGCCGACGTGAACGCCCGCCTGAAGGAGATGGCGGACCGCAACAGCCGTCTGGTCTCTGTGGACCGCGCTGTGAAGAAGGGCGACACCGCGGATATCGATTTTGAGGGCTTTGACAACGGCAAGGCGTTCGACGGCGGCAAGGGCGAGAATTTTGATCTGGAGATCGGCTCCGGCAGCTTTGTCCCCGGCTTCGAGGACCAGCTGATCGGCATGAAGGCCGGCGAGGAGAAGGATATCGACATCACCTTCCCCGAGAACTACACGCCTGAGCTGGCCGGCAAGCCCGTGGTCTTCCATGTGAAGGTCAATGAGGTTAAGGTCAAGGAGGTCCCCGCCATTGACGACGAGTTCGCCAAGGATGTGTCCGAGTTCGACACGCTGAAGGACCTGAAGGCCGATATCAAGAAGAAGATGACCGCTGAGCGCACCGAGGCTGCCCAGCGCGCATTTGAGGACGTGCTGATGGCCAAGGTGGCCGAGAGCGTCGAGGCCGAGATCCCCACCGAGATGGTGGAGCTGCAGGCTGCTCAGATGACCGAGGGATTCAAGCAGCAGCTGGCCTCCCAGGGCATTCCCTTCGATCAGTATCTGAAGATGACCAACACCACCGAGGCCGACTTTA
>DJPP01000096.1:3608-4482 GCA_002438575.1 Oscillospiraceae bacterium UBA6409 | reverse complement strand
ATCGATGCCGAGAAGCTGGATGCCACCGACGACGAGGTGGAGGCCGAGATGAAGAACGTGGCCGACAAATATGGCATGGATCTGGATACCGTGAAGAAGTACCTGCGTCCCGAGGAAGTGAAGGAGCAGGTCATCCGCGAGAAGGTCATCAAGGTCGTGGCTGACAGCGCCAAGGCTGTGGCTCCCGCCGAGGAGAAGGCCGAGCTGGAGGCCGAGGGCGAGATCGTGGAGAAGCCCGCCAAGAAGCCTGCGGCCAAGAAGACGGCGAAGAAGGCCGAGGGTGAGGAGAAGGCCGAGAAGGCCCCCGCCAAGAAGCCTGCGGCAAAGAAGACCGCCAAGAAGGACGCGGAGTAATTCGCTGCATACGAGAGAGAAAAGCCGGCGCGGCGGGGTGAAAACATTTCCCCCGCCGCCGCGGGCTCTTATGAAAAACACGGTCAGGTGGGTATAATCAGGCATCTATCATACAGGAGGTATTTCTTATGAGTTTAGTCCCTTACGTTGTGGAGCAGACCAACCGCGGTGAGCGTTCCTATGATATTTTCTCCCGCTTGCTCAACGACCGCATCGTGTTTCTGGGCGAAGAGGTGAATGATACCACCGCCAGCCTTGTTGTGGCGCAGCTTCTCTATCTCGAGGCGCAGGACCCCGACAAGGATATTCAGATGTATATCAACAGCCCCGGCGGCAGCGTGACCGCCGGTATGGCCATTTACGACACCATGCAGTACATCAAGTGCGACGTGTCCACGATCTGCATCGGCATGGCCGCCAGCATGGGCGCGTTCCTGCTGTCCAGCGGCGCCAAGGGAAAGCGCATTGCGCTGCCCAACGCGGAGATCATGATCCACCAGCCCTCTGCCGGTACCCAGGG
>DJPP01000096.1:2756-3519 GCA_002438575.1 Oscillospiraceae bacterium UBA6409 | reverse complement strand
GAGAATACCGGCAAGACGCCGGAGCAGATCAAGACGGATTCCGAGCGCGACAACTGGATGATCGCGGAGGAGGCCCGGGAATACGGCCTGGTGGATAAGGTCATTTATAAGAGGTAAAACGAATGGCAGAAGATAAGAAGGCGCTGCGATGCTCGTTCTGCGGAAAGCCGGAGAGTCAGGTCCATCGCATGATCCAGGGCCCCGGCGTCCGAATTTGCGACGAGTGCGTCCAGCTGTGCATGGATATTCTGAACGACGGCTATACCACGGCCGCCGACGGCATAGACAGCATGGACGAGCTGCCTACGCCCAAGGAGATACACGACGTGCTGGACCAGTACGTCATTGGGCAGGAGGCAGCCAAGGTGGCGCTGTCCGTGTCGGTGTACAACCACTACAAGCGCATTTATTTCGGCGGCGACGAGGACGTGGAGCTGCAGAAAAGCAATATCCTGATGATCGGGCCTACGGGCTCCGGCAAGACGCTGTTTGCCCAGACGCTGGCGCGGGTGCTGAAGGTCCCCTTTGCCATTGCCGACGCCACCACGCTGACCGAGGCCGGCTATGTAGGCGACGACGTGGAGAATATTCTGCTGCGTCTTTTGCAGGCAGCGGATTTCGACGTGGAGCTGGCCGAGCGCGGCATCATCTATGTGGATGAGATCGACAAGATCGCCCGCAAGAGCGAGAATACGTCCATCACCCGCGATGTGTCCGGCGAGGGCGTGCAGCAGGCGCTGCTGAAGATCCTGGAGGGCACCGT
>DJPP01000096.1:0-2689 GCA_002438575.1 Oscillospiraceae bacterium UBA6409 | reverse complement strand
ACCAGCAACATCCTGTTTATCTGCGGCGGCGCCTTCGATGGGCTGGAGAAGATCATCGAGGATCGCGTGGGCAAGCGGAGCATGGGCTTTGAGAATGCGGTGCAGAGCAAAAAAGAGCGCAGCACCGGCGAGCTGTTCCAGCAGGTCCAGCCCCATGATCTGCTGAAGTTCGGCATCATCCCCGAGCTGGTGGGCCGTATGCCGGTCATCACCGCCCTGCAGGGCCTGACCCGTGAGGATCTGGTGCGGATACTCACCGAGCCGAAGAACGCGCTGGTGAAGCAGTACCAGAAGCTGCTCAGCTACGATGGCGTGGAGCTGCATTTCGATCAGGACGCGCTGGAGGCGGTGGCGGACACCGCGTTGGCACGGAACATCGGTGCACGTGGTCTGCGGGCGGTGATGGAGGGACTGCTGACCAGGGTCATGTACGATGTGCCCTCCGACCCCACCATCACCGATGTGACCATCACAAAGGCGTGTGTGGACGGGGATGCTGAGCCCACGGTGCTGCACGACCCGGAAAAGGTGGCGCAGCGCGCTAAATTCAAGACCGGCACGGCGGAGAAGACCTCCACCGCCCCGGCGTCTTAACAGAGACTCAGACTGCCGGAAAAGCCAAGGCTTTTCCGGCAGTTCGGATACTACCCTTTTCCCAACGCCCGCCGTCCGGCGGGAGAAAGGAGGCAACTATGGAAACGATCACCCGGAACATTCCGGTGCTGGCCCTGCGCGGCCTGACGGCCTTCCCCGGGCAGACGGTGTCCTTTGACGCGGAGCGCGACATCTCTATCTTCGCTCTGGACAACGCCATGGAGAATGACCGCCGGCTGCTGGCGGTGACGCAGAAGGACCTGTCCACGGCAGAGCCGGGAGAGGCGGATCTGTACACCATCGGCACCGTGTGCCATATTTTGCAGATCGTCAAGACCTCGGACACCACGGTGCGTGTCATCGCAGAGGGCGAGAGCCGGGCGCGGCTGCACCGGCTGTGGCAGAAAAAACCGTTTTTGCAGGCCCAGGCCGAACTGCTGCCCGAGATGGCGGCCCGCCATACGGCCCGCAGCGAGGCGCTGATACGCCGGACCTATGTGCTCTTCGGTGAATACCGCGAGCTGGCCAACGGCATCGGCGAAGACTTCGCCGCCGCGGTGCTGGACTGCGGCGATACCGGCCGTCTGGCCGACCTGATCGCCCAGAATATCACCCTGCGGCACCAGGACCGCCAGCGGGTGCTGGAGGAGCTGCACCCGGACAAGCGCCTGCGTATCGTCAACGATATCCTGACCCATGAGGTGGACGTCATCTCGCTGGAGAGCGAGATGGAGCAGAAGGTGCGCCGCCGCGTGGCCCAGGTGCAGAAGGATATGATCCTGCGGGAGCAGGTGAAGGTATTGCAGCACGAGCTGGGGGATGACGGCGACGAGGAGCTGGAGGAGTACGCCGCCAGGATACAGGCGGCGGACCTGCCGGAGGTACATACCAAGCTGACAAAAGAGGTGGAGCGCCTGGGCAAGCAGCCCTTCGGCAGCGCCGAGGCCTCGGTGATACGCAACTATCTGGATGTGTGTCTGGAGCTGCCCTGGCACAAATTCACCCGGGAGAGGGCGGATGTGGCCCAGGCCCGAAAGATACTGGACAAGGACCACTACGGCCTGGATAAGGTCAAGCAGCGCATTTTGGAGTTTATCGCCGTGCGGCAGCTGAACCCGGATGCCAAGGGCAGGATACTCTGCCTGGTGGGGCCTCCCGGTGTGGGCAAGACCTCCGTGGCTTTGTCCGTGGCCAAGGCCATGAACCGCAAGTGCGCCCGGCTGAGTCTGGGCGGCGTGCGGGACGAGGCGGATATCCGCGGTCACCGCAAGACGTATATCGGCGCTATGCCCGGCCGCATCATCGAGGCCCTGACCCGCGCCGGGACCATGAACCCCCTGCTGGTGCTGGACGAGATCGATAAGCTGGCCAGCGATATGCGGGGCGACCCGGCCTCGGCCCTGCTGGAGGTGCTGGATAGTGAGCAGAACGGGGCTTTTCGGGACCACTTCATCGAGCTACCCGTGGACCTGAGCCGCGTAATGTTCATCACCACCGCCAACACCACGTCCACCATACCCCGTCCGCTGCTGGATCGTATGGAGGTCATCGAGCTGGGCAGCTACACTGACGAGGAAAAGCTGCACATCGCCCGGGAGCACCTGCTGCCAAAGCAGCTGAAGGAGAACGGCATCCGCCGCGGTCAGCTGCGGCTGGACGATGAGACCCTGCGGGCCGTCATCACCGACTATACCAAGGAGTCCGGCGTCCGCACGCTGGAGCGCCAGCTGGGCAAGCTGTGCCGCCGCGCCGCCATGCGTTTGGTGGAAACGGGTGTAAAGCGCATAGACGTTACAGATAAGAACCTGTGTGAATTCCTGGATACGCCGCCCTATGCCGAGGATACCCGCAGCAAGATCGACCAGATCGGTGTTGTCAACGGTCTGGCGTGGACCGAAGTGGGCGGCGAGCTGCTGGAGGTGGAGGCCGGCGTGATGGACGGCACCGGCAAGCTGGAGCTCACCGGCAATCTGGGCCAGGTGATGCAGGAGTCCGTGAAGGCAGCCTATACCTGCCTGCGGAGCCGCGCCGCCGAGCTGGGCATTGCCCCGGATTTCTATAAGACCAAGGACATTCATGTCCACTTCCCGGAGGG
>DJPP01000087.1 GCA_002438575.1 Oscillospiraceae bacterium UBA6409 | reverse complement strand
GCCCCCGAGATGACCGCGCCCCACCGTATGGACCTGATGGTCAGCGCCATGACCCGTGACGGCGCGTGGCACTGCAACCAGAAATGTCTGCACTGCTATGCGGCAGGTCAGCCCCTGTCCGACACGCCGGAGCTGACCACCGCCCAGTGGAAGGAGATCCTGGCGAAGCTGCGCGCGGCCAATATCCCCCAGGTGACGTTCACCGGCGGCGAGCCCACCCTGCGCGCCGACCTGGTGGAGCTGGTGGATGCCGCCCAGTGGTTCGTCACCCGGCTGAACACCAACGGCCGCCTGCTGACGCCCACGCTGTGCCAAAAGCTGTATGACGCCAGCCTGGACAGCGTGCAGGTGACGCTCTACAGCCATGATAAGGACATTCACAACGCCCTGGTGGGCGCCGACGGCTTTGACGACACCGTGGCGGGCATCCGTGCCGCTGTGGCGGCGGGGCTGTCCGTGTCCGTGAACACGCCCCTGTGCAGTCTGAATACCGCCTATGACGAGATGCTGCGCTTCGTCCACGGTCTGGGCGTCCGCTACGTGACCTGCTCCGGGCTGATCCCCTCCGGCGGCGCGGTGGGCGATGAGAGCCGCGCCACGGCGCTGACGGAGCAGCAGCTCACCGACGTGCTGACAAAGGCCGTGGCGGTGACGGAGGAGCTGGAAATGGAGCTGGACTTCACCAGCCCCGGCTGGCTGAAGGAGGAGACGCTGCGCGCCCTGGGTCTGACCCTGGTGCCCAGCTGCGGCGCCTGCCTCAGCAATATGGCCGTCGCCCCGGACGGCGGCGTGATCCCCTGCCAGAGCTGGCTCAGCAGCCAGCCCCTGGGAAACATCCTCACCGACGATTGGGACAAGATCTGGCAGAGCGAGCGCTGCGCGGCCATCCGTGCCAGGAGCGCCAAAATGGAGCAGCTGTGCCAGCTGCGTGAGGGCAACGGGGAGGAGGCGGCCGTATGCTGAAGAAACTGCACATCCTGCTGCTGACCCTGCTGGCGGCGGCCTGTCTCACCGTCACCGCCTGGGCGGACTACGACTACATCGACCGCTACAACGTCACCGTGACCCCCAACACGGAGGACGGCAGCCTGCATATCATCGTGGAGCTGGAATGGACGCCGCTGGAGGCGCTGCCCTACGGCCAGGAGCTGAAGATCGGCGTGCCCAACGGCTCTATCCGGGACGTGACGGCCCTGACGGACAACATCGAGCGTCTGGACTTCGACAACAGCTATATGTACGTCTACCTGACCCAGGGCTACGATGAGGACGAGACGTTCACCTTCTCCTACTCCTGGGTGCAGGAGTATATGTACCAGCTGGACGGCAGCGCCGTGACCTACGACTATACCGCCGGCTGGTTCGACGAGGCCAGGATCGGCCAGATGACCCTCATCTGGAACGACCCCGCCGGTCTGACCGGCGATTTCACCGAGGGCGCGATCAGCGGCGCTGACAGCGTGACGATACAGGGCGGCATGACCGTCTCCGCCTCCGATCTGGACTACGGCTACCAGATGAACGTGCAGGTGCGCTACACCGACTGGCCCACCCAGCTGTCGGAGGAATACAGCGCCGACAATGTCCCCGGCGGCTATGACCGCTGGACGGATGACGACTACTATGAGGACGACACCGGTGACGCCATCATCGGTATGATGGTGACGATCTTCGTGGTGATGCTGATCCTCGTGCTGATCTCCGCCGCCCGCCGGGGCGACGGTTACGCCGGCGGCTTCGGCACCCGCTATGTGTTCGTGAACCACCTGTGGTACCCCGCGGGGCCGGACGGCAAGCCCCGTCCCGGCAGCGTGGGCACCAAGGAGCGTCCCCGCCCGCCCAAAAGCGGCGGCTTCGGCGGCGGCAGCCGGGGCGGAGGATTTGGCGGCGGCGGTTTCGGCGGCGGAGGCCACTGCGCCTGCGCCAGCAGCTGCGCCTGTGCGTGCGCCTGCGCCTGTGCCGGCGGCGGACGCGCCGGCTGCTCGGCCAAGAACCTCTACGGCGTGGGCCTGGACGAAACGCTGTCCGAAAAGCTCTGATGCAAAAAACATCCCCCGACCGGGGGATGTTTTTTTGCTTACGAGTATTGGAAGCCTCTGCCCGGCTCCTTGAACTCCGCCACACGTTTATTAAAGCTGGCGAAGGCCGCGTCCTCGAAGGCCAGCGTGTCCTCGGCGCCCAGCTGCCGCAGCAGCCACTTGCACAGGGGCGGGTTCAGCGGCAGCAGCGGGCCGATCAGCGCCGTGGCGTACAGCCCGCCCCGGCAGAAGCCCTCCAGCTTCGACTCCGGCGTGCGGCCCACGCCCCGTGTGATGCGGAACCAGCCGCCGCGCTCCGGCGCGTCGTAATGGAAGCCGAACAGGCTCTTGAAGCCGACCACCTCCATGCCATCAAAGGTGCCCAGGAAGAAGCTGTTGTGCCGCTTCATCATGGTGTACCGCACCCGTCCGGGCAGAATGCCCAGCCCCTCTATGGTGTCGGCGCTGTCGCTTTCTATGGCGTCGGAAAACACGTCCGGCGCGTTGCCGGTCAGCAGGATCAGCTGCCCCGCGTCCGCCTTCGCGGCAATGTCCGCGGCATAGGGCCGCAGGGCGTCCGCCGCCAGACGCAGCCCCTGCTCTGTGGTGCTGCCCATATAGACCAGCGCCACGTCCTCTGTGAGGAACCGGGGCTTGCTGTGCAGGTCCGTCTCTATGATCTCCAGCGCCGGGCAGCAGCGCTTCAGATAGTAGATGTTCTGCAGGTCGCCGTACAGGTTGCAGACCTCCGGAAACAGAATTTCCGCTTTCATTGCGCGCCCTCCTTTGCCAGCAGCTTTTCCTTCAGCTTCTCCCTGACCCGGAAGGCCAGGGGCGTGCCGTCCACGCCGTAGAGCAGATACACGTCGTCGCCGGGGTTCAGCGGCAGCAGCTCCAGGGCGGCGAACTCGTCCTCGGCCAGCCGTATCTTCTGCCGGGGGATGCCCGCCAGCAGCAGCCGCAGCTGGTAGTCATAGGCCCGCGGTCCGGCGCAGACCAGGCACGTCACATCATCGCTGTTCAGGAATTCAAAATCCGTGTCGTACATCCAGCTGGGGTTTTCCGACCAGTTTTTGGCCACGCCCAGGCAGTTCATCATCAGCAGCAGCTCCTTCTTCCCCGGCTTGGACCGGATATAGTCGAAGTTGCGGGAGCAGGCCAGGGCGTTCTTGTCCTTGGACATCTGCATGATGACCTTCACGCCGCCAATCTCCTCCTCGGACAGTCGGCTGGCGGGGATCTTCACCTC
>DJPP01000077.1:437-10851 GCA_002438575.1 Oscillospiraceae bacterium UBA6409 | reverse complement strand
AGGCTCTCCAGTCCGAAGGCCAGCTCATGCCAGACCTTGTCGGTGACGGTCTGCTCCTCCGGAGACTGGAGAACGAAGCCGATATCGGCGGCCTGCCGATGGGGCGGCAGGTCATCCAGCGGCCGGCCGTCGAAGAGGATGCGGCCCTCGGCCGCACCGTGGGGGCGCAGGGCGGGCTTCAGCTGGCGGAGAAGCGTGGTCTTGCCGCAGCCGGAGGCGCCGCAGAGGACCCAGAACTCGCCCTGACGGACCGTGAGGGACACGTCCGTTAGCGCAGGGCGGGGCTGCTGGGGATAGGTGAAGCCGAAGTGCTCCAGGCACAGCAGGTCAGGCATGGGGCGTCCCTCCTTTCCGGACGAGATAGCGGCGCCGGGACAGGGCGTCCAGCAGCACCGGCGTAAAGCACAGCAGGCCGTAAACGGCGAAAAAGCTGATCGCCAGCGGTGTGACGGGACCGCTGAGCAGCATGGGGTAATACTGAAAGCGCAGGCCGCCGGCCAGACCGCCGCCCAGCAGATACAGGCCGCAGAAGGCCAGCCAGAGGGCGACGGCACCGTCACGCCGGTCAAACCGGTAGAGAGAGAAGGAGGTCCTCCCCGGCAGGCCGTAGCCGCGGCAGCGCATACTGTCGGCGGTGATGAGCCCGCTTTCCAGACTCCAGGTGACGACGATGGAGAACACCCGCAGGGCGCTTCTGACGCGCCGGACCGGGGAGCCGGTCCGGGTATCGCGGCCCAGATGACGCTGGGCCTGGGCCACGGCACGGAGCCGCCGGACAAAGCGGGGCACAAAGCGGAGGATCATGCTCAGCAGCAGGGACAGCGCCGGGATAACGCGGCCGAAAAGGTACACCACCTTGTCCGAGGTAATGACATCGGTGACGCAGACGAACCACAGCGCCACGGCGCTGAGCATGGCGCCGGCGGCCAGACCGTAGAGCAGGCTCTCCAGCGTCAAAGGATTGCCGGAGGGCAGGTAGGCCAGAATGGTGACGCCCTGGTGGACAAAGGCAGGGTTCACCGCCGCCGCCAGGAGGGCCATGGGCAGCAGCCACAGCAGATGGCGGCGCAGGCCCTTGCCGCCCAGCAGGCGGACGACATACCACCCGCCGCCCAGCGCCGACAGTGCCAGGCACACCGGGTGCATCAAAAGCATCGTGCAGGCGATGACCAGGGCGAAATAGGCAAAGCTCACCGCCGGATGGCAGGAGCGCAGCGTATCGTCCATGAGATCACCTCCTGAAAATCGTTGTCCTAACCTTTAGATTATATCCCGAAACTGCGGTGTACGTCAATCCTTCCCCGCGGGAAATGGTGGAAAACGGACGGCAGCGCCGCCCGTTTTTTCAGCCCATATAGGTATTGCCCACGTCTGCGCCGCCGTCCAGCGTATAGAGCCACTGGATGCTTTCGCCGCCGGAGAGCGTATAGCTGCCGGCACCGTAGTTGGGGAACCAGCCGTCCACACAGTACATCCAGCCGGAGGAGGGGTACGCATCGCTGATGTGATCGTATACGCCGCCGATGGCACTGATATAGCCGCTTTTGTTGACCATGGGTATGCCCGCGTCGCGGCAGGCGCGTTGGAGCACCTGCATGACCGTCTCACCGGGGGTGATGGATGTCGTGCTGCTGAGCAGGACACCTCCGGCGGGCAGGCCGGACTGGATCCCCACGGCGTTGGCACAGGAGATATACAGCGACACGGACGCCGCCGGCGCCGGGTCAGGAGCCGGCGCGGGTTCAGGGTCCGGGTCCGGCGCAGCAGGCTGCTCCTGTTCCTGCTGTTTCTTCTCTTCTTCCAGCCGCTTCTGCTCCTCCAGGCGCTTGGCTTCCTCCTGCTTTTTGATGTCCTCCTCGGTCTTCTTGGCCTCGTCCGCCACCTTCTGCTCGTCGGGCTTCTTATCGTCCACGGTCTTATCCTCGGTCTTTGCCGCGTCCTGCTTGCCGTCAGCCTTGGTGGTGCCCGTTTCAGATGTATCGTCCTTCCTGGTGTCCGCGGTCTGTTCCTGCTTTGTGTCAGAGGTCGTGTCGGCGGCAGGGGCTTTCTGCTTACCGCAGGCGGCGCAGGTCAGCAGCAGAGACAGGACCAGCGCCAGCAGCCAAAATCGGTGGTTTTTCTTCATATCTCTCATCCCTCATAAAAGTGCCATACGCAGAGGCGCTCTCGCGCCTCTGCGTCGGCTGTTCTGTTGTTACTTGGAAACGCGCTTCCGCTTATGGGTCAGCACCACAACGGCTGCCGCCGCCATGACTGCGCTGCCCAGCCACAGCACCATCTGACTGTCATCCGCCGTGTTGGCAGAGTCGGTCTTGGTGCCTGCGGCCGTGCCGGGATAGTAGTAATTGCCGCTGCCGCCGGAGGGCTTGTCCTGCCCGGCCTGCACATCCGTCATGTCGTACAGGCGCTCAGACTGCGTGGCATAGCGCTGGTAGGCGGCCATGGCGTAGAGCCCCTGCTCGGTGGAGAGGGCGGTCACAGGCCCGTTGGAGATGTGCTTGAAGCCCTGGTCCTGCACATGGTATTGCAGCAGGGCGGAGAGCACACTGACAGAAACAGTCTTGGCATCCTGCTCCAGGCTCTGGGTGCTGACTTCGCTGTCGCCGGTGGCCACAGTGCGGACAAAGCGCGCATCGGCGTTGGCGTCGATGCCCAGGGCGGACAGGGCTACCACCACCTGGGCGCAGGTCTCGGAGCTGGTATACTTACCGGCCTGATACTGTTCAGACAGCCATTTGATCGCCCGATCCACAGCGGCGGCATTCAGCCTGCTGTTGCCATCGCCGTAATAGGGTGCCAGCGCCGTCAGCGCCATGGCGGTCATATCGATGTCACTCGCAGCGGCGCTGTCCGAGGTCTTCCAGCCGCCATCGGTTTCCTGCGCATCCAGGATCAGATCGACCCAACGCTGGGACTCGGCAGCGGAGCCGTAATTCTTGCTGTCCAGCGCAATAAGGGCAAAGATCTTGTCAGAGGTCTGCTTGGGCGCCACACTGCTGTCCTTTAGGGCAGTGAGCAGGTTCTTGCCGCCCACATTGGCGGGATCCTTGCCGATGGCCGTCAGCGCCAGCACCAATCGGGCGTTGTCGGTGAGGAAATACAGGTCATTCCGGCCATCGTACTTCAGGGTGCCGTTGGCGTTGTAGTTGGCCTTGACATAGGCCTCCACCTTGGCGTAGTAGTCCTTGACAAACTGGTCGGACAGCTTCATGCCGCTGCGGGCCATGGCCAGTACGATCCAGTCGCCCCAGACGCTTGTGCTGTCGGCGTCACTGCGGCCCACATTGGGGGCAAGAGCTCTGGCGCCGGAGAAGCTCTTGGTCTGGGAGTAGGCCTGACCGAAATCACGGTTGGTGATGGAGGGATCGGTCTCGGCGGGATCCAGCGGAACACTGACCGTGGTGTAAAACAGCTCCACCACGTCGCCGGACTTCAGGAAATAGGTGCCGAGGGTGGTGTTGGGCGTAACGGTCCTGCCATCGCGGGTAACGCGGAACATCCAGCCGGACTCCGTGCCGTGATCGCCCTCGCCCAGCGTGACGCTGCCCTTGGTCAGGGACTTCAGGTAGCTGCCGGAGCCGTCGCAGGTATAGCCATTGGCGTCCAGGCAGGCCTTGACGGCATCCCAGGCGGACCAGGTCTGACCGGCCTCGCCGGTGAAGGTGTAAGCCGTCACAGCGGGGAAGCTCTCATAGCCGGTGATCTTGACCGTGGCCGTCAGATCCTTCTGCGCGTTGGGGTCATCCTTTCCGGTGGTGCCGGCGACCTTGACGGTCAGGGAGACAGGCTGCTGATAGAACTGGGCAAACTGTGCGTAGGCCTCGTTGTCCCGGAACTTCTCCCAATACTTGGCGTACTCGGTGTAGCTGAACACGCTGTCGATGGTGACCTCGGTGTTGTACGTTGGCCGATGCACCCGCAGCAGCTCGTGCTCCACCACAGAAGGGCGGGAGGATCGGAAGCAGCGGTACTTCTCTGTATCGAGCCAACCGGGGATATCGTCAGCCTTGACGCCGCACTGGTTCCAGTCGTCCACATTGCGAACGAACGTATACCCGTCGCCGTCGGGGACGATCTCGATAAAGCTGTACAGGTCGCCGGTGATGTTGTTCTTGTCGCTGTTGGCCTTGCGGATGCCCTCCCAGTAGACCTCCGCCGTGGTGACCTTCTTCATAAAGGCGGCGGCGGTATCCAGCTCTTCCTGCGTCAGGGGCTGGACGGTCAGGGTGATGTCCTTGCTGGCCAGCACCTTCATGCTGGCATAATCCTTGCCCTCGCCGCTGGGGCGGTCCAAAATCTTCACCGTTACGGTGACCGTGGCGGCAGCCCGGCCGGGCAGCGGGCGGTAGGTCACCATGCGCGCGACGTTCGCGGTATCGGGATCGGCGGAGACCACCACGTCCGCATTGCTCGTGCAGAGCAGGATGGGCGTATACTTGCCGTCGAAGCCCCCCTCCGTCAAGCGGCGCAGATCGCGGGTGGTGGGGAACTGGATATCGCTGGTGACGTTGTTCACATCGATCTTGCTGCCGTCCTCGGGGTTGGTCAGACCAATATCGGTCAGGGCCTTGTCCAGGGCCGTCTGATACTTGTTGTCCGCCGGGGCGGCGCTGCCCTTGACGTTGACGGTGTAGGCCTTGCTGACCTTGAGATCCTCGCGGCCGTTATAGGTCAGCGTCAGCGTCAGGGTGACGGAGGTGTCCTGCGCGGGCAGGGACACCGTGGCCTTGTAGGGGGAGAAATAGGGGTCGGAGCCGTCGCTGATGGAAATGATGGCTGTGCTGCCGGAGGTCCACGCGGCGGTGGTCCACAGCTCGAGGTCGTCGCTCTTGCTATAGTCGACGCTGCTCTCGTCCACACCGGCCTTCAGGGGGTACTTGGGCAGGCTGGTGAGATCGCCCGCGCTCTCCACCGTCTCGGGGACGGTGATGCGGTACGCCACGGCGCGCAGGGCGGTCATCGCCTTCTCCTCGTCGAGGCCCATGTTGAACAGGCACCCGGTAGTCTCCCTGGTGTAGGAAGTATTGCTGCCATCGGTATAGGTCAGAATGAACACCGGACGCACAGTACCAGCAACCGCAGTCGTAGTGCCGTTCGGGTTCCACTTATACTGGATCGTGCCGTCGGCGGCGATGCCCACATAGTTATTGCTGCTGTAAGCGGCCTCCTTCACCGTCACAGTGACGTTCGTGATCCCGGCGGCGGCCAGCTTGGCGCTGATCATGGTCAAGGCATTGGTATCCGTTCCATAAACAGGATTGTAGGTGGCGGTGATGGCGTTGTCGGCGGCATCCAGCTTAGCGTCGGCCGCGGTCTGCTCGGGGGACTTCTTCTCCGTCCAGATGGCGTAGAGGTTATACGTCTCGTTGTCCTCGCTGCCGTTGTAGCCCCAGTCGTCCTCCTCCCACTCGCGGTTGATGGTGGCTTCGTCGGCATACTTGATGGTGCTGCCGTAGCTGCTCTCCGCCCAGCCGGCGAACTCATAGCCCTCGCGGGAGTAGGCGCACTTCGTCAGCACGGCGCTCTTCCCGAAGGGGGCGACCTGATCGGCCATCGTGCCGGTAACGCTGCTCTCGTCGCTGGATTTGATGTTGAACTTGATGACGTACTGATAGTCGCGCCACTTGGCATAAAGCGTGGTGTTCTCGTTGAAAACAGTGGTATCTTCCACCTTGGTGCCGCCCTCTTTTTGCGTATACCAGCCATCAAAAGCTTTACCGCTTAACGTCGCGGACGGAAGCTTACTATACGCAGTGCCCTTTGGAATGTCTTTCGTCTTTGACCAGCAGGTGCCTTCGTTGGCATCAAACGTGATCGTTACGGCCTCTGTCCAGTGGGCGTACATGGTAAAGCCGTTTTCGGCGTCGGCGGCGGTGAATTTATAAGACGTGCTGATCGCATTGCCGCCCTCGGCCGCGTCGAACCAGCCGGCAAAGATGTAGCCCGTGCGGGCGGGATCTTTGATCGTCTGCGAATAGGTATCCTCCGAAGTCTTCAAATAGTTATAGTTGCTGCCCACCGTACCGTAGTAAGTGGCCGGCGTACTATCATCGTTAAGGTCAACTGTGACAGTCACAGACTTGCCCTTCCAAGTAGCATAAAGCTGATAGGTAGTTTTGTCTGTGCTGGTCAATCCGGAAACTACCTGTCCGGCGCTATAGGTACCATAGCTGGCGGACTTGTAGGTCGCCCAACCGTTGAAATCGTATCCCACACGGGTATAGGTACACTCAGGCAGGGTAACTTTTTGGTCATAGGTGGCGGTGATGCTGTCCATCGTGCCGGTACCCTCGTTCGCGTTGAAGGCGATGGTATAGGTGATGGGGGTCCACTTGGCGGTGTAGGTCACATTGCCGGAGATGACCGTCTCCGCGGTCAGCTGCGTCTCGCCGTTGAACCAGCCGCCGAAGGTATAGCCCGTCTTGCTGGGATCGGCGGGCAGGCGGCCGCCGATGGTGCTGTTCTGGGGCACCTGCACAGTGTCGCTGCTGTCACCATTGGTCAGGGTAACGGTATAGGCAGCAGACCACACAGCATACAGGTCCATGTTGCTGGTCACATTGTCGATGGCCGCGCCGTCCTCATACACCACGGCACCGCCATCGGTGGTGGCCCAGCCGGCAAAAATACCGCTGTCGGAGGTAAAGGTGTTTGCCTTGAGCGTGCCCTTGCCGCCATAGATGTTCTGGGTATAGGTCTCCTCTCCATTATGGAAGGTGATGACCAGTGCTTCACCGGCGGCGAAATTCCGCAGATAGACGCAGTCGTCGTTCTTATCTCCGCTGGGGTCCTTCTTATAAACGACCTGCAGCACATCTCCGATCTTGGCGTCGACCTCCAGCAAGGTCCAATCGATATTGCCGCTGACTTCGTTGACCAGGATATTGCTCCCATGTTTAATGGTGCACTTGTCGTAATTGGTCTCGGAGGAGACCTTGTACTCGAAGGTCATGTGGACGTCGCTTGTGAAGGTGAGCTGCAGCGTGCTGCTGGAGCTGTTCTTGCCCTTGTTGCCGGACATGAGGACGCTCCCGCCGTCAAGCGTCGTGATCTTCCACTTGTTCGTGCTGCTGGGGCTGCCGGGCTCGGTCTCCGCGGTGACCGGCAGGCCCTCAAAATAGCTGTCGAGCGTCGTTGTGGCCTGCACGCTGACAGCAGCGGCCTGGGTATCGACGGTCTGCACGCTGGTCTCCTGCGGGACAGGCTCCTGCTGCTCCTGCGTCTCCTCATCCTCGGCAGGAACGGTGTTCTCCGTGTCCGCCGAGACCGTCTCTCCCGTCTGCTCCTGCTCCGCGGCCGGCGTGTCGGCCAGCACGGAGGTGGGCAGCAGGCTGACGACCATCACGATCGTCAACAGCCAACTGATGATGCGTTTTTTCATGTTTCTTTCTCCTTTTATGTAAATTTTTGTCGGTGTGAGGGGGTGGGCGGGGATGCGGCAACATCCCCGCCCCACTTATGGAAAAGCACGCGGCCAATGGCCGCCTCAGCTTGATAAGGGAGACTCATCTGTACCGTTTCACGGTGCAGATGAAAAGCACACGGCGCCTCAGCTTGGCACGGGAAATATTTTTCATGCAAGGCATGAAAAATGGGACAGAGTGCACTCTGTCCCGCGAAAATGAAACGCTGCCCGGCACAAGGCCGGACAGCGAACGCAATAGATACGGCCCCTGCGCCACGGAAAGACGTCGCCGCCCCTGCCGCCCGCCCCACAGGGCAGGCCGCGGAAAAGGCGGCGCAAAAAACACCGACCTCCCGTTCAGGAGGTCAGCGTGGTACATCTACATGGTGGTACAAGGTTCCCGCACACGGAGAGCGCGCCCGCTGCAACTTCGTCCTACACAATGCAATTCTCCTGGCTCGCGCCTCGGGGGACAGTCGTCCCACCTCGTTTGCAGCCTACCTTCTCATGGGCTTGCGCCCACAATGGCGGACTTTCGTCCCGGCGGCTTACGCCGCTTCGGTGCATCCTTGCGCTCACAGTACCGGTCGTGCGGGGTTTGGGTACCCCTTTCCTTCTATGCCGACGCCTGGCCCATGGTGGGCTGTACGGCCGCCGGCGACATTGGATCAACAGACTGTTTATTTACTTGTCAGCGACATTATAGTACAGGAATTGGCCGTTGTCAACCCTCTTCCCTACCCCAGCGCCACGTCCAGGATCATCATTACGGTAAAGCCTGCGGCAAAGGCCAGCGCTCCCGGGCCGGGGTCGCCGCGCGTGGGCAGCAGCTCGGCAGCCACCACATAGAGCATAGCCCCGGCGGCAAAGCCCAGCAGCCAGGGCAGCGCCGGAACGATGAGCGCCGCCGCCAGCACCGTCACGCCGGCGGCCAGCGGCTCCACCGCGCCGGAGAGCACGCCGCCCAGGAAGGCTCTCCCCTTCCCCGCACCGGCGGTACGCAGGGGCAGGGCCACAATGGCGCCCTCCGGCACATTCTGGATGGCGATGGCCAGCGCCAGCGTAAACGCCGCGGCGGGCGCGGCGGCTCCTGCCGCCACACATCCGGCATAGGCCGCGCCCACCGCCATCCCCTCCGGGATGTTGTGCAGCGTCACCGCCAGAAGGGTCATGGTGGTGGAACGGTCGGTAACAGCCTCCGGCAGCAGGCGCTCCAGCAGCCGCAGAAACAGCACCCCCAGCCAGAAGCCGCCCGCCGCCGGAAGGAAGGACCAGCGGCCCAGGTCCGCCCAGTCGATAGCGGGCAGCAGCAGGCTCCACACCGAGGCGGCGGTCATCACCCCGGCGGCGAAGCCCTCCAACACACGGCGCAGAACGGCGGAGGGCGCTCTTTGCAGGCAGAATACGCACGCCGCGCCCAGCGACGTGCCCCAGAAGGGGAGCAATATCCCCTGAAGGACAGATGATTGCATAGACATTCCCTTTTCCGTATCCGTAGTATGCGGAGCCGGGCGGCTCCGTACAGTCTATCCTACGCAGAAAAGGCCGTCGGGGTGCCAAAGCGCCTGGCGAACGTGCCGGACCGCCGCAGCTTGCTTTCCCCCAAACGGTATTCTCCTCAATATATCCCATGTGAAAAGGACTGACGCGCCTTGGCGTGCCAGTCCTTTTCCTGCAGCAATTATGCTATGATACAAACCACGCGGCGTGCGGCATGGAGGGTAAAGCTCAAAGAATATGTACACGCTCGTCAAAGGGCTTTTTGGGCTTCTGTGTGACGTTATCCACCGGCTTGCCGAAGGGGATAATGGTACGCGGGCGTTCGTCCTCCGGAATGTGCAGGAGTTGCCGCACCCTTTCGGCATTGCCCTCGAACTTCATCATGCCGTCCATCCATACGCCGGCATATCCGGACGCGGTGATCGCCAGCATAACGTTCTCTGCGGCGGCGGCGTAGTCCTCGGTCTCAAACTGGAGATCATGGTCTCCGCCATGAACACATTTCGAGGTGACCACAATAATGACAGGCGCGGTTTTTACCGCTTTTGTCGGGAATATCTCCGCCAGCGCGTGGCGCAGCGCCTCATTCGTGACGGCGTAGAACGTGGTCGGCTGTAGATTATAGCCGGATGGGGCACGAATGCCCGCGTCCAGGATGCGCCGCAGATCTTCCTGCGGTACGCCGGCCTTTTCAAACTCACCGCGATAGCTGCCGCGATTTTTAATGACATCAAAGAACTCCATAATGAACCTCCTTGTTTCTGTTGGGAAAAGACGTATTTGTCAACTAAATTATATCACCCCGGCGAGCCGCTTGCAACTGCACAAGCGTCGGCAGATGCGGTCTTACAGCCGGAAGCACTTTTTCAGCGCCGTATACTCGCCCAGCACCAGCAGCGTCAGGTTGCCGTCCAGCACCGTTTCCGGTGAGATGGTCACGTCGGTTTTGCCATCCCGTTTTACGCCGAGGATATTGACGCCGTACCTTTTGCGGACGTCCAGCTCGCCGATGCTGTGCCCCTGCCAGCTTTCCGGCACAGCGACCTCGATGATGGCGTGCTTCTCATCCAGCTCTATGTAGCCGAAGATGTGGTTGGCGGTGTAGCGGATGGCCGCCCACTTCGCCAGCTGTTTTTCCGGGTATGTCACCGCGTCCGCGCCGTTGCGCAGCAGGAACTTCGCCTGCACGTCACGCTCCGCGCGGGACACCACATACTTCGCTCCCAGCTCCTTGAGCAGGGACGTCGTTTCCAGCGAGTTCTGGAAGTCCCCGCTGATGGTGACGTAGCAGACATCGTAGTTGCTGACGCCCAGTGAGCGCAGGAAATCTACACGGGTACTGTCGCCGATCTGCGCGTTGGTGACGAAGGGCATACACTCGTTGACGCGCTCCTCGTCTCTGTCCACCGCCATGACCTGATGCCCCAGCTCATTGAGCTGCATGGCGAGGTGCCGCCCGAAGCGGCCAAGTCCGATCAATAATACTGTTTTCATTGTGCGCTCCTTTCA
>DJPP01000077.1:0-423 GCA_002438575.1 Oscillospiraceae bacterium UBA6409 | reverse complement strand
TCAGCCTACGGTGATTTTTTCCTTTGGACACCGGGCGCAGGTGAGATCATGTCCGGAAAACGCGGCGTAGATCAGCGTCAAGCCGCCCACGCGCCCGAAAAACATCAGCAGGATCAGCACCGCCTGCGACAGCGTGCCCAGCTGCGGCGTCAGCCCCAGTGTCAGCCCTACCGTCCCGGCGGCGGAGGCCGTTTCATAGAGGCACGCTCCGAGAGGCAGTCCCTCCGCCGCGCTGATAACCGCTGCACCCGCGAAGGCCAGTCCCAGATACAGCAGCAGGATGGCGGCGGCGTTTTTGACGGCGGAATTCTCCAGCCGGCGCCCGAAAAGCTGCGGCTCCTCCCGACGGTGAAATACGGCGGCGGCATTGGCGGCCAGCACAGCCAGCGTCGTGACCTTCATGCCGCCCGCCGTGGAGCCGGG
>DJPP01000105.1:12196-17706 GCA_002438575.1 Oscillospiraceae bacterium UBA6409 | reverse complement strand
ACCGCCTTCGGCGCAGCGGCCCTGGCGGGGCTCAGCTGCGGCTTCTGGCGGGATATGGACGAGATCGCCGCCCTGCGCCGCAGCCAGAGGGTGTTCCTGCCGGAGCGCCCACAGGCGGACTGCGACGCCTATTACCGCCTGTGGAAGCGGGCTGTCTCCCGGGCCGCCGACTGGATAGAGCATTAAGTAAACAGTGTGTAAATTTCGCCATATAGCGCTTGCAACCGCTGAAAAAACGCGCTATACTGACGGCAACAGGCAAATATGGAAAGGAGTTTTCAACTATGGGTATTCTCAATGACATCAGCAAGAAGGCGCAGGAGTACGCCGGTATCGCCGTGGACAAGGCCAAGGACCTGGCCGAAGTGGCCGCGGATAAGGCGCAGACCCTCAGCGACGCCGCCAAGACCAATATGGCCATCATGAACGAGCAGCGCGAGCTGGAGAAGAACTACCGCGCTATCGGCGAGTGGTTCGTGGCGGAGCATCAGGACGATATCCCCGATGCCGTCAAGGACGTGGTGGCTGCCGTCAACGCCAGCAAGGAGCGCATCGCCCAGCTGGAGGCCAGCAAGCCCCAGAAGGACGAGCCGGTGGTGGACGAGTCCGAGGTGACCTTTAAGGTCTGCCCCGTCTGCGGCGCCGCCAGCGACAGCAAGTTCTGCCCCCACTGCGGTGCGCCCATGGGCGAGTAAAATTCAGCAAAAGAAGACCGCCTGCGGCGGTCTTCTTTTGCAAGCGCTTCATAAAAAGGAAGGCCCGCGAGGGCCTTCCTTTTACTTTTCGTTGGGCATCTTCCAGCCGTTGTGGTCGGTGTGCAGCAGATGGTGGGACTTTTCGCCCAGCGGGGCTTTCAGGAATTCCCGGTACAGCGCCTGCACGTCCTCGTTCCGGTGGGAGAACCGCACCTTGGCGCTCTTGTCGATGCTCCACAGGATATCGCCGCGATAGGCCGCCAGCTCCTGCCCGTCGTGGATGGGCTGTCCGCCGCCGCCGGCGCACCCGCCGGGACAGGCCATCACCTCCACGAAGTCGTAATCCACGTCGCCCTCGTCGATGGCGTGCATCAGCTTACGGGTGTTGCCCAGCCCGCTGACCACCGCCACGCGGACGTTGCCCGCGCCGGGGATGGTGAATACGGCCTCCTTCCAGCCATCCATGCCGCGCACAGCGGAGAAGGCGTCCGGCTTCGGCTCCTTGCCGGTGATGAGATAGTACGCGCTCCGCAGGGCCGCGTCCATCACGCCGCCGGTGGCACCGAAGACCACCGCCGCGCCGGTGCCGGTGCCCAGCGGGCTGTCAAAGGGTGTTTCCGGCAGCACGGCGGGATTGATCTGTTCGCCCCGCAGCATCCGCACGATCTCGCGGGTGGTCAGTACCACGTCCACGTCCGGGTCGCCCTGCTCATCCTTCATGGTGGGCAGCGCACACTCCGCCTTTTTGGCGGTGCAGGGCATGATGGACACCACAAACAGCTTCTTGGGGTCCACGCCGATCTTCTGTGCGAAGTAGCTCTTGGCAACGGCACCGAACATCTGCTGCGGGCTCTTGGCGGTGGACAGGTTTTCCGTATACGACGGGAACTGGCCCTTCAGGAACCGCACCCAGCCGGGACAGCAGCTGGTGAACATGGGCCAGTGGTACTTGTTCCGGTGGGTAAAGCGCTCGATGAACTCGCTGCCCTCCTCCATGATGGTCAGGTCGGCGGCGAAATCCGTGTCGAATACATAGTCGAAGCCCATGGTCTTCAGCGCCGTTACCATGCGCTCTGCCGTGGCAAACTTGGGGTCCAGATGATAAAACTCCGCCCAGGCCGCCCGCACCGCCGGCGCGACCTGCACCACGGTGATGCGGTCCTTGTCCGCCAGCGCGTCGAACACCTTGCCGGTGTCGTCGTGCTCCTGCAGACCACCCACGGGACAGTGGGTGATGCACTGGCCGCAGAAGGTGCAGTCGCTCTCGCCCAGGGTCCTGGTGTGGGCCACGCCCACGGTGGTGCGGGTACCGGTGCCCATCAGGTCCCAGATGCCCATGCCCTGGATCTTTTCGCACACCTGAATGCACCGCATACACTTCACGCAGCGGTTCTCGATACGCACCACCGGGTTGGAGTAGTCCGTGGGGATGTTCTTCAGATCGTCGATGTAGTGGTCGCCCAGCAGGTTATAGTCGTTGGTCAGCTGCTGGAGCTTGCAGTTGCCGCTGCGGGTGCACTTGGTGCACTTCGTCTCATGCTGGCTCAGCAGCAGCCGCAGATTGACCCGCCGCGCCTCGCGGACCCGGGGCGAGCTGGTGTACACCACCATGCCCTCGCTGACCGCGCTGTCGCAGGAGGGCACCAGCCGTGCGTAGCCTTCCACTTCTACCATGCAGATGCGGCACGCGCCGATCTCGTTGATGTCCTTCAGATAGCACAGGGTGGGAATGCTGATCCGCAGGGTCTGGGCCGCCTCCAGAATGGTGGTGCCCTCCGGCACCGATACGGTCCGCCCGTCGATGGTCAGTGTTACCATTTCTCGTTCCTCCCTCCCCGGAAAATACCGTAGCCGTAGTGGTCGCACCGCAGGCAGCGGGACGCCTCGGTCCGCGCGCCCTCCTCGGTGAGCCCGCACTCGATATCCTCAAAGTCGCACCGGCGTTCGCAGGCCTCGCGCTCCGTGGTGTTGATGCGTCCGTGGGGCGCGCGGTTGTTCAGCCGCGGCGCCGGGATGTCCAGCTCCACCTTGATCTCATGCCGGAAGCCCAGGTGCTCGTCGATGTTGGCCGCCGCCACCTTGCCGGCGGCAATGGCGCGGATGGCGCTGGCGGGCCCGGTGACGCAGTCGCCGCCGGCGAATACGTTATCCATGTCGCCCACCTGGCCGGACAGCCCCGCCACGAACGTGCCGCGCTTGATGGGTACGCCCGCCTGCTCGAAGCCCTGGATCTCGATGCCCTGGCCGATGGCCACCACGATGATGTCCGCCGGGATGCGTACCTCCGGCAGGTCGGCCTTGTTGGGTCGGGGCCGGCCGGACTTGTCCGCCTCGCCGATGATCTGGGGCTGTACCCACAGCGCGACGGCATTGCCGTCCTCGTCGGCCTCGATGTGGGAGGGCGCCATCAGGGCTGCGATCTCCGCGCCCTCGGCCATAGCGCCCGTCACCTCGTCCGGCAGGGCGGTCATGTCCTCGATACGGCGGCGGTACACGCACGTCACCTTCTCCGCGCCCAGGCGGATGGAGCTGCGGGTCACATCCATGGCCACGTTGCCGCCGCCGATGACCACCACCCGCTTGCCGGTGAAGTCCGGCATCACATCGTTTCCGATGGAGCGCAGCATCTCCACGGCGGACATGACATGATGGCTGTCCTCGCCGGGGATGCCCACCTTCTTGTCCTGGTGTGCGCCGATGGCGATGTACAGGCAGTCATACTCCTTCAGCAGGTCCTCTATCCACAGTTGGGTGCCCACGGTCACGCCGGTGTGTGCCTCGATGCCCAGAGAGAGGATGGAGGCGATCTCCGCGTCCAGCAGATGCCGGGGGAAGCGGTAGTTGGGGATGCCGTAGCGCAGCATACCGCCCAGCTTCTCCCGTTCCTCGTATACCGTTACCTTGTGGCCCATCAGCGCCAGGTAATAGGCGCAGCTCAGGCCGCTGGGCCCGCCGCCGATAATGGCCACTTTTTTGCCGGTGGGCGGCGCGCAGGGCGGCTGGGGCACGTCTCCGGCGTTGTCCACGGCGTAGCGCTTCAGCCCGCGGATGTTGATGGCGTCGTCGATCATATTCCGGCGGCACCGCGCCTCGCAGGGGTGCTCGCAGATATAGGCGCAGGCCACGGGGAAGGGGTTGTCCTTGCGGATCAGCCGCACCGCGTCGGCGCAGCGTCCCTCGCCCACCAGGGCCATATAGCCGGGCACGTCCACGCCGGCAGGACACAGGGCCACGCAGGGCACCGGCAGCTGCAAGCCCGCCAGGCAGCGGTGGTGCAGGATGTGCTCCTCGTAGTCGTCCCGGAAGCCCTCCAGGCCGTCCAGCACCAGTCGGGCAGCGTCACGCCCGATAGCGCAGTCGGCGGTGTTTACCACGGTCCTCGCCGTTTTCTCGATAATGGCCAGGGTGCCCATGTCGGCGGTGCCGTCCAGCACCGTGGCGATGAGCTTGCTCAGCTGTCCCAGGCCGATACGGCAGGGCACGCACTTGCCGCAGGACTGGGCGTGGCACAGCTGCAAAAACGACAGGGACATATCCACCGGACAGAGGCCCGGAGGACTGGCGGCGATGCGGCGCTCCACATCCCGGTAGAGGTTATCCACCACGGTCTGGGCGCGGCTTGGATTCTTGATGTCGAGTCTGCTCAAGGGGGGTCACTCCTTCCGTCTGCGCTGCGCGAAGGCGTGTCCGCGCGGCGCTTGGAAATTATAAGTTAAACAAAAGAATGACACAAAATCCACCAAAAGTCAACATAAGAAAAAAGATTGTTTTCATAAGAGGAAATTATCGTGAATTGCCTGGTTTTTAACGTTATTTGTGCGGCAAACGGTCCAATTTGATTGGCTGATTTTTCCTAAAACGAAAAATCCCCGGCACACTGTGCCGGGGATGAGAGGGCGGCTGTCACAGACGACTGTGCCGCAAATACCGGTAGTCGCTCCCGATGATGTTGCGGAAGAAGGGCACGCACAGCACCGCGTCCGCCGCCATCCAGGCCATGGGGTCGGCGGCACTGAGGGCGTAAAAGGCCAGCGCCGGCGCGTCTGCGCTGATAGGCCCGCCGGCGACGACCACCGGCAGGAACGTACACACGGCGATACGCGCCACCAGCTCCGCCGCGCCCGCGCCCAGAACGAAGCCGCTGCGGCCGATGCCCTGCACGCAGTTGCGCACTACGAAGATGAAGCTCAGGAACAGGTACATGGAGAAGTCCACATACAGCAGGGAGTTGCCGTAGCGCACCGCCTCGGCCGTCACCTTGTCGGCACTGAGGAAAATGTGATAGAAAGAGTCGTTCTGCATGACCAGCAAACCGAGGCCAACCGCCCCCGCCGCCAGCAGGACCACGATGAGCAGCGATTGCAGCGTGCCGCGCTTGATGCGGTCGTAGTGGCCGGCGCCCAGGTTCTGGGCGGTAAAGCTGGTCAGCGCGCCGCCAAAGGCGTTCATGGGCGTCATGAGCAGGTTGTTCAGCTTATTGGCCGCGCCAAAGCCGTTCTGCGCCGCATTGGAAACCATCACACCGTCCCGCATATCGAACTGCACCACGCCGCCCTGCATGACGATGATGCCCACCGCCAGCACGGAGAACTGCAGGCCCAGGGGGATGCCGCGGGTCAGGTGCCGTTTCACATCCATCATGGTGATGTGCCAGTCGGCCCTGTGCAGCCGCAGTACCGGGTAGCGGATAAAGGCGTAGATAAAGCAGCCGATGGTGCTGATGAGCTGCGCCAGCACCGTGGCGCCGGCCGCACCGGCCACGCCCCAACGGAAGGACAGGATGAACAGCAGGTCCAGCCCCACGTTCAGTATCGT
>DJPP01000105.1:8541-12118 GCA_002438575.1 Oscillospiraceae bacterium UBA6409 | reverse complement strand
AAGTTGTAGAACAGCTGCGCGCCGATGCCCGCGAAGATGATGGCGCAGTAGGTGTACGCCGCGGTGTATACCTCGTGGTTGTCCGGCGTCACGTTGATCCACGCCAGCATGGGATCCAGCAGCACCAGCGCCAGGGCTGTCAGCACCACCGTCAGCGCCGCCGACAGGAGGATCTGCGTGGCCAGAGAGCGCCGCACCCCGCGCTCGTCGTGCATACCCACATAATACGAGGTGATGACGCAGAAGCCGGCGCTGACGCCGAAGGCGAACTGCAAAAAGATGAATACCAGCGAGGTGGTGTCGTTGACGCCGGCGACCTCGGCGGCGGTCAGCGTCTGGCCAACGATGGCCGCGTCGCTGATGGAGTACACCTGCTGCAAAAGATAGGACAGGATCACCGGCAGGGAAAACAGGAGGATCACCTTCCAGCACGTTCCCTGGGTCAGATCGATGGGCTCCCTTTTTTTATGTGCTGTTTTCACAGAAATCGCTCCCTTCTTTTGTATAGTATAGACAATTATCTCTCTCAGAGCGCCGATTATAATACCACGCGGCGCCGTTGTCAAGAGCTCTTTTGTAAAAAAATCTTCCGGCGTCCATTCCCGGTACCGCGCTGCCGTATCCCGCGCATTTCTGCGGCGTATTTCCGTTTTCCGCCAGTGGTCACGGCCGGTATTTCGTTGCACTTTCTGTCACTTTGTGGTAAGATACCATTGACACAAATGAAACGGGGAGGTCACTTGATATGAGATCCGATGGCACAAAAAAGTCACCTGTGCGTATGCTTGTCTACCTGCTGCTTCTGGCGGCGGTGGTGGCCCTGGGTTATTTTACCGATGTGGTCGATTTTACTGAGCTGAAGACCGCCTTTTCTCTGAACCTTACCGCCCTGCTGAAGCTGGCCGTCATGGTCCTGCTGGTGCTGTTGGTGTCCAACCTGGTCATCTTCATCCTGCGCTGCATCAAGCCCCGCACCCACCGCGGCGGCTCTGTGCTGTCGCTGCTGAGCAGTTTGGTCAAGTATGTGGCCGGTATCATCATCGTCTGCCAGGGCCTGTCCCTGCTGGGCGTCAACGTGGGCACCATCATCGCCAGCGTCGGCGTGCTGGCCCTGGTGGTCGGCTTCAGCGCCGAGAGCCTCATCGCCGACGTGGTCATCGGCGCCTTCATGCTGCTGGAGAACCAGTACAACGTGGGCGACATCGTGGAGATCAACGGCTTCCGGGGCGTGGTCACCAAGATCGGCATCCGCACCACCTCCATCACCGACGCCGGCGGCAATGTGAAGATCATCAACAATTCGGAGATGAAGAACATCCTCAACCGGTCCGACAACAACTCCTGGTCCGTCAGCGATATCTCTATCCCCTACGAGACGGATCTGGAGAAGCTGGAGGCGCAGCTGCCCGCCCTGCTGGAGGATATTTTCCGCGCCCGGGGCGACGTGATGCTGGAGGCGCCCCAGTACCTGGGCGTTCAGACGCTGGACGCCTCCGGCATCGTCCTGCGCTTCTGGGTGAAGGTGGCGGAGAAAAACATCTACGCCGGCGCCCGCGCGCTGAACCGCGAGCTGCTGCTGGGCTTCCGCCGTCTGGGTGTGGAGTGCCCCTTCCCCCAGATGGACGTACACATGAAATAAGCCATGGAGGAGAAGAACAAGGAGTTTACCCTGGCGCAGGAGCACGCTGCACTTCCCCCAGAGAGCGCCGCCCTGCCGCCGGAGGTCCTGCCGCCGGACACGGCCCTTCCCGGCGAGGCGTCCGCCGTGGAAAGCGCTGCCGTTCTGAAAAAGAAGGCCGCCAAGTGGAAGAAGATCGCTTTTATGCTGGTGGGCCTGTCGGCCATGACGGCGGTGGCCGTCACCGGCGGCGGCACAGCGGAGGACCCCGCGCCCGTAACGCCGGACACCCCGCCGGCGCAGCAGGAGCCGTATGTCCAGCCGGAGCCGGAACCGGAGCCGGAGCCCCTCACCGGCGTTCTGCACTACACCATATACAACGATACCTTTGACGCCGACGGCGTTACGCCCCGGATCCTGGCCGAGGGCAGCGTGGACATGGCCGCACTGGCCGACGCGCCCCTGACCCTGCCCCAGCCGGAGACGCCGCACAACGGCGGCTATACGTTCCTGTGCTGGGTGGGCCGGTATGATACAGCGGACGGAAAGGTCTGGACGACGGTGCCGGACCCGCTGACGGCGGACTTTGCGGCGTCTGTCAGACCCGGCGATACGGGGGAGAGGTCGATCGTGCTCCGTGCCGCCTGGCGGCGGACAGAGCAGAGCCGCTACCCCTGGTCCCTGACGCTGGACGACGGCATCAATGCCGTTACCTATGACGCGGCGGTGCCTATGGCCTCCGGCGGCAACGTGTACCTGTGCGCCTATCCGCAGCCCACCCGCGACGGCTATCGCTTCGCCGGCTGGCTGGACGCGGCAGGGGAGAGGGTGGAGCTTCTGCCCGCCTCCGCCTTCTTTGCCAGGACCGCCGACGGCGATACCGACTGGCGCACCACCGTCCCTGTCACCCTTACCGCGGAATGGGAGAAAGCATAACAAAAAAGAACAGCCCTTAGGTCAGGCGGCCTAAGGGCTGTTCTTTTTTGCTTTTTCTTAATACGCCACGCCCCAGTAGATGTCGGTGGTGCATTCCTTGCCGCACACCACGCACTTGCCGGTGGTGCCGGACTGCTTCAGCGGCATACAGCGGCTGGACACGCCGGCCTTCTCCTTCATGGCCAGCTCGCACTCCAGGCTGCCGCACCACTTGGTGCGGGCGAAGCCGCCCTTGCCCTGGGCCATCTCCCTGACCTCCTCCCAGGAGGTCATATCGAAGGTGTTGTCCTCCAGGTTCTTGGACGCCATGGCGTACAGGTTGTCGTGGACGTCCCGCAGCAGCTGCTGCACGGCGCTCTCCAGCTCCGTCAGGGGGACAAAGGTCTTCTCGCCGGTGTCGCGGCGGGCGATGCAGCACTGGCCCTTCTCCATATCCTTGGGGCCGATCTCCACCCGCAGGGGGACGCCCTTCATCTCGTACTGGGCGAACTTCCAGCCGGCGGACTGGTCGCTGTCGTCCATGCTGACGCGGAGACCCGCGGCGCTGAGACGGTCGCGCAGACCGGCGGCGGCCTCCAGCACGCCCTCCTTGTGCTGGGCGATGGGGATCACCACCACCTGGGTGGGTGCGATGACCGGGGGCAGCACCAGACCGTGGTTGTCGCTGTGGGTCATAATGATGGCGCCGATGAGGCGGGTGGATGCGCCCCAGCTGGTCTGGAACGGGTATTGCAGGGTGTTGTCGCGGCCGGTGAACGTCACGTCGTAGGCGCGGGAGAATTTATCGCCGAAGAAGTGGCTGGTGCCGGACTGCAGGGCCTTGTGGTCCTTCATCATGCACTCGATGGTGTAGGTGGCCTCGGCGCCGGCGAATTTCTCCTTGTCGGTCTTGCGGCCCTTCACCACGGGCATGGCCAGCGCGTTTTTGCACACGTCGGCGTAGCAGTTCAGCTGCTGCTCCGTCTCGGCCTCGGCCTCGGCGGCCGTCTCGTGGATGGTGTGGCCCTCCTGCCACCAGAACTC
>DJPP01000105.1:3962-8450 GCA_002438575.1 Oscillospiraceae bacterium UBA6409 | reverse complement strand
CGGATGACGGAGCACCACTGGTTGTACAGCATGGGCAGCTCACGGTAGCTGTGCAGCACGTGGCTCCAGTGGTCGCAGAACATCGTCTCGGACGTGGGGCGGAAGGCCAGACGCTCCTCCAGCTGCTCGCTGCCGCCGTGGGTGACCCAGGCCACCTCCGGGGCGAAGCCGGCCACCAGCTCGCCCTCCTTCTTCAGCAGGCTCTCGGGGATCAGCACGGGCATGGCCACGTTCACATGGCCGGTCTTCTTGAACTCCGCGTCCATGTATTTCTGGATATTCTCCCAAATGGCGTAGCCGTAAGGCCGCAGGATCAGAAAGCCCTTGACGCTGGCGTAGTCCACCAGCTCCGCCTTCAGGCAGATATCCGTATACCACTTGGCGAAATCCTCCTCCATGGGGGTGATCGCCTCTACATTTCTCTGATCCTTAGCCATAGCTTCATACCATTCCTTTGTTAGTATATAGGGTGTGTGCCGACTTTACATTTTACCTGCCGCTGTGTGACTTGTCAAGCTGCCGCCGTAAAAAGACCGCAAAAAAGCGCCCCGCAGGGCGCTTTTTCAGCAATTCCGGCCCAGCCGCCTGTCGCGGCGCCGTCCTACGACGATATACACGAACACATAGGCGATGGCACCGGTCAGCAGTCCCGCCAGCACGTCGATGGCGGCGTGCTGCTTGACGAACACGGTGGACACCATGATGAGCGCGGCGTACAGCGTTACGCCCCAGCGCCAGCCGGGCTTCCGCAGCCCCGGCGTGTGCCATACCGCCGCCACCGCCGCCATGCAGCCCAGAATGTGCACGCTGGGGAAGACGTTGGTGTTGGTGTCGATGGAGTAGGTGTACTCCACCAGCCAGGCGGCGGCATTGTGATGCGCCATCACCGCCGGACGCAGGTCCTGCCCGTTGGGGATGAGGATGCAGAACACCACCGCTGTGGTGAACGTCACCATGATGAACCACATATACCGGCGGAAGCCCTCGGCGTCCTTCAATATCAGATAGATGCCCAGCACCACCAGCAGCGGGCTCCAGGACACATAGGGGAAGATGAACCACTCGCAGAAGGGGATATAGGTATCCAGCACCGTCTGTGTGGCCCAGTAGTTATCGGTGATGAAGTGCTCTATGGTAAAAAACATCGCCAGGTAGAACGGCAGATACGCGCCCCACCAGGCGTGGGGATGGGTCTTGAAGAATTGCTTGATCGCCTGCATACGATCCCTCCGACAGACTTGATGATATCGTATCCCGTATTGTACCAGAACCGCCCCGGCAAAGGCAACCCCCGCCCCGCAAATATCACAGAATTTTTACAACTCAGGCAAACCGCCGCAGGTGTTGAACGGACTGGACAAACCGGGGCGGCGTATAGTATACTGTTTTCAATACAGACACAGGAGGAACTGCTATGCAGATCATCAAGCGGGAGGAGCTTCCCGAACAGCGCCAGGTGCGCCTGACCATCGCCGTGGACAAGGATACCTGGCAGGCGTCCCTGGCCAAATGCTACCAGGGCGTCAAGTCCGTCTGCCCCGTGGCCGGCGAGCCTACCCGGGAAAATCTGGAAAAGGCCTACGGCCCCGAGTTCCTGTACCAGGAGGCCGTCAACGACACCTATCCACAGGCGCTGGTGGAGGCCATCGGGCAGAGCGATATCCAGATCGCCGGGACGCCCACCCTGTCGGTGGAGACGATCGGCCCCGACGGCTATACCTTCGCCGCGGTCATCGATCTGTATCCGGAGGTGCAGCTGGGCCAGTACAAGGGCCTGTCCGCCGTCTATCCCGAGGTGGAGCTGAGCAGCGACGACACCGATGCCGCCCTGGACGAGTACGCCCGGGCCAACCCCGAGGTGCAGCATCCGGAAAAAGCCGCCATGGGCGACGAGGTGACGCTGGACTTCGAGGGCTTTGTGGACGGCGTGGCCTTTGAGGGCGGCAAGGGCGAGCAGTACCCCCTGCTGCTGGGCAGCGGCTACTTCATTCCCGGCTTCGAGGAGCAGGTGGCCGGCGCCGCCGTGGGCGAGGAGCGCGACGTGAAGGTCACGTTCCCCACGGAGTACGTTCCGGAGCTGGCCGGAAAGGACGCGGTGTTCCATATCAAGGTGCACCAGATCACCCGGCGGGCCATGCCGGAGTGGAACGACGACTTCGCCCGCAGGCAGGGCTTTGACGAGGTCTCCGCCCTGCGCCGGGCCGTCATGGAGACGGCGGTGCAGAAAAAGCAGGCGCAGGCGGCGGAGCAGTTCGCCAACGACCTGATCCGCCAGGTGACGGAGGCCATGACCGTGACCATCCCCGACGCCATGGTGGAGAACCAGCTGGACGGGCTGATCAACGAGCTGCGGGGCCATTTGCAGGCACAGGGCGTGTCGCTGGAGCAGTATCTGGAGATGGGGAACACCACGATGGAGCAGCTGCGCGACCACGCCCGCGAGCAGGCCGCGGCAGCGGCACGCTATGAGCTGGCCATGACCGAGATCGCCCGCCGGGAGGGCATTGACATCACCGAGGCGGACGTGGACGCCAAGTACGCCGAGCTGTCCAAGCAGTACGGCCTGTCCGTGGAGCTGCTGCGGCAGCAACTGCCGCCCCTGCGGCTGCGCCACGACCTGAAGCTGGCCGCCGCCCAGGCGGTGGTGGTAGACTCCGCCAAGCGGAGATGATCCGCCTGCCGTCAGAGCATACCGAAAAAAGAGCGCCCGGGCGGGCGCTCTTTTTTCTTTGCTGCGGAGGGGTGGGGATCACACCTTCAGGATGAAGTGGTTTTTGTGAAAATCCAGGAGCCCATCGCGCTTCATCTTGCCCAGCTCGAGGGACAGCCCGCTGCGCTCCACGGCGAGGTAGTCCGCAAGCTGCTGCCGGGAAAAGGGAATGTCAAATTCGTACGTTCCGCGCCGCTGCGCCTCGGCGGAGAAATAGGACATGAGCTTGGCGCGGGTGCTGCGCTGCCCCATGTGCGTGAGCTTTTCGCTGAAGCGCAGGTTTTTTTCGGCAAGCTCGCCCAGCAGGTTGCGGAGGATGCGGCTGTGGTGCGCGCAGGCGGAGGGACAGACATCCAGGACGCGCTTTACATTCAGGAACAGCGCGGCGACGGGCACTTCGGCGACGACGCTCACGTTCAGCACCGCGCCGGGCGCGCAGGCGAAGGCGGCGGCGAAGGTCTGGCCCGGGCCCGCTTTGGAGAGAATGTTGCGGTTGCCCCAGATGTCCTCCTGTATGACCAGGACGCTGCCCGACAGCACAAGGCCGATGGCGTCGGCCGTGTCGCCGGCGCGCAGCAGGAAGGCGTCCTTCGGGAAGTGCTTTTCCTCCGGGGCGAGACAGGAGAGCATCGCGGTGAGCTCGTCGGCGGCGATGCCCGAAAAAAGCGGCGCGGACCGGACGGCGGATACAAGGTCTTTCATAAAAATCCTCTTTCGTTGAAAATTCAACAGACTTGTTGACCATATTGTAGTATGATCGGCACAGAAACGCAAGGAGGTACGGCTATGAAACGAAGGATCATCGAGATCGATCAGGACAAGTGCAACGGCTGCGGCGCCTGCGCCGCCGCCTGCCACGAGGGCGCTATCGCTATGGTGGACGGAAAGGCACGGCTTATGCGCGACGACTACTGTGACGGATTGGGCGACTGTCTGCCGGCCTGTCCCACCGGGGCCATCTCCTTTGTGGAGCGCGAGGCGGCCGCCTATGACGAGCAGGCGGTGCTGGCCAACAAGCAGAGAAGGATGCAGCAGGAGGGAATGGCGCTTCACGGCGGCTGCCCCGGTGCGCGGATGAAAACGCTCCGGCACGCGGAGACACCCGACGCCGCGCCCGCTTCCGGCGCGGCGCAGAGCCGGCTGGCACAGTGGCCGGTGCAGATCAAGCTGGTGCCGGTGAACGCGCCGTATTTTGACGGCGCACGGCTGCTCATCGCCGCCGACTGCACGGCCTATGCCTACGCCGCCTTCCACGAGCGCTTTATCAAGGGGCACATCACGCTGGTGGGCTGCCCGAAGCTGGACGGCGTGGACTATTCCGAGAAGCTCACCGAGATCATCCGCAGCAACGACATCAAAAGCGTGACCATCGTCCGCATGGAGGTGCCCTGCTGCGGCGGACTGGAGCACGCGGCGAAAACGGCGCTGCAAAACAGCGGGAAATTTATCCCGTGGCAGGTGACGACCATCTCCACGGACGGCAGGATACTGGACTGAAGCGCACAGACGGAGCGCAAGCCGCGGCGGATGCCGCGGCTTGTTTTTTGGGCCGGCAGGGGGGTCAGGGCTGCGCTTCGCGGAGAGGGAGCGCCACCTGGGTGATGAACTTGGCGGGGTCCTTGTGCTGGGGCGGGCCCTCGAGATAGATGCGGCGGATCACCCCTGTGGGCGTCAGGCCATGCTCCTGCGCGTAGGCCAGGAGCCGCTGCGCTGCGGCGGGTAATTCCTCATAAGCGCCGTGGTGGTACAGGCTGAGCGCCGGCGTCTCGGGCAGGACC
>DJPP01000105.1:2647-3808 GCA_002438575.1 Oscillospiraceae bacterium UBA6409 | reverse complement strand
GCCGTAGAGGCGCATCCCCTCCAGCGCGGCGGCGCGGAGCAGCGCCGTCCGTTCCGCCACGGTGGGCGCCGTGTACACGCGGCGGTAGACGGTCTGGCGCGGCAGAAGGACGCGCTTCACCTGGGGCGGAACGGCGTTGGAGCGCTCCTTCAGGCTGTCGATATGGCGGTCCAGCTCGTCGCGCAGGGCTTCCAGACGGGCGATCAGCGGGGGCAGGGCGAAGGCATCGTCAAAATACCCGCGGATCTCGCTGAGGGACAGGCCGAGCCCCTGCAAAATGCGGAGGGTGCGTATTTTGACAAAGGTGTCGATGGTGTAATAGCGGTTGCCGGTGGCACCGTCCTTGACGTCCGGCGCGATCAGGCCGAACTCCTCGTAGTAGAGAAGGGCGCGGCGGGTGACGCGCAGCGCCCGCGCCACCTCGCCGATGGAAAACAGGTCGTTGTGTTTTTTCATAAAACGCTCCCCTAAACGCAAAAAGGACTTGCATCGTACGTTAACGTGCGGTGTATGATACTACTATACAGGAAACGGGCAAAAAAGCAAGCGGAACTTACCGCCGCGGGCTTTGCCCGTCCACGGTGATCGGCCGGCGATCATCGGACGAGAGGGCGCGCCCTCTCGTCCCGTAGGGAACCCTACGGGACGATCCCCTCTGCCCAGCGGAGCAAGGAAGGGGAGCGAACGACGACGCCGCACGCACACAGTCTAAAAGGAGGCCGCACATGAAAAAACGAGTATTGAGCCTGCTGATGGCACTGACGCTGTGCCTGTCGCTGCTGCCCACGTCGGCGCTGGCGGAGATGGCGGGAGCCGGTACCGACGTGGTACCGGTGGAGCAGCCTGCCCCGGAGGACCCGGAACAGGTCGGCGACCCGGAGCAGGAGCAGCCGGAAAACCCGGCGCAGGTCGATGAGCCGGAGGGGGAGCCTGAGCAGAACGGCGACCCGGCGCAGACCCAGACGCCGGACGCGCCGGAGGGCGAACAGGACACGCCCGCCGCGCCCGTGGAGAACGGGGACGAGAACGGGAACGAGAACGGGGACGAGGTCGACCCGGTGCAGGCGGCCCAGGCGCTGATCGACGCGCTGCCGGACGAGGTGACCGCAGACAATGCGGACGAGCTGGAAGCGCAGCTGGTCGCCCTTGACGCGGCGCTGG
>DJPP01000105.1:0-2525 GCA_002438575.1 Oscillospiraceae bacterium UBA6409 | reverse complement strand
CCACCCCATCTGCGGCGCGGCGCATACGAATATCGGCGACCATACCGTAGAGAAATGCACGAAAAATGTGGCATGGACTGAGCTGACTGTTAAGTCTGACGGGTTGTATTATGGAAATACAAAGGCAAAACGGTCCGAGTATAACGAGAATAGTAAGGAGTATAGCAATTATTATACGCTTCCTGAAGGCAGCTACTATTTGGGCGGGAATATTGAGTTAAAAGAGTTGATCCAAATCGAGGGTACGGTTAACCTTTGCTTGAACGGCTACAGCATTACAAAAACCACCTCCGAAAAAACAAACCGGAATTTTGAGGGCGTCATCACGATTAATAAAGGCAAAACCTTTTCGCTGTGTGATTGCAAGGGCGGCGGCCAAATCACCCACAAAGATGGTGCAATCGGCAGAGGCGTAATGGGCATTGGAGTCACCTTCAATATGTTCGGCGGCAAGATCAGCGGCAACCACGCGGGCAGTACCGGGCAAGGACAGGACGGCGCCGGTGTGTATATGAATGGCAACCGCTTTAATATGTACGGCGGCACGATCACCGGTAACTATGTCGATGTGGCGGACAGTTACGGCGGCGGCGGTGTGTGTATGTCCGGCGGTACCTTTACCATGTACGGCGGCGAGATCAGCGACAACGAGGTGGCCAACGCCGGTCAATACAGCAAAAACGGCGGCGGCATTTTTTCAACCGGTACTGTTGCGATAAAAGGCGGCACGATCGGCGGCAATACGGCCGCCCAAAACGGCGGCGGCATTTATGCGACCAAGGATCTTACCATATCCGGCGATGCCGTCATCACCGGCAACACGGCCACCAGCGGCAATGGCGGGGGCGTGTACTACAGTACTTATTCCAGCTACAAGCTGACCGTCTCTGATACGGCGAAAATCGAGAAGAATACCGCGGTCAACGGCGGCGGAATTTATGTGGAACAGGGAACCGTCAAGATGACCGGCGGCAGCATTACCGACAACAAGGCGACCGGTAATGGTGGCGGGGTGTATGTGGGCGTGTATACGGACCAGTACGGTAGTTATGCCGGCACGTTCAATATGACCGGCGGTACGATCAGCGAGAATACCGCGGCCAGCGGCGGCGGGGTGTATTACGTAGGCGGCAGCGCCAAGATGTTCGTCAGCGGCAATGTGCAGATCATAGGGAACACGGGTGCGGACGGTAAGGCCAACAATGTCAATGTGCCGGATTCGAATAATACCGATGGATGCTCCCCATTCACGATCGGTGTAGACGGGCTGGATGCGGATGCCAAGCTCGGCATCACCTACGACAGCGTGATCGAGACGGGCAAGTATATCACCGTTGCCCTGCACGCGGAGCGTGGCTACAAGAACGGCAATTTCACCTCTGACAGCGGCAACAGCGCCTACAGTTTCAAGCTGGAGGCAGACCACGGAAACGACCAGGCCCTCCGCGGCACGCAGGTCGTCAACCTCTACAACGGGCTGCATGAGCATCCGGTGTGCGGGAAGACCTGCGGGCACAGCGGCGAGAAGAAGCACGACGATGTGACGTGGACGGCGATTTCGAGCCTGTCCCAGATCACCGGTGCGGGCTATTACTACCTGACCCAAAATGTGACGCTGGCGAGTACATGGACGCCTGCCGACGGCGTGGTACTGTGTCTGAACGGGAAGAGCATCACGGTCACGGCGAATAAAGATGCGATCAAAGTAAGCAGCGGCACCTTCACGCTGACGGACTGCGATGGCAGCAACGGCTCGAAGACGTTTAAGAAAGACAGCACCAGCGGCCTGTGGGAGCCGGACAGTAGCGGCGATATCACCGTCACCGGCGGCGTCATCACCCACGAAAGCGGCAAGGGCGGCGGCGGTGTGGTTGTCGACGGCGCGGCGTTCACGATGTACGGCGGCACCATCTGCGGCAACAGCAACCTCAACGGCGGCGGTGTGTATAGCATGGGCACATTCGATCTGTACGGCGGCAGGATCGCCGGCAACCGGGCGGGTGGCAATAACAGCCAAGGCGGCGGCGTGTTTACGGGCGGCAAGTTCCATATGTATGGCGGCGAGATCACCGACAACAAGGCCGACAGCGGCGGTGGGGTGTATACCGGCACCGACTACGCCACTATGTCCGGCGGCACTATCTCCAGCAACAGTGCTGCCAACTACGGCGGCGGCGTATGTGTGGATACTGGCAGCAAGTTCACCATGACAGACGGTACCATCGGCGGCAGCACCACCGATGATGCCAATACCGCGGGCGATGGCGGCGGCGTCTGCGTGACGGGCGGCACGTTCGAGATGTCCGGCGGCAAGGTCGCCTGCAACAACGCCAGACTCGGCGGCGGCGTGAATGTGTACGAAGGCGCATTCGAGATGAGCAACAGTGCAGCTATCATCGGCAACAGCGCTACGTTTTACGGCGGCGGTGTGAATGTGTATAGCAGCAACGAGAACACGACCGTATTCGGTGCATTCAACATGAAGGGCGGCAGCATCACCGGCAACGATGTTACCTACACCGGCA
>DJPP01000038.1:22016-23919 GCA_002438575.1 Oscillospiraceae bacterium UBA6409 | reverse complement strand
CCATCAAGGCGGTGACGCCGGAGGAGATCGCCGTGTCCATCGCCGGTGAGATGATCTGCGTCCGTGCCGCGCGGCGCGAGGCGGCGGGGGAGGTACACCATGGCTGCCCCATGCACTGAGCACCTGTTCCTCACCGGCGACAAGGGCGTGGGCAAGTCCACGCTGGTGCGCTGTCTTCTGCGCGGTTACCGACCCTGCGGCTTCCGCACGGTCCGGGTGACCGGTGTGATGGAAAGACCGTCGGTACACCTGCTGCCCGCGGCAGGCGGAGCACCGTCGGCAGAAAATCTGCTGTTTTACTGCGGCGCTTATTCCTGCGAGAGGTTCGACACGCTGGGCACGGCGGCCCTGTGTGACCGCAGCGGCGACATCCTGCTGATGGACGAGCTGGGTCCGGCGGAGTCCGGCGCCAAAAACTTCTGCGAAGCGGTGCTCGCGGCCCTGGACGGTGACCTTCCCGTCCTGGGTGTTCTGCAAAAGGCGGACACGGAATTTCTCCGGGCGGTGGCCGGTCATCCCCGGGTGCGTCTGGTGACCGTCACCGTGGAAAACCGGGACGAGCTGCGCCGCACCATGACCCTTTAACAAACGCTGCGCTATGGTGTACCATATGTAACAAAAGGGTATAAAAAAGAGCGCAGAAGCAGGCCAACAAGAGCAGCCTAAAGTAAACGAAAGTATAACGTACACCGTCAAAGGACGCGGGATTTTCCCGCGTCCTTTTTTCGACTTTTACTTCCCATTAAGGGCGGTTTGCGGTATACTATAGGGGAGAAAAACAGGGGAGGTGACGCGGTGAAGCTGCGTATCATCACCGGCCGCGCCGGTGCGGGAAAAAGTAAACTGGTGCTCGAAACCATTGCGGCACAACGGTTTCAGCGTCCACAGATACTGCTGGTGCCGGAGCACGCCACCCACGAGGCGGAGCTGGATCTCTGCCGCGCCCTGGGGGACACCGCCAGCCGCGATGGGGAGGTGCTGAGCTTTCAGAGCCTCGCCACCCGTGTGTTGTCACAAACCGGAGGCATATCCGATATAACGTTAGATAATGGTGGTAAAATACTGATAATGCGCCGCGCATTGCAGGAGGTTTCGTCATATTTGACGGTATTTTCCAAGCCTTCGCAGCGTCCGGCTTTCCTGCGGGAGCTGGTGGCCCTGGCCGATGAGCTGTACGCCTATAAAATCGCGCCATCCCTTCTGCTGCAACAGGTTCAGGACATTCCCGGCGCCGCCGGAGACAAGCTGCGCTCCACGGCGCTGCTGTTTGGCGCTTATGACGCCCGGCTCCACGGCGGCGATTTTGATGCCCGTTCAAAAGTGCAGAAACTCTGTGATAAGCTGCCGAATTCCGATTATTTACGTGGAAAAGATATCTATATTGACGGTTTTTCCTATTTCAACCGAACGGAGGAGGACATCATCGCCGCCGCACTGAAGCAGGCCAACAGCGTCACGGTGACCCTGCTGGGCGACGACAGCGACCCGCAGCTTTTCCGCAACAGCGTGCAGCAGCGGGAACGCCTGCGGAGACTGGCGAAGGACGCCGGTTGTAGTTGTGAAGTAGAAAACCTTGTCAGGAACAGCGACACAGCGTTTTCGCACCTGGAACGGCACTTCTTCACTGCGGAAAATATGTGGGCGGGCGACACGCCGCCCATCACATTGTATCAGGCCAACACCGCCTATTCCGAGGTGGAATATGTGTCCGCGCAGCTGCGGGCGCTGGCGCAAAAGGGTGTCCGTTGGCGGGAGATGGCCGTGGCGGCACGGAATATGGAGGTATACGGCCCGCTGCTGGAGGCCGTGTTCCGCCGGGACGATGTTCCCGCCTATATCAGCCGCCGGAGCGACATTTTGGAGCAGCCGGTCCTGACGCTGCTGCTGTCCGCCGTGGACGCGG
>DJPP01000038.1:13339-21866 GCA_002438575.1 Oscillospiraceae bacterium UBA6409 | reverse complement strand
CGACTGGACGGCGGACCCGGACGGATACAGCGGAGAGATGACCGACTATCGCCGGGAACAGCTGGCCGAGATAAACGCGATCAGAAGAAAAGTCAGAAAGCGGTTTCTTACCCTGAGTGATGGAATAAAAGCCAATAAAACGGTAAGAGGTAAAGCTGAAGCGCTTTACAGATTTGCGGAGGACGCCGGTACACCGGCTGTGTTGGAACAGCGGGAGAGAGAACTGCTGGAGCAGGGGCAGGTGCAGGCGGCGGAGGAGTACGCCCAGCTGTGGCGGATATTCTGTGATGTGCTGGACCAGTTCGTGGCGCTTTTGGGTGACACGGAGGTGGACGGCGATGAGTTTGCACGGCTGCTGCGGCTGACGCTGAGCCAATACGCCGTGGCCACTATACCTGCCACGCTGGACCAGGTAAAGGTAAGCCCCTTGACGCGGAATGACCGCCATACGGTGCGGCATCTTTTTCTGCTGGGTGCCAATGACCATGTGCTGCCCACGGTGGAGAAAGGCGGAGGCATACTGGACGAGCAGGAGCGTGAGCTTTTACAGCAGCAGGGGATACTGTTGTCCGACGCCACGTTCGACCCGCTGAGCAATGAGCTGCAGAATATCTATGCCGCCCTGGCCCAGCCCACGGAGACACTGACCGTGTCCTGGTGCACCGGCGATGAGGCCGGGGCGAAACTGCTGCCGTCCTTTGTGGTAGAGCGTATCCGCAAGCTGTTTCCGCAAGTGGAAATACAACGGGAAGACGGCGCGTACCGCCGCGGACTGCCTGCGGCGGCACTGGCGCTGGCGGGACAGCGGCCCGGCGGCGCGCTGTGGCGCTATTTTGAAATGCACGGCCAGGGCGGTACGCTGGAGAAGATGGCATCGGCCCGGGCTATGGGCCGGGGAAGGCTGTCGCCCGGGGCGGTACGCAGCCTGTATGGCAGCACACTGGCCATGTCCGCCTCGCGGCTGGACCAGGTGAAAAGCTGTCACTTCGGCTATTTCATGGAATACGGTCTGCGGGCCAGGGAACGGATAAAGGCGGATTTCCAGGCACCTGAAGTGGGCACGTTTATCCACTATCTGCTGGAGAATGTCCTGCGGGACGTGGAGCAGCAGGGCCGGCGGCCGGAACGGCCGGAATTGTCAGCATCTGTGCGGCGGTACACGGACGAGTACGTTCGGACGGTCATCGACAGCTACGGTGAAAAGAGCGCGCGGTTCCGGTATCTGTTTTCCCGACTGCGGGAGACGGCGCTGGTCATTGTAGAAAACGTGCTGGACGAGTTGGATAATTCGGATTTCCGGCCTGTGGCCTTCGAGTTGGGCTTCGGCGGTAAAAATGGGCAGCTGCCTGCCGTTACGGTGACGGCTGGGGATACCACACTGTCCGTCACCGGTAAGGTAGACCGGGTGGACGGCTGGCTGAAGAACGGTAAGCTGTATCTGCGGGTAGTGGACTACAAGACCGGGAAAAAGGCTTTTGATCTGGCGGATGTGCGCTACGGTCTGGGTATCCAGATGCTGTTGTACCTTTTCGCACTGCAGCGGTACGGCGGGGACTATTTTGGGGCGGCGGTGGAGCCGGCGGGAGTGCTGTACCTGCCGGCACGGGACGTCATCAAAAAGGCGGATCGGGCCATCGCGCCGGACAAGCTGGCCGCATTGCTGCGGGGCGAGCTGCGGCGGACGGGCATGGTGCTGTCTGATCCGGAGGTGCTGACAGCTATGGAGCACAGCGCGCTGGAGTCGCCCTGCTATCTGCCTATTGCAGTGAAAAAGGACGGTTCGGTCAGCGGTCTGGCGGCCGGTGTGCTAGCGGACGCGGCTCAGATGGGCAAAATGGGCCGGTATGTGGACGGGCTGCTGCGGAGGGTGGCCCGGGAGCTGGGCGACGGCAATATAGACGCAGATCCATGCCGCAGGGGGCCTCAGGAAAGCGCCTGCGACTGGTGCCCATTCGCGTCGGCCTGCTGGTTTGACGAGAAACGGGACAAGCCCCATTATCTGCAAAAGACCACGCCGGAGGAATTCTGGCAGCTGGTGGACGAGGAGGTGACGCACCGTGGCTGATATCCAACTGACGGCACAGCAGCGTGGGGCGGTGGAGGACCGGGGCGGCAGCCTGCTGGTGTCCGCCGCCGCCGGATCCGGCAAGACGAAGGTGCTGGTAGAGCGTGTGTTCGCGTATCTGACGGAGGAACGCTGCCACATAGACGATTTCCTTATTATTACATTTACCCGCGCCGCTGCCGCCGAACTGCGGACAAAGCTGGCTGCGGAGCTGGCAAAGCGGGTGGCGCAGGACCCGGAGAACAGTCACCTGCGGCAGCAGATGTTCCGGGTGTATCAGGCGGACATCAAGACGGTGGACGGCTTCTGTGCGGGGTTGCTGCGGGAGCACATCCATCTGCTGGAGCCGGTGGAGGGGCGGAGCCTGACGCCGGACTTCCGTATCCTGGATGAGGCGGAGGCAGGCGTGCTGAAGCAGCGGGCGCTGGAGGATGCGCTTGAGGCGTTTTATCAGCGCATCGAGCAGGGGGACGAGGGCTGCCGGGCGCTGGCGGAGACGCTGGGATTCGGACGTGACGACCGGGCGCTGGCAGCGCTGGTGCCGGAGCTGCACGGAAAATTGCAGAGCCATCCTTACCCGGACAAGTGGTTGGAGAGGGCGGCGGAGAGCTGGGCGGACCTGCCGGAACGGCTGGGCGACAGCGTGTACGGCCGTACGATCATGGAAGACACAGTGCGCCGCGCCGATTACTGGGCGGGGCGGCTGGAACGCGCCGTGAAGGATATGGAAGACTGCGAGAGTGTATATAATGCCTATGCGGACCGGTTTTTGGAAACGGCGGCGCAGCTGCGGGAGTACGCGGCCGCGGCCCGGGAGGGCTGGGATGCAATGGGCCGCGTGCAGCCGGCCTTCCGGCGGATGGGCGTGGTGAAGGGGGACGAGTGCGCCGGGGCGAAGGACGCGGCGCGGGCGGTGCTGGAAAAGTGCCGTGATGCGCTGAAGAAGCTGTCTGCGCCGTATCAGACGGCGGAGGCGGAGCTGTTGGGCGACCTGCGGGCCATCGCGCCCGCTATGCGGGCGCTGCTGGCGCTGACGGAGGATTTCGACAAGCGGTTCCGGGCAGAGAAGGTGCGGCGGAACGCTATGGATTTCTCTGACCAGGAGCACTACGCCGTGCAGATGCTGTGCCATCCGGACGGAACGCCCACGGAGCTTGGCGAGCAGGTGTCCCGGCGGTACCGGGAGATCATGGTGGATGAGTATCAGGACACCAATGAAGTGCAGAACTGTATCTTCCGGGCGGTATCGCGGCAGGGGGAGAATATCTTTGCCGTGGGCGACGTGAAGCAGAGCATCTACCGGTTCCGGCTGGCGGAGCCGGGGATATTCCTGGAAAAATACAGGACCTATGCCGACGCGGAATGCGCTGCGCCGGGTGCGCCGCGGCGGCGGGTACTGAGCCGGAACTTCCGGTCACGCCGGGAGGTGCTGGCGGCCACGAACTTCGTGTTCGCGGCGTTGATGTCCCGGGAAATGGGTGAACTGGACTATACGGAGGAGCAATACCTTCACTTCGGGGCGGAATACTATCCGGAGGTGCCGCGGGAGACGGAGTTCCACTACCTGGCCGTGGAGGACACGCCGGAGCAGCGGTTCGACCGGGCGGAGGCCGAGGCGCGTTTCGTGGCAAAGCGTATTCGCCATATGCTGGATGAAGGGTTCGCTGTCCGCGGAGGGGACGGGACCATGCGCCCGGTCGTGCCGGAGGATATCGTGATATTGATGCGGTCGCCCAGCGCGCGGCAGGCGGTGTTTGCCGCCGCACTGGCACGGGAGGGCATCCCCTGCGACGGCGGGGAAAGTGAGGATTTCTTCTCGGCCATGGAGGTCGCCGTAGTATTGTCGTTGCTGGAGGTGGTGGACAACCCGAGGCAGGACGTGCCGCTGATCGCGGTGCTGCGGTCGCCGCTGGTGGGTATGAGCGCCGACCGGCTGGCGGAGATACGGGCCGTACAGCGTGAGGGGGATTATTATGAGGCGCTGCGGCAGGATGAGGGCGAGGACGCACAGGCGTTCCTGTCGCTGCTGCATGAGCTGCGGCAGGCGGCGCGGGAACTGTCCGCCGACAAGCTGCTGTGGTACATCTATGACCGCTGCCGGGTGCAGGCGATCTTCGGCGCTATGGAGGACGGTGCAGCACGTCAGGCGCGTCTGAGGGCACTATATGACTATATACGGCGGCTTGTGCAGGGCGGCAGAACGAGCCTGTTCGACTGTGTGCGGCAGGTACGGCAGCTGCTGGAAAGCGGCGATGCGCCGGCCGTTACCGCTGCCGGCGCGGTGGGCGGCGTGCGCTTGATGAGCGTGCACAAATCCAAGGGACTGGAGTTTCCGGTGGTGTTCCTGGCGGACCTGAACCGGAGCTTCAACCGGCAGGACCTGGACCGGCCGGTGCTGGTCCATCCTCAGCTGGGCGTGGGCGCGGAGCGTGTGGAGGTGGAGCGCCGTCTGCGATACGACACCGTCTCCAAAACGGCGCTGGTGCTGACGCTGGAACGGGAGGCCAAGGCGGAGGAGCTGCGTATCCTCTATGTGGCTATGACCCGTGCACAGGAGAAGCTCATCATGGTATGCTCGCGGAAAAACCCGGGCAAGCACCTGAAGGAACTGTGTGCACTGGCAGAGCTGCCGGCGCCGCCTGAGGCGGTGGCCGCGGTAAACTGCCCGGGAGACTGGCTGCTGCTGGCGCTGCTGAGCACATATCAGGCAGGGACGATCCACGATTACATGGGGGTGCGCCCCGCGGTACTATGCGATGGGCCGGAGGGCTTGGCAATGCGGTTGCACCGCATCGGCGGTGAGGAGGACGGCGGTTCGGCGATGCCGGCGGAGGAGCCGGAAGCGCGGGCACCGGATCCGCAGCCGGACGAGGCGGCGCTGGCGTTCCGGTACAGTCACAGAGTGGCGACAGTGACGCCCTCCAAGGTGACGGCTACCCAGTTGAAAGGGCGGGCCATTGACCAGGAGATCGCCGAGGGAACGCTGCCGACGCGGCGGACCGCCGCACCGGAGAAGCCGCGATTTTTGCAGGAAAAGCACGGGCTGACCGGAGCAGAGCGCGGCACAGCCATGCACCTGGCGATGCAGTTTCTGCCGCTGGATACCCCTGCGGCACCGGAGGCAGTGACGGCTTTTGCGGAGACACTGACGGCCCGTCGGCTGTTGACGCCAGAGCAGGCGGCGGCGCTGGATATCCAGGCTTTGGTGCGGTTTTTGAAATCACCGCTGGCAGACAGAATACGGACTGCGCCGCAGGTGTGGCAGGAGTACCGCTTCGCGCTGCTCACCGACGCGGGTATTTATGATGCCGCGGCGGCAGGGGAGGAGATCCTCCTGCAGGGCGTGGCGGACTGCGTGTTCGAGACGGCAGGTGGTCTGAGCGTGGTGGACTTCAAGACCGACCGGGTAACGGCGGGAGAGGCGCCGCAGCGGGCAGAGGTCTATCGGCCGCAGCTGGATGCCTACGCCGGGGCGCTGTCGCGGATACTGGAAAAGCCGGTGACGGAGCGCATTCTGTATTTCTTCGCCTGCGGAGAAGAAATTTCTTTGTGAAAATAGTGAAAAATGCTTGCATTTGCGGGAAGAGTATGCTATTATCACAGTTGCGTTTGCGGCGCTGCCGCGGCGACGAGTGAACCAGAAAGGGGTGAACAAGAGCAATGAAGGAAGGAATCCATCCCAATTATCAGCAGACTACTATCAAATGCGCCTGCGGTAATGTGATTGAGACAGGTTCTACGAAGAAGGATATTCGCGTGGAAGTCTGCTCTAAGTGTCACCCCTTCTTCACCGGCAAGCAGAAGCTGGTGGATACCGGCGGACGCGTTGCCAAGTTCAACAAGCGTTTCGGCCTGGACAAGTAAGGACACATCACATCGCAAGACCCGTACCAATGGTGCGGGTCTTGCTTTTTTGCGGTGCGACGGGGTATAATTAAGGCAACACAGTTATAAAGAGGAATATTATGGAACGAAAAACCATTGAAGAAAACAAAAACGGTGCGCGGGACTACGCGGTGCTGGTTGGGCTGCGGTCCCCGGTACTGGGTGCGGACAGCGCCGACGAAGAGAGTCTGGCGGAGTTGGCGGCCTTAGTGGAAACAGCGGGCGGTGAGTCCGTGGGTATGATCCTGCAGAGCCGGGAGAAACCAGACCCCCATAGCTTCATCGGCGAGGGAAAAGTGGAGGAGGTCAAGCGCATGGTGGAGAACAGTGAGGCCACCATGGTGATCTTCGACAACGATCTGTCCCCGTCGCAGGTGCGGGTGCTCACGGAGCTGTGCGGTGTGCAGGTGCTGGACCGCAGCGGCCTGATCTTGGATATCTTCGCCCAGCGAGCCCGGACAAAGGAGGGCTGCCTGCAGGTAGAGCTGGCGCAGTATCAGTACCTGTTGCCCCGGCTGATCGGTATGTGGAGCCATCTGGAACGGCAGGGCGGTACCGGCGGCTCGCCCATCGGCACGAAGGGACCCGGCGAGACGCAGCTGGAGACGGACCGGCGGCACATCCGGCGGAAGATCGACAAGCTGAAGGAGGAACTGGAGGAGGTGCGGCGCGTCCGCGCCACCCAACGTCAGCGGCGGCGGAAGAACGAGATACCCGTGGTGGCCATCGTGGGCTATACCAACGCGGGCAAATCCACGCTGCTCAATGCCATCACCGGCGCGGACATACCGGCCAACAACCGGCTGTTCGACACGCTGGACACCACCACGCGGCTGCTGACCGTCAGCGATACGCTGGATGTGGTGATCTCCGACACGGTGGGATTTATCCGCAAGCTGCCTCACCAACTGGTGGAGGCCTTTAAGGCCACGCTGGAGGAATTGGAGTACGCCGATCTGCTGCTGCACGTCATCGATGCCAGCAACCCGGAGTGGCAGGAGCAGGCGCGGATCGTGGATGACCTGATCCGGGAGCTGGGGGCGGAGAACATCCCCTGCATTCGGGTATACAATAAGTCCGATCTGGCGTTTGCCTTCCAGCGGGACAAGGAGGGGGACGCGGTATCCGTGTCCGCCAAGACCGGCGAGGGGTTGGACAGGCTGCTCTCCGCCATCGACAAGAAGCTGGACAAGGGCACGAAGCGTGTGACGCTGCACCTGCCCTACGATAAGGCCGGAGCGCTGGACAGCCTGTACCGGGAGGCCAAGGTGGAGTCTGTGGAGTACGGCGAGACAGTGGACGTGGTAGCGGTGTGTACACCGCGGGTCATCGGGCAGCTGAAGGGCTACATCGAGGGCTGGACAGAGCCGAAGGAGGAGTGGGAATGAGCGATTTCCGCGTACCCTTTGGTCCGTCGGAGACGGAGTTCACCGAGAAACGGTCTCGGTTCATCGGCCACCTGCTGCCGGTGGAGACGGAGGAGCAGGCGCGGGAATATATCGCGCAGATGAAGAAAAAATACTATGATGCGCGGCATAACTGCTGGTGTTATCTCATTGGCGGCGATACGATGCGCTACGGCGACGATGGCGAGCCTCAGGGTACAGCGGGACAGCCTATGCTGAACGTGTTTCAGCGGGAAAACGTCACCAACGTGGTGTGCGTGGTCACGCGGTACTTCGGCGGGATCTTGCTGGGGGCCGGCGGGCTGACCCGGGCGTATTCCAAAAGCGCCCGTGATACGCTGGCAGCGGCAGGCGTGTCGGAGATGGGCCTGTGGGCCACGGCGGACATCCCGTGCCCCTACGCACTGTTCGAGCGTGTGCGTGGCGAGGTAACGGCCCTGGGCGGTACGGTGGACAGCGCCGATTACGGCGCGGATATCCGCCTGACCATATCCCTTCCGGCGGAGAACACAGCGGCGCTGCGGGACCGGCTGACGGAGCTGTCGGCCGGCGGAATGGTACTGACGGTGACGGCAGAGGCGTACCGGCCGGGACCGAGAACAGAACTATGAATACAGCGTCCCCGGCGTGATCGGCGCCGGGGACGCTGCACATTTTGGGCGGGACGGCATAGAATGGCGTGAATACAAAGGAGGTGCCAGCATGGAGGAATATCTCATCACAGCCCGGTCCGTGACCCAGGCGCAGCGTATGGCGCAGCTGCTGGAGCGTCGAGGTGTGCGCGCCGTGGTAGGCCGTGCACCCATGGGCCTGACCGGTAAGGGGTGCGGCTATGTGCTGCGGCTGCGGGGACAGACCCGCACGGCGGCGGCCCTGCGGCTGCTGCGGGAGGCGGGCTTTGCGCCCGCGCAGGTATTTGTTCGTCAGGATGACGGGTATAGTGAGGTAGAGCTATGATCTATTTCGATGCGGGGGCCACGACGCTGCAAAAGCCGGAGACAGTGGCGCGGGCCATGTATCGGGCAGTGTCTGCACTGTCCTCGCCGGGGCGGGGGAGCTATCCGGCCACGCGGGCGGCGGAGGAGACAGACCTGCAATGCCGCACACTGGCGGCAAGGCTGTTCGGCGTGGCTGATCCGGCACGGGTGGTGTTCACCTCCTGCGCCACGCA
>DJPP01000038.1:11532-13235 GCA_002438575.1 Oscillospiraceae bacterium UBA6409 | reverse complement strand
AACGCTGTTACCCGGCCGCTGCACGCCATACCGGGTGTGGAGATCACGGTGGCGGATGGGCCGTTGTTTGACGAGGAGGAAATGGTGCGGCAGTTCGCCGCTGCGTTGGCGCGCCCGGCGGACGCGGTGATCTGTACCCATGTGTCCAACGTGTTCGGATACCGTCTGCCGGTGGAGCGTATCGCGTCGCTGTGCCGGGAAAAAGGCATACCCTTCGTGCTGGACGCTTCCCAGTCTGCGGGGATGCTGCCGGTGGATATGGATGCGCTGGGCGCGGCGTTTATCGCCATGCCGGGGCATAAAGGACTATACGGACCGCAGGGTACGGGGCTGCTGCTGTGCGGCGCGGAGCCGGAACCGCTGCTGCGGGGCGGCACAGGGTCGCAGTCGATCCTGCAGGAGATGCCGGAGGAGCTGCCGGACCGGCTGGAGGCCGGGACGCACAATATGCCGGGGATCGCAGGACTTCTGGAGGGCCTGCGGTTTGTGGAACAGCAGGGCGTGGGACGTATTGCCGGGCACGAGAGACGCCTGGCGCGGCAGCTGGCGGCACGGCTGCGGGAGTTTCCCGGTGCGGAGGTGTTCTATACGCCGGAGGATGGGGTGCAGACGGGTGTGCTGAGCTTTCGCCTGGACGGCTGGGACTGCGAGGTACTGGGCGAAGCCCTTGCGGCGCAGGGCGCGGCGGTGCGGGCGGGACTGCACTGTGCGCCTCTGGCGCACCGCACGGCGGGAACGTTGGAGACAGGCACCGTGCGGTGCAGCTTTTCGGCCTTCAACACCACCGCACAGGTGGAGCACTTTGCCCGTATTCTGCGGCAGATCGTTCGTTAAACTGCAAAACTGTTCACATATTTTTTTGTTGCATTTTCCCAATATTTTTTATATAATGTTAATATCTATTTTTATGCCCGCAACAGGAAGGGTGGTAACGTGGATAAGGTACTTTCGTTATTGGAAAATATTGGGAATTACTTATTGCTGATACGGATATCGGATATACTGGACATCGCCATTATCGCGTTTCTGGTATACAACCTGCTCCGTATGGTCAAGAGCACCCGCGCCGAGAATATCCTCAAGGGCGTGGTGGCGTTCCTGCTGGTGCTGTGGCTGGCTGATATATTGCAGCTCAACGCCATATCGTACCTCATGCGGAACCTAGTGCAGGTGGGGATCCTGTCCATCATCGTCCTGTTCCAGCCGGAGATCCGCCAGATACTGGAGAAGGTGGGCAGCCGGAACATCCGACTGCTGCGGGCCTTCAACGATCCCAAGCAGCAGTCGGAGCTGGAGACGGCTATCGATCAGACGGTGACGGCGTGCAGCGAGATGTCGCAGAGCAAGACCGGCGTGCTGATCGTCTTTGAACGCGACATCCATCTGGATGACATGGTGCGAAGCGGTACGACGCTGGACGCCGCCGTATCCTCCGAGTTGCTGAAAAACATCTTTTTCGTCAAGGCGCCCATGCACGACGGCGCGGTCATCATCCGCCGCGGGCGGATCTTGGGCGCGGGCTGTATGCTGCCCCTGAGCAAAAACGTGAACCTGAGCCGCGACCTGGGTATGAGGCACCGGGCCGGTATCGGCATGAGCGAGAATTCCGACGCGGTGGTGGTCATCGTTTCGGAGGAAACAGGCTCCATCTCTGTGGCTATCGGCGGTATGCTCAAGCGGCACCTGAAGCCGGAGACGCTGGG
>DJPP01000038.1:6565-11436 GCA_002438575.1 Oscillospiraceae bacterium UBA6409 | reverse complement strand
CGCAATCTGGCGGAGCTGCTGGGACTGAACAGAAAGGGGGCGGACGACCATGTCGGAACGGATCTCTGATACAAACAACGGGACGGCCGGCAGCGAGGCGCGTACGCCCCGCTTTAACCGCAGCAAGACCGTGCAGGTCATCATCTCCATTCTGGTGGCCCTGGCGCTGTGGGTATATGTGGATGTGGAGAAGGCGCCGGAGAGGACGAAGACCATCCGGGATGTCCCGGTGGAGTTCTCCGGTGAGAACACCACGCTGGCAGACAAAAATCTGATGCTGCTGTCCGGCTATGACACCACCATTGATCTGACGATACGCGGCCCTAAGCGTGAGCTGGTGAAGATGAACCGGGATAATGTGCGGGTCATTGCCAGTACCTCCAGCATCGATTCCGTGGGCGTACACCAGTTGGATTGGACCGTAAGCTTCCCTGACGGGGTGGTACGCACGAATGTCAGCGTGGAGAAGGCCAGCCTGAGCCAGATCACGGTGACGGTGGGCGAGCTGTACACGAAAGAAGTGCCGGTAGAGTGTCAGGTCATCGGCGAGGTGGCCGAGGGATATTTCACCGGCGACGTAGTGCTGGATCCCGAGGTGCTGACGCTGCGCGCCCAGCGGGACGATCTGCTGAATGTCAGCTGCGCCAAGCTGACGGTGGATATCAGCGGCGCGACCCGATCGGTGGTGCAGACAGTGGACGTACAGCTGTACGACTACGACGGCAATCTGGTGGAGAACAGCAACATACGCACCAGCGCCAGCCTGATACAGGCCAAGGTACCGGTGCTGACCACCAAGGAGGTGGCCCTGGCCGTAGAGTTCGAGGGCGTACCCGGCGCGGCGGCGGACAGCATTGTCTGTGATATCGCGCCCAAGACGGTGCGGCTGAACGGAGAAGCCGATGTGCTGGCGTCTATTGACAAGCTCGTGCTGGCCACGCTGCACGTGGACGATCTGGAGCTGCACCAGCAGAACAGCTATGTGGTCACGCCGCCGGACGGCACCTGGCTGGTCAACGGAAACGAGGTGGCCACGGTGGATATCACCCTGGACGGCATCAGCGAGACGACGCTGGCGGTGACGGATCTGTCCTTCACCGACCTGCCGGCGGGACTGTACGCCATCGTGCCGGAGGGCGGATTGACGGTACGGCTGTGGGGGCTCAGCGAGGAGATCGAAGCCATTACCGCCGAGAACCTGCGCGCCACGGCGGACATGAGCGCCGTGACCGGACAGGGGAGCTTCACCGTGCCGGTGACCGTGACGGTCAGCGGATTCAGCGATGTGACGGTACGCGGCACCTATGAGCTGACGCTGACCATTACCGACACGCCGCCGCAGACGGAGCCGGCGGTACCCGCCGGCGGAGAGGACCAGACGGTCCCCGCGGCGCCGGAGACATGAGTATTCCCGAGAGGTGAGATAATGACACAGATCGCAACGGTTGAAAAGCTATTGCCCGGCGGGTATGCGGAGATATCCGTACCGCGGAAGACCGCCTGCGGCCATGACTGCGAGGAATGTGCCGGCTGCGGCATGACCGGCGCGGCCATCAAGGCCCGTGCCAAGAACGACCCCAACGCCCAGCCGGGGGAGAAGGTCGTGGTGGAGAGCAGCACGAAAAAGCTGCTGGGCGTGGTGGCGCTGGTATATGTGCTGCCGGTGGTGTGCTTTCTGCTGGGGTACTTCCTGTCGGAGGGACTGGCGGAGGGCTGGCGCTACGGTATCGCCGTGGCCGCCGCGGTGCTGGCGTTTGTGCCCAGCGTGGCCTATGACCGCTACGCACGGCGGAAAGAGCTGCTGACCTATACCATATTGCGGGTGTTCTGAGAGATGTTCGGCTATGTGCGGCCTTCGGACGACCGGCTGACGCCGGCGGATCGTGAGACGTTCCGCGCCGCCTACTGCGGGCTGTGCCACGCGCTTGGTGCGCGGTACGGTCTGACGGGGCGGATGACCCTGAACTATGATCTGACTTTTTTGGCGATGGTGCTGTCGGATGGCGTAGAGGAGGTGTGCGCCAGACGCTGCGCGGTGCATCCGCTACGGAGACGCTGCTGCGCTGCGGGCGATCCGGCGCTGGACGCGGCGGCGGACATGAGCGTGATACTGACCTACTGGCAGCTGCGGGACGGCGTGGCCGACCACGGCTTCTGGGGCGGGCTGAAGTATCGCATCGCATCGGCACTGCTGTATCCGGCGTACCGGAAGGCGCGGGAACGGCGGCCGCAGTTCGACGCGGGGACCCAGGCGCATCTGACGGATCTGGCGGCGTTGGAACGGGACAGATGTGCCTCCCTGGATGCGCCGGCGGACGCCTTTGCACAGCTGTTGGCTTTGGCGGCGGAGGAGGTCAACGATCCGGTGCGGCGGCGGGTGACGGCACAGCTGCTGTACCATCTGGGCCGCTGGGTCTATCTGGTGGACGCGGCGGACGACCTGCGGGCGGATATAAAAAGCGGCGGGTACAACCCGCTGGCCCTGCGCTTCACGCCGAAGGACGGCGTGCTGACACCGGCTGACAGCGAGGTGCTGGCCATGACGCTGGATGGTTCCGTCCGCGCTATGGCGGCGGCTTTTGAGCTTTTGCCGGAGACGAAGTATACACCGGTCCTGCGTGCTGCGGTGTACGAGGGACTGTATGCCGTGGGGGCGGCCGTGCTGCACGGCACGTTCCGTAAGCGGCAGCGAAGAGAAGAACCTATACGAAAGGCGGACACGGACTATGCGTGATCCCTATCAAGTGTTGGGGGTGCCCAGCACCGCCACAGACGAAGAGGTGAAGAAGGCTTACCGCGACCTGGCGCGGAAGTATCACCCGGACAATTATCACGACAACCCGCTGGCTGATCTGGCGCAGGAGCGCATGAAGGAGATCAACGAGGCCTATGAGGCGGTGCAGTCTCAGCGGAAGGCCCAGCGCAGCGGCGGATATTCCGCTTCCGGTACGGGCTACGGCACCGGATACGGCGGGTATCAGTCGGCATATCAGGGGGGCTATCAGGGCGGTAGCCGCTATCAGCGGGTGCGTATGGCCATCAGCAGCGGCGATCTGAACCTGGCGGAGGAGCTGCTGAACGCCCAGACTGACCACGACGCCGAGTGGAATTTCCTCAAGGGTGCGATCTGCTATCGCCGGGGCTGGCTGGACGAGGCGCGGCAGTATTATCAGACTGCCGTTACCATGGCGCCGGACAACCCGGAGTACCAGCGGGCGCTGGATATTCTGGAGGGCCGCGGTGCGGCCTACCGGCCTGATGGCTATGGCAGTGTGACCACCGGAAGCTGCGGCGACAGCGGCTGTCTGCGTCTGTGCGGTACTGCGCTGTGCTGCAATGCCCTTGGCGTTCCGGTCTGTTTTTGCTGAGTACACAAAAGGGGAGAGTCCCCGTTTACTAAAACAAAGGAGTTGATCCCGTGGTCAAGAGTATGACCGGTTACGGCCGCGCCCGCGAGATGCACAGCGGCAGAGATATCACCGTGGAGGTGCGGTCCGTCAACAACCGCTATCTGGACTGCACCGTGAAGCTGCCCCGCGCCTATATTTTTGCGGAGGACGCCATCAAGACACGCGTACAGAAGGCGATCTCCCGCGGCAAGGTGGATGTGTTCGTCACCATTGACACCTCTGCGGCGGATGTGGCGGTGGTGCAGGTGAACGAGGGGCTGGCGAAGGGGTACTATGACGCGCTGATGCACCTGAAGAACAGCTTTGCGCTGCCCGGCGACGTGACGCCGGAGGTGCTGGCCAGGTTCCCCGATGTGCTGACGGTCACCAAGGCGGAGGAGGATGTGGAGGCGATCGCCGCCGACATCTGCGCCGTGCTGGATGATGCGCTGGCGGCCTATAACGCCATGCGTGCCGTGGAGGGTGAAAAGCTGGCGTTGGATGTGTCCTTCCGGGTGGATACCATCGAGGAGACCGTGAGCAAGGTGGAGGCGCAGTCGCCACAGACGGTGGCGGCCTATCGCCAGCGTCTGGAAGCCAAGATGCAGGAGGTATTGCAGTCTGCCACCATCGACGAGAGCCGTATCCTTACCGAGGCGGCCATCTTCGCTGACAAGGTGGCTGTGGATGAAGAGACGGTGCGCCTGCGGAGCCATATCGCCCAGCTGCGGGATATGCTGCAAAGCGGCGAGCCCGTGGGTCGAAAGCTGGATTTCCTGATCCAGGAGGTCAACCGCGAGTGCAACACCATCGGCTCCAAGTGCAACGACCTGAATGTGGCACGGGATGTGGTGAACATGAAGGCCGAGGTGGAGAAGATCCGCGAGCAGGTACAGAATGTGGAGTGAGGAGGCCGGTATGCAGTTTATCAACATCGGCTTCGGTAATCTGGTCTCCGCCCAGCGGCTCATCGCCGTGGTCAGCCCGGACTCCGCCCCGGTAAAGCGCCTGGTGCAGGAATCCCGTGACCGTGGGATGCTCATTGATGCTACCTATGGCCGCAAGACGGCCTCGGTGCTCATTATGGACAGCGACCATGTGGTGCTGTCCGCCCTGGCGGCGGAGCGTCTGGCGCCGCGCCTGGGATTGCCGGTAGAAGAATTGACAGAGGAGGATGAATGACCCTTGCATAAGATAGGAAAGACCTTTATTGTCTCCGGACCCTCCGGTGTGGGTAAAAGCACCGTGCTGCACGCCCTGTTCCAGGGCCGTGACGACCTGTATTTCTCCGTATCCGCCACTACCCGCGCGCCCCGCGAGGGTGAGCAGGACGGCGTGGACTATCACTTCATTCAGGCGGATGCGTTCCGCGACATGATCGCCGCCGATGCATTTCTGGAATATGCCGAGTATGTGGGCAACTTCTATGGTACGCCCAAGATGTATGTGGACGATGCCATGGCCCGGGGCAAGGACGTGATA
>DJPP01000038.1:4108-6501 GCA_002438575.1 Oscillospiraceae bacterium UBA6409 | reverse complement strand
ACGGTGCGTATTTTCATCGCCCCGCCCAGCTGGGATGAACTGGAGCGCCGCCTGACTGCCAGGGGGACCGATACGCCGGAGAAAATACAAAAGCGCCTGATCCGCGCCCAGGTGGAGCTGGAGATGGCCGGTGACTATGACTATTTTGTGGTCAACGATACGGTAGAGAATGCCGTGAACGAGCTGCGGGCCATTATGTGCGCCGAGCACTGTAAACCGGCTGAGCGTATGGGCGCCATCCTCAGCGAAAAGTAAGTGTGTGAACCAACGCGGCCTGTCCGCGTATCTGGGCCGCCCCGCCGGGGCGCATCCATACAAAACGAAAGGAACTGATCGTTATGTCTATGCTTTATCCCGCTATGAACAAGCTGACCGAGTACATCCCCAACCGCTACATGATGGTGAACGTGGTGGCACGCCGCGCCCGTCAGATCGCCGCCGAGGCCGAGGTCACCGGCGAGCCTCTGCCGGAGAAGCCCGTGACGATGGCCATCGGCGAGGTGGCCGAGGGCAAGTACGTCAGCGACCCTGTTATCGAGGAAGACGAGGCCTGAGGTGGCGGTGATCGCCAAGGTGGCCGTACAGGCGGCTACCTACGCCATTGACAAGGTCTATGACTACCTGCTGCCGGAGGAAGCCGGCGGACAAGTAGGCTGCCGGGTGCTGGTGCCATTCGGCCGCGGCAACCGGCTCACAGAGGCGATGATCCTCTCTCTGCATCAGGCGGTGCCGGACAAGCCGCTGAAGGCGGTCCGGTCCCTGCTGGACGACGAGCCGGTCATCACGGAAAGGGAGCTGCGGCTGGCGCTGTGGATGACACGCCGGTATTTCTGCACGTTTTATGACGCGCTGCGAACCGTGCTGCCTGCCGCCGTATGGTACCATTACCGGGAGACCTGGTCCCTGGCCCAGCCGCCGCTGGCGCCCACGCGACAGGAGGCAGCGGTATGCCGCCTTTTGCAGGATGGCCCGCTGACCACGGATAAGCTGCGTCAGGCGCTGGGCGATGATGTTGAGCCGCTGCTGCGCCGCATGGCCAAATCGGGTGCACTGCACTGCAAAAAGGAGCAGAGCCGCAAGGTACGCGACAAGGTAGTGCTGTTCGCCCGTCTCGCTGTTCCTGCTGAGGAGGCGCTGGCTCTGGCCGGTAAGTCCCAGCGGCGGCGCGAGGCGGTGACGTTCCTGGCCCAAAACGGCGAGACGGCACTGCACGATGTGACATATTTCACCGGCGTATCCCGCCAGACACTGAATGCCCTGGAAAAGCTGGGGGCGGTGGCGTACCGGGAGCAGGAAGAATACCGAATATCTGAAAAACGATACACTGTAAAGGCTGAGAACTTGACACTGAATGGACAGCAGCAGCGCGTCTGTGACACGCTGCTGGCCCAGGTGCGGACGGGGACGCCCGGCGTCACGCTGCTGCGCGGCGTTACCGGCAGCGGCAAGACGGTGGTGTATATCCGACTGGCGCAGGAGCTGCTGAAAATGGGCAGGTCCGTGATGATCCTGGTACCGGAGATCGCTCTGACGCCCCAGATGATGGCACGCTTCACCGCCTACTTCGGCCGCGAGGTAGCGCTGCTGCACAGCGGTCTGCGGATGACGGAGCGCTACGATCAGTTCAAGCGGCTGCGGCGGGGCGAGGCCCATATCGTGCTGGGCACCCGGTCGGCGGTGTTTGCGCCGCTGGAGGACCTGGGCCTCATCATCATGGATGAGGAGCAGGAGGGGTCCTATCAATCGGAAAACGCACCCTGTTATCACGCCCGGGATGTGGCAAAATACCGCTGCGCCGCCGAGGGCGCGCGGCTGCTGCTGGGCTCTGCCACGCCCACGGTGGAGACGTTTTACCACGCGCAGCAGGGAGAGTACGATCTGCTGGAGCTGACGGAGCGCTACAACCGCCGTGCCCTGCCTGAGGTCCGTATCGCCGACTTGCGGCAGGAGCTGCGTGCCGGAAACAGCACCGTCATCAGCCGCCCGCTGCAGGAGGAACTGGCAAAAAACATTGCTGCGGGGGAGCAGAGCATCCTGTTCCTGAACCGCAGGGGAAGCAGCCGCCAGCTGCTGTGTCCCCAGTGCGGCTATGTGCCGGAGTGCCCGCGGTGCAGCGTATACCTGACATACCACAGCGCCAACGACCGGCTGATGTGCCACTACTGCGGCTATTCACACGCTGCGCCGACGGTGTGCCCTGAGTGTGGCGGCACACTGAAGCATATCGGCTTCGGTACCCAGCGGGTAGAGGAGGAGCTGCATGAGCTGTTCCCGGGAGTCGAGGTGCTGCGGATGGATGCGGACACCGTATCCGTGGGACATGAAGCACTGCTGAAAGAATTTGAGGAGAGGCAGATCCCCATTCTGCTGGGTACCCAGATGGTGGCCAAGGG
>DJPP01000038.1:0-4038 GCA_002438575.1 Oscillospiraceae bacterium UBA6409 | reverse complement strand
GATCTGTCCCTGTATGTGGATCACTACCGGGCGGCGGAGAGGACCTTCAACCTGCTGACACAGGTGGTTGGCCGTGCGGGCCGGGGCGACAAGGCCGGACGGGCTGTGATACAGACCTACACACCGGAGAATGATGTGATACAGGCGGCGGCCGCCCAGGACTATCAGGGGTTTTACGACGCCGAGATCGCGCTGCGCCGCCTGCGGCAGGACCCGCCCTTTGCAGATCAGTTCACCGTTACGGTGACGGGACCGGAGGAGGCGTCGGTACGTCGTTCCATCGAGCTGCTGCGGCAGGGGATCGGAAATGCGGCGGAGAAGCCGCCCTATGATGCGCTGGGGATACAGGTCATCGGGCCTGCACCGGCGCCGGTGGTAAAGGTCAATGGTGTGTACCGCTATCGCTTGTTGGTATTAGGGAAAAATACCGCGCCGGTGCGGGAGCTGCTGGCGGGTTTCATGCGGGCTTTTGTCCACCGGCCGGAAAACCGGCGACTGCATATCTATACGGATTGTGACAAAATGGATTAGATCCAGGAAATATGAGGTAAGATTATGGCTTTACGAAAGATCGCGCTGCAGGGCGAGGCGTGCCTGAGCAAGGTGTGCCGCCCGGTCACAGATTTTAACAGCCGGCTGCATACGCTGCTGGACGACCTGGCCGATACGCTGGCCGACTCCGGCGGCGTGGGCTTGGCTGCGCCCCAGGTGGGCGTGTTGCGCCGGGTGTGCGTGGTGCTGGACGAGGAGGATCAGCTGATCGAGCTGGTGAACCCGGAGATCATCTACACCGAAGGGGAGCAGACCGGCCTGGAGGGCTGCCTGAGCGTTCCCGGGAAATACGGCGTGGTAACACGGCCTGAGGTGGTGCGTGTCCGTGCTCAGGACCGGGACGGCCAGTGGTTTGAGGTCGAGGACGAGGGCCTGACGGCCCGGTGCTTCTGCCATGAGATCGAGCATCTGGATGGTCATCTGTTCGTGGAGCATACCGACCGGCTCATGGAGGGCGAGGAGCTGCAGAAGTGGCTGGAGGCGCACGCCGACGAGTACGAGATCGAGGAAGAAGAGGACAAGTAATGCGTATTCTGTTTATGGGAACGCCGGATTTTGCCGTGGCTTCCCTCAAGCGGCTGGTGGCCGACGGACACGACGTCTGCGGCGTGTTCACCCAGCCGGACAAGCCGAAGAACCGCGGCATGAAGCTGATCGCGCCGCCGGTGAAGGAATATGCCCTGACGCAGGGGCTGCACGTATACCAGCCGCTGAAAATGAAGGACGGTACGGCGTTGGAGCTGGTGCGGTCCCTTGCTCCCGAGCTGATCGTGGTGGCGGCCTATGGCCGTATCCTGCCGGAGGACATCCTGAACACGCCGAAGTACGGTGCCATCAACGTACACTCTTCCATCCTGCCGAAGTACCGGGGCGCGGCGCCCATCAACTGGGCGATCCTCAACGGCGACACGGTGACAGGCGTATCCATTATGTATATGGCACCGGAGCTGGATGCGGGAGATGTGATACTGTGCCGCGAGACGGCCATCGATCCGGACGAGGACGCGGTGGCGCTGACGGCGCGGCTGGCGGAGCTTGGCGCGGAGGCGCTGCATGAGGCCATCGGGCAGATCGAACGCGGCACCGTCACCCGGATGGCGCAGGATCACGCGGCGCACACCTACGCGCCCATGCTGGGTAAAAGCCTCTCACCGATGGATTTCTCCCGGTCGGCGCAGCAGCTGCACGATCAGGTGCGGGGCCTGGTGCCCTGGCCCAGTGCGTCCATGGTGCTGGCAGGCAAGCCGGTCAAGGTCCACCGCACCGCGGTAGGCGGAGAGACCTCCGCCCCAGCGGGCAGCGTGGTGGAGGCGGACAAAAACGGTCTGGCCATTGCCTGCGGCGACGGCAGGCTGCTGCGTATCCTTGAATTGCAGGGTGAGGGCGGCAAGCGCATGGCGGCGGCAGATTATCTGCGGGGCCATCCGGTCCCGCTGGGATTGTGACGCCCCGTGACGCGCGGGACGCGGCGCTGGAGGCGCTGCTGCAGATGGAGCGCAGGGGCGCGTGGTCTGACGGCAGCCTGAAGCGTATCGTGGCCCAGTCCGGCCTGGATGCCCGGGACGCGGCCCTGTGTACCCGGCTGACCTACGGTGTGGTCCAGAACCGGACATTGCTGGATTACTACATCGACCATTGGTGCAGCCAGAAGGCCGCCCGGCTGGAGCCGGTGATCGCGTGTCTGCTGCGGCTGGGCATATACCAGATCCTCTTCATGGATAAGGTGCCCGACCGAGCCGCCGTCCACGAGACAGTGGAGCTGACAAAGCACCGGGGCAAGGCCCGTGCCGCAGGCTTGGTCAATGCGGTGCTGCGGAAATGTGTGTCAAGCAAAAACACTTTACCGCCGTTGCCGCAAAACGGCTTTGTTTCCAAAGCGGCGGTACGGTATAGCCATCCTGAATGGTTGGTGAAGCGCCTGACGGCCTTGGTCGGTGAACAGGAGGCCGAGGCGTTCCTGCGGCTGGACAACGAGCCTGTTCCCACGGTGATACAGACAAATCCGATGAAGACCACGCCGGCGGAGCTGGAAAATGCGCTGCGATCGGACGGTGTTCGTCTGACGCCCCATCCCTGGCTGGAGGGCTGCTTTGAAGTCACCGGTACCGGCGATTTGGAGCGTCTGTCCGCCTTTGCGTCGGGACGCTGCACCGTGCAGGATGCCGCGGCGCGTTTGGCGGCCATTGCCGCCGGACCGAAGCCCGGCGACCGGGTGCTGGATGTGTGCGCCGCCCCCGGCGGCAAATCCTTTGCCATGGCCATGCAGATGGAGAACCGGGGCGATATCCTCTCCTGTGACATTCACCCCCACAAGCTGAAGCTCATCGAAAGCGGTGCTGCGCGGCTGGGGATCACTATCATCCGCACAGCACTGGCCGATGGGCGGGAGCGCCACGCTGGCTGGGTGGAGCAGGCCGATGTGGTGCTGGCTGATGTGCCGTGCTCCGGCCTTGGCATCATCCGCAAAAAACCGGATATCCGCTGGAAGGATCCGGCGCAGCTGGCACAGCTGCCCGCCGTCCAGCTGTCGATATTGAACAACGTGTCCGCCTACGTCCGTCCCGGCGGCGTGCTGGTGTATGCCACCTGCACCGTCCTGCCGGAGGAAAACGGCGGCGTGGTGTCGGCCTTTTTGGACGTACACCCGGACTTTGCGAAAGAGGAATTTACCCTGCCCGGTATCGGAAGCTGTCCCGGTGATGTGACACTGTGGCCCCAGCGGACCGGCACCGATGGATTTTACATCTGCCGTATGCGCCGCAGGGGATAACGTCAAGGAGCGAACCGCATGACCGACATCAAATCCATGACCGAGCGCCAACTGGCTGACTTTTTTAAGAATATGGGACAGCCGGCTTTCCGTGCAAAGCAGGTATTCACCTGGCTGCACCGGGGCGTGCGCTCCTTTGATGAAATGACCGATCTGTCCAAGCCGCTGCGTGCCCAGCTGGCCGAGACGTGCTTCATCACAGCGCCGACCGTGGCCCGGAAGCAGACCTCGAAGCTGGACGGGACCGTTAAATATTTGTGGGAGCTGGCCGACGGCAACTGCATCGAGACGGTGCTGATGCAATACCACCACGGCAACACCGTATGCATCTCTTCCCAGGTGGGCTGCCGCATGGGCTGTGCCTTCTGCGCCAGCACCATTGCCGGCAAGGTCCGGGACCTGCGGCCCTCTGAGCTGCTGGACCAGGTGCTGTTTACCCAGCTGGACAGCGGCCTGCCTGTCTCCAACATCGTGCTCATGGGTATCGGCGAGCCGCTGGACAACATGGACAATGTGCTGCGCTTTCTGGAGCTGGTCAACAGCCCCCACGGGATGAACATCGGTATGCGGCACATCAGCCTGTCCACCTGCGGCGTAGTGCCGGGGATCGACGCGCTGGCGGATCGGCAGCTTCAATTAACGCTGTCTGTCTCCCTTCACGCGCCGGACAGCGAGACCCGCAGCCGCATTATGCCGGTGAACCGGGCGTATGATGT
>DJPP01000095.1:16598-16779 GCA_002438575.1 Oscillospiraceae bacterium UBA6409 | reverse complement strand
CTGAGTTGGTGGAAAGGCTGCGGGAACTGCCGCGAGACACGCGAAAAGCCACCGTGGAGATCTACGACCTGTGCATCGAGGCATCGTACAGGATCGAGGCGCTGACGGACCGGTGTGCCCGGTACGCCGAGGAGATCGCGGTGCTGCAGGAAAAGCAGAAGTGGGTGGACGCCGGGGCGCG
>DJPP01000095.1:9460-16506 GCA_002438575.1 Oscillospiraceae bacterium UBA6409 | reverse complement strand
AGGTGGAGGTGGTATTGGAATGAAACTAAACCGCGAGGAACTGTACAGAAAAACGGTGCGCTGCCCGGCGTGCCTGGGCATGACGCCGCAGGGCTGCCCGCGCTGCGGCGGGGTGGGGCTGGTCATAGTGCCGGCCACAAAAGGCGACGTCCTACGGCGGATGACGGACCGGGAGCTGGCGGAGGAGCTGTTCAACTTCCGCTTTGACGGCTACGGCAAGGCGCAGGGCGCGGAGAGCGTCCTGCCGGACACGATACAGAGCATAGAAAGCTGGCTGAAGGAGGAGATGGGCGAATGAAGAACGAAGGAGGGGGGGGCAGTGAGGCGCCTGCAAATGTCGGAGAGCGAGATCGTGAGCAGCTACCGGACTGCCCGTGATCCCAAGCGGCAGATCGGCATCCTGGCGGAGCTGAACGCGGTGACGCCGCGGGAGATCCGGGAGGTGCTGGAGGAGGCCGGGGCGCTGATGCTGAAGCCCAGGGGCAACGGCGGCGGACGGCCCCTCAGCTTCGACGCCGCAGCGGCACGGCGGATGTTCGAGGCGGGGCTGTCCGATGAGGAGATGGCCCGGAAGCTGGGCGTGCCGGAGAAGCGCCTCGCCGACTGGCGGAGGCGGCAGGGGCTGATGCGGCCGAAGTACAGCAGGCCCCGCCCGGCGGCGGAGACACAAAAAACAACGGCTCCGGCGGCTGCGCCGGAGCAGAAGGAGGAAACGATGGCGACAATGACAAGGAGTACCTCCGCACCGGCGGAGAAGGCCGACAAGGTGGTGACGGTGGAGGCGCTGTTCGACCTGCTGCGGGGCGCGGTGGATGCCGGATATGGCGAGGCCCCTGTGACGGTGGAGCACTGCCGCTTCACGGAAATGCGCCTGCGGGTGGAGCTGCTGATGACCAGCGGCCTGCGCCTCGCCGGCGAACCGGTGGCGGTGGAGCTGGAGGGCGTGCCGGAAGCCCAGCGGGCGGTGGAGGAACAGACGTAAACGAGAAAAAAGCCCAGCCCCGGAAGGGGCTGGGCGATGGCATCGGCGGACATTGATATAGCCGCCCTGGCGTGTCGAAGGCCTGCGCTCATGCGTGGGGTACGGACGTAGGCAGGTCGGGGCGGCGATATGAGTGTCTGACTACCTTATATAATACGCGCGGGCGCGTATCTGTGGGCTTGTTAAAAGCCTATGTTTGGCGGGAAGGCCGCTTGCAGCGGAGGAACGGCACCGTGTGACGGCTCCTCCGGGGACAGCGGGCAGGCGGCTTTACCGGCGGGCGGGAGAAATGAACAGGGGGCTCGTGCGGGCACGGGCGCGACCTATGCTATTTTAACGCGGGAGAGGGAGGAGCAAACCATGACGACGGCGAAGGAGGGAATGTATGTGATCACCAAGATCACCAGCGGCTCCGTGGTGGAGCGCCGCAAGGCCTATGTGGGGCGCAGGCCCTCCCGGCGGGGGGCGCGGATCAAGGGTGCCAGCAGCGAGAAGAAGCAGGAGAACAACCGGCAGCAGGCCATCCTCGCCCTGGCGCGGACACTGAACTGCAACTATGCCAACGGCGACGGGTATCTGACGCTGTCCTTCACCGACGAGGCGCTGGCTGCCTGCGGCGGCACGCTGGAGGGGGCCAAGAAGGCGGGGCGGAAGTTCCTGGACCGGGTGGCCTACCGGATGAAGAAGCACGGAAAGGTGCTGAAATGGGTGATGGTGCCCAGTGAGCTGGACGGCGAGACCGGGGAGGTGGTGCGTATCCACGTCCATGTGGTCATCTCCGGACACGGCCTGCGGCTGGAGGACGGCGTGTTCTGGCTGTACGACGAGAAGCTGGAGGACGTGTGGGGCAGCGGCGAGGTGGACGTGCAGATCCTGCGGCGGCAGAAGGACTACTACCCGCTGGCCCGGTACCTCATCCTACAGGCGCGCGGTGTGGCGGACGAGAAGAAGTACAGCGTCAGCCGGAACATGGTCAAGCCGAAGGTGGAGCACTTGTACACATACTCACCGGCGCCGCTGCGGGTGCCGGCCGGGGCCTCGGCGCTGCCGGGGACGCGGTACGATCCGGAGGCAGGGGTGAACTTCGTGCGCTACATACCCGCCCAGCGGGATCCTGCCCGGAAGGTGGGCGGCAGCAAGGAGATGGCCGTGGCCTATGCCGGGGAGCCTCTGGAGGGAGGTGACGGGGATGGGGTTTAAAAAGCTGCGCGGGGTGAAGCTGCCGGAGGAGAAGCAGGGCTTCATCCGCTACACCTGCCTGACACTGCCGGAACAACCGCGATGGATACAGGAGAAGGTCAAGTACACCTGCGACATGGTCGGAGGTGCGTATAGCCATGCCCTTTTTGAGCTGATGACCACGCGAAAGAGCGTGACGGCCATCTCACTGGACCACGCCATCACGGAGAGCGTACTGTACGACATGAGGAAGGCCTTTTACGAGAGCTGGTAGCGGCCTGTTTTCTGGGATAACGGACGCGCTTTAGCTGAATGAATTGCCCGGAAGCTGTGATTTTGCACGGCTTCCGGGATTTTTGCGCTTTTCTGCATTTCCGTGATAACTGCACGTTGAAGTGTTGCACAATGGATAAAATGGAGAGTATTCACCGGCGGGAAGGAGGCGGGCGCCGTGGCTGAAAAAGAACAGAAACAACTGAGCGAGAAGCAGCGGCGCTTCGTCCGGGAGTGGCTGGTAGACATGAACGGCACGAGGGCCGCGGTCCGGGCGGGGTACAGCGAAAAGAGCGCGGCCAACACGGCCAGCCGCCTGATGAAGGATCCGGCGGTGCAGGCCTATCGGAACGAGCTGCTGAAGGCGAAGTTCGACGAGCTGGGCATCACGCGGCACTCGCTGGCGGTAGAGGTGTACGAGATGATGCAGAAGTGCAAGGGCGGCACCCCGCACCTGGTGTGGAACAGCGACACGAGGACCTACGAGCCGGACGGCACCTGGGAGCAGAACGAGAAAGGCCTGTACAAGGGCGCGGAGTTGCTGAGCCGGCTGCTGGACAAGCTGGACGGTGCGGCCGAGGACGACGGCGCGGACGATTACGAGAAAATGCTGACCGGCGGAAGCCGGGAATTCTGACGGGAGGAAGCCATGAACAGAAAGGACCAGGAGAAGCTGCAGGTGTGGCAGGAGCGCCTGGCGCTGGCGGAGAACGCCATCGCCGGGGAACGGGAGAGAATGATCCGACGGGAGAAGCAGTACGAGGGCGACCACACCATCTACGCCCCGGACGGCACGGCGGCCAGGGAGAGCCTGGCCAGCCATGTGCGGAACGTGAGCTTCGAGATCATCGAAACGCAGATAGACAGCACGATCCCCTCGCCGAAGGTGACGGCGGTGCGGGAGGAGGACGAGTGGCTGGCGGACGTGATCGAGGCCATGCTGCGGGACGTGATGGACCGGCTGCCCTCGGAGCGCATGAACGACGAGGGCGAGCGACTGAGCCCGGTGCAGGGCGGCTACGGCCTGCTGGTGGACTGGCTGGACAGCGTCAGCGGCAAGGACTGGCTGGGCGATCTGAAGGTGAGCCTGGTCCATCCCTACGGCATTGTGCCGCAGGCCGGCATGACGCAGGTGGCGGACATGGATTTCTTTTTCCTCAAGACGCCGCAGACGAAGCGGCAGATCCGGAAGTTCTACGGCGTGAACGTGGCCGACGAGAACGAGAGCGATCCGGACGCCCGGCGGCTGGGCGCGTCGGCGGACACCACGGACCAGCTGGTGACGATGGTGACCGCCTACTACCGCAACGGCAAGGGCGGCATCGGGCGGCTGCGCTGGGTGAACGACGTGGTGCTGGAGGACCTGGAGGACTATCAGCTGCGGCGGGTACACCGCTGCGCCGTCTGCGGCGCCGTGGGCGACGGCAAGAAGTGCGCCTACTGCGGCTCCAAGAAGTTCGAGGACGAGGTTATGGAGTACGAGGAGCTGACGGAGGACATCGTTCTGCGGAATGGCGCGGTGATCCCGGCGGTGAGCACCGTGCGGGACGAGCTGGGCCAGCCGGTGGCGCTGGAGGCGGGCGCGCTGCTGCCGCAGATGCAGCCGGGCGGTGGCCCGGCGGTGGCCATGACGGAGGCGGCCTACCGGCAGGAGCAGACGAGCATCCCCTACTACAAGCCGGACGTGTTCCCGCTGGTCATCCGGAAAAATGTGAGTATGCCGGGGCGGTTCTGGGGCAGCAGCGACCTTGACGCCATCTTCGACCAGCAGAACAGCCTCAACAAGCTGTGCACGAAGATGAACACGAAGGTGCTGTCCGGCGGCAGCTTCACCACCGTGCCGCCCGGCGCACAGTTCGTCACCGACAAGGACGGTGTGCGGGTGGAGCTGCAGAACGCGGCACAGCTGGAGATGATCAAGACCTTCAACACGCAGGTGGACATCAACACGGACCTTGCCATGATGGCGCAGATCTACGAGCAGGCCCGGCAGACCATCGGCATCACGGACAGTATGCAGGGCCGGAAGGATCCCACAGCCACCAGCGCCGTGGCCAAGGAGTTCAGCGCCCAGCAGGCGGCGGGCCGCCTGGAGAGCAAGCGGGTGATGAAGCGGGCCATGTACCAGGACCTGTTCGAGGCCATCTTCAAGTGGATGCTGGCCTACTGCGACGAGCCGCGGACCATCCGGCGGACGGACGAACACGGCGACGTGGAATATGTGACCTTCGACCGGCACGACTTCCTGTACCAGGACGAGGCGGGGGACTGGCAGTACAACACGGACTTCCTGTTCTCCTGCGACAGCTCGGCGCCGCTGGCCTCGGACCGGCAGGCGCTGTGGAAGGAAACGCGGATGAACTTCCAGGAGGGCGCTATGGGCAGCCCCACGGAGATCACGACGCTGCTGCGGTTCTGGGAGCAGATGGAGAAGCTGCACTACCCCATGGCCGGGGACATGGTCAAGAGCCTGCGGGATCAGATGGAGCGCCAGCAGGCACAGCAGATGCAGCCCACGGCGGCAGACGGCTCCGGCGGGACGGAGCCCACGGCGGAGGAGCTGCTGACGATGGCGGCACAGCAGGGAGGGGGCGAGATGGCATGAAGTGCCCGGAATGCGGACTGGAGATGATGATCTACAGTGCCGCGGTGAACGCGGACGGCGGCAGCGAGACCGCCTATGTGTGCCGGAACCCCAAGTGCGCCCGGTACGACCGGCGGCTCAAGAAAAAGAAGGACGCTCCGGCGGCGGACGATGCGGCCGAAGCGTGAGGCGGCCCTCCGGGGCCGCGGTGGGTGGTTTCGCACACCGCCCGGAGCCAGACAGATTTTCCTCCTGTCTTACTACCGGACGCCCTGCCGAAGGGCGGGGCATCCACCGCAGCCCCGGAGCTGCACAGGACAACGTTTCGCCGGCGGGACGGCGGGAAAAACCCGAATACGGCGAAAGGAGGACATGAGGCATGGAGAAAAAGAAGGGCTACATCGGCAGCATCGCCAACGTGGGCAGCCAGCGCGTGGAAGCGCCCGCCCAGAAGGCGGCGCCCGCCCAGAAGGGCACCGTGCGCTTCACCGGAACCGACCTTCGGACCGGGAATGGCGGCAGCAAGGATAAGCGCAAGTAAGCGCGTCCTGCTGGCACCGACGACACATCACCGCCTGCGGGCGGGACATTTCGCTTGGCCCCGGCGGAAAAGGGGCGCATTCGCACCGAACGCGGAAAAATCGGAAAGGAGAACACCATGAACGGATTGACGGAACAGGACTATGCGGAGGCCTTCGGCGTGGAGCTGCCCGGTGCGGGCAGCGCGGCAGACGGCGATACGCAGGAGCCTGTGGAAAACGGTACCGGCATCGCCGGTGAAGAAGACACAGCACAGGAGCAGGGCACGGAAGCCCATGAGGACGGCGGAGATCCTGCTGAAGCGGGAGGCGGCGCAGCAGCGCCGGGCGCGGAAGCGGGACAGAGCGCCGAGGAGCGCAGCCGGCAGGCCTACGGCCGCCGGGCGCGGGAGCGCGAGGCGGAACGGCAGGCTCTGACCGCGGCGGCGCAGGCCCGCGTGGACGCGGTGTACGCCGACCTGTTCGCGGGCCAGACGAACCCCTACACCGGCCAGCCCATTCGCACGGAGGCGGACTTCCGGGCCTATCAGGAGGCCAGGGCCAGACAGGAGCGCGAGGCACAGATGCTGTCCGCCGGTGTGGATCCGGCGGCGCTGCAGGGCATGGTGGATGACGCCGTGAAGCCCCTGCGGGAGCAGGTGCAGCGCCAGCGCCTGGAGGGCATGAGCGCCGAGGCGCGGAACGTGACCGCCCAGGCACAGGCGGCCATCCGGCAGGGCCTTGAGGCCGTGCGGGTGAAGTACGACAGCGGCATCCAGACGCTGGAGGACATCGTGGCCATGCCCACCGGAGAGGCCTTCCGCGGCTATGTGGAAAAGGGATTGTCCATCGAGGACGCCTTCTATATGGCCAACCGGGATGCCGTGGACAAGCGGCGCATGGAGGCGGCCAGACAGGCCGGCATCAAGCAGGCCAGCGGAAAGCGCCACATGGCCCCGGTGCCCGGCGCTGCGGGTGAGGCCCCCTATGTGGCCACGCCGCGGCAAAAGGAGCTGTACCGCGAGATCAATCCCAATGCGACGGACGACGAGATCAACGCCGCATACGGAGAATTCTACAAACAGTAAAGCCCCGGACAGGGGCGGGAAAGGAGATAACAAACTATGTTCATGCTTAGCAGAATGCTGGTGGGCAATACGCCCCCCATCGTGTATATGCAGCCCACCGACGGCGAGAGCTACCAGGTGGGCGAGGCGCTGAAGCTGGCCAGCGGCAAGGTGACGCTGTGCAGCGGCGCCGTGGCACCCAGCCATGTGTGCGTGGGTCCCGTCGACGACAACGGCGTGGTGCCGTGCGTGGAGGTGCAGAAGTACATGGAGTTCGAGACCACCCTGGGCGTGGCGCCGGCGGACTCCGCGACCGTGGGCGTGGGCGACAAGGTCACCCTGCACACCGACGGTATGCAGGTCACCGCCACCAAGACCAGCGGCGTAGCCGAAGTCACCGGCATCGACGGCCAGACCGTCGGTTCCCGCGTGACGGTGAAGTT
>DJPP01000095.1:0-9370 GCA_002438575.1 Oscillospiraceae bacterium UBA6409 | reverse complement strand
ATGAACGGGACCATCTACGGCGATTGCCAGGTGCCGCTGAAGGCATTTCTGGAGAGCCGGGGCGAGGCCTTCCAGCGGGAGAGCCTGCTGCCCTATCTGTACCGCATGGAAAAGAGCCGCCACTGGGCGGAGCGCTATTCCAGCGAAACCGCTATGGGCGACTTCGAGCCCGTGGGTGAAGGCGGCGATTATCCCAAGACCGGCTTTGAGGACGGCTACTTCCGGGACATCGTGAACATGACCTTCAAGCAGTCCTTCTCTGTGACGCAGGAGCTGGTGGAGGACTGCCTGCTGGGCACCATGAAGCAGCGCGCCAACAAGCTGGTGACCGCCTACGGCCGCACCCGCGAGAAGTTCGGCCGCATCCTCTACGCCGGCGGCCTGTACGGCACCACCGTTTCCTACAAGGGCAAGACCTTCGCCTGCGGCAGCGCCGACGGGCAGGCCCTGTTCTCCAAGACGCACCCCAACAAGGTCAACGGCGCCAAGCAGACCAACCTGTACAAGGGCACCTTCACCAACACCCTGCTGGGCAAGATCGAGACCGAGATGCAGAACATCAAGGGCGACAACGGCGAGCTGCTGGGCGTGGCCCCGGACACTATCTGGATCCCCAACGACGCTGCACTGAAGGACGCCGTGTTCGCCGCCGTGGGCGCCGACAAGGAGCCCACCTCCGGCAACAACGCCTTCAACTACCAGTTCGGCCGCTGGAACATCATCGTGGATCCCTATCTGACCGCCGCGCTGGCTGACCTGGGCAAGAGCAGCGAAAAGCCCTTCTTCCTGCTGGACAGCAAGTTCATTGAGCTGAACGACGGCCCCATCTTCCAGGACCGCGTGCCCCTGGACGTGAAGTCCGTCATCGACAACAACAACGACAACAACGTCTGGCAGGGCCGCGCCCGCTTCGGCGCGGGCTTCGCCGACTGGCGGTTCGTCGCTGTGGGCAATATGTCCACCGGCACCGACCTCACCTGAGAGGAAGGCGGTGGCGGCATGACATGGGGAGATGTGAAACTGGCTGCGCTGCAGACCATGTACTCCAACGAAGGCGCTGTGCTGACGGAGGACGACATCAACCGTGAGTATATCAATGCCATGCCCGCCAAGGCCAACGAGGCGCTGCAGCAGATCGCGTCCGTTGGCCGCCCCATCCTCAAGTCGTGGCAGATCGAGATCGACGCCGACGCCGCAGAACCGGCGGTGACGGCGGAGAAGCTGATCCTGCCCAAGACAAAGGACCTATACAAGATACCTCTGCAGGACTACCTGCCGCGCTTCCGCTGCCTGAACAGCAGCGAGGTCATGTTCGCCGACGGCACCGCCTACGGTACCGCGGAGGACTGGAGCATGGAGGGTGACGACGTGTTCGTCATCCCCGGAAGCGTGGTGGGCACCTACACGCTGTGGTACAAGGCGTACCCGCAGACCGTCACGGCGGAAACGCCGGACGAGGAGGAGATCGACCTGGCGGCGGAGGCCGCGGTACTGATCCCGCTGTACATCGCGGCGGAGCTGTACAAGGAGGACGACATCTCCATAGCGACCATACTGCGGAATGAATACGAGGACGGTCTTGTGAAGGTGCAAACGGCTTACGCATCCAGCGGATCGGGCATCCGGTCCGCTGGTGTTCGTAATACGACAGGGTGGTGGTAAGGCATGGCACAATTCACGGTACCGGCGGCAAGCAAGAAATACAGCGTGGTCATTGAGGCCTTCCGGGGCGTGGACCTGAACAACAGCCCCAGCAATGTGGACAAGTCCCGGTCCCCGGAGGCGCCTAACATGATACGCGACCAGGTGGGCAAGGTCCGCAAGCGGACCGGCTACACCACGATGGTGACGGCCTACGGCAACGCGGCCATCAACGGCATCCACCGGCTGGCCGGGGAGGTGCTGGTCCATGCCGGCGGGAAGCTGTACCGGCGGAACATCGGCACGGACGGCGCATGGACGCTGGAGGCCATAGGGGACATGGCGGACGCCAGGAGCCGCAGCTTCGTCTTTGACGAAAAGCTGTACCTGCTGGACGGCAGCGTGTACCGCGTCTATGACGGCACGACGCTTTCGGCGGTCAGCGACAACGCCACGGTGCCGACGATCATCATCTCCCGCCGCCCCACCGGCGGCGGAACGGCCTATCAGGGGCTGAACCTCATCGGAAAGAAGTGGACGGAGAGCTTCCTCGGCACAAAGGACGCCACGGTGTACCAGCTGACCACGGAGGGGCTGGACAGTGATCCTGTGACGGCGGAGGTGCTGAACAGCGACGGCGAGTGGGTGGCCAAGGTGGAAAACACGGACTTCACCGTGGACAGGGAAGCGGGGAAGGTGACGTTCAACACCGCGCCGGGGGAAAGCCCGGTGACGGGACAGGACAACGTGCACATCACCGCCTCCAAGACGCGGGAGGGGTACGCGGACACCATCAACCACTGCACCATCCCGGCGGTGTACGGCGTGGGCGGTGCTACGGACCGGGCGTTCCTCAGTGGGAACAGCGACAAGAAGGGCACGGACTTCTACAGCGAATTCGACGATCCGGCGTTCTTCCCGGACACCAACTACACCAAGATCGCCCGCGACGGCGGCGAGGTGGTGGGGTACACCGTGCTCAGCAATACACTGGCGGCGTTCCTCACCGGCAGCGCCGACGGCCGGAACGTGGTGGTGCGTACCGGCTCGCTGAACGAGGACGGCGAGGCGGTGTTCCGCATCACCAACACCATCATCGGACAGGACGCGGTGGCCCCGGACACCTTCTGCCGGACGGACAAGGAGCCGCTGTTCCTCACGGACCGGGGCGTGTTCGCCATCACGGCGGAGGAACTGACCGGCGAGAAGTACAGCCAGGAGCGCAGCTACTACATCGGCAGCGCCATCCGCGAGGCGGAGGACCGCAGCGCCGCCAGCGCGTGCATCTACGGCGACTTCTACGCCATGGCGCTGGACGGCACGGTGTATCTGCTGGACTTGCAGCAGAAGACCTACGAGAAGAACAGCCCCTACAGCAGCTTTCAGTATGAGTGCTACTACTTCCCGGACATCCCGGCCCGCGTCGTGTTCACGGACGAGGACGGCGCGCTGTGCTTCGGCACGGCGGACGGGAAGCTGTGCCGGTTCGCATCAAGCCTGGACAGCCCGGCCAGCTACAACGACGACGGCGCGGCCATCACGGCCTACTGGGACACGGCGGACTTCGACGGCAACCTGTTCTTCCAGACCAAGTCGTTCACGGGCGTGGCCGCCCGGCTGGCGGCGGCACCTGTTACCGGCGTGAAGATCTACGCGCTGGTGCGGGGTATCTGGAAGCAGGTATACGACGCCAAGAGCAAGGCCCGGTATCTGAGCTTCGAGTACATCGACTTCGGGAAATTCACCTTCAGCGGAGATCAGACGCCGCGCACACTGTACGGCAAGGTGAAGCTGAAAAAGGTGGACAAGGTGCGGTTCCGGCTGCGGAACGACGAGGTGAACGAGCCCTTCGGCCTGTACGCCTTCGGCGTGCAGTACAAGGAGCCGGGCACCAACTACAGGAGATAAGGCGGTGAACACATGGGACTGAGCGATTTCAAGATCACGGATGCCGACATTACCAGTAAGGGCGTACAGGCATCCCCGGACCAACTCAGCGGGACGGCTGAGGAAAACAAAAAGGTCTTTGACCGGCTCACCTCCGGGCCGGTGAAGGACGGGCACAACGAGCTCATCGACGCGCTGATCGCGCTGGGCGTGGAGCAGCTCATCCAGTACGGCAGCGAGGATATCAAGTATATCCGGCTGAATGCGGACGAGCACATCGAGGTATCCTCGGACGGTGCGACGTGGACGGAGGTGGCCTCCTCCGGGCATTTGATCTACGACGCGGCGGGGCAGCAGATGCCGCAGCGGAGCCGGCTGAAGTTCGGCGGGGCCAGTGTGGTGACGGACGACGGCACCTATACCATCGTATCCGGCGTGAAGGGCGACAAGGGCGACACCGGCGCGAAGGGCGACAAGGGAGACAAGGGCGACACGGGAGACCAGGGACCGCAGGGCGCGGCATGGTATCCGGCGGTGGACGGCCTGGGCAACCTGACGTTCGTGCTGAGCGAAACGGCCACGCCGCCGCCCGCCTACAACATCCGCGGCCCCCAGGGCCCCCAGGGCGTGCAGGGTTTGCAGGGCGCCACGGGCGCCACCGGCCCCCAGGGTATCCAGGGCCCCCGCGGTTTGCAGGGCGCTAAGGGTGAGAAGGGCGCTACCGGCGCGACAGGCGCCACCGGCCCTGCCGGTCCTGCCGGCGCACAGGGCGCGCAGGGCATACAGGGAAAGCAGGGCGAGACAGGCCCCACCGGCGCGGACGGCGCGGCAGGCCCCCAGGGCCCCGCAGGCCCGCAGGGCATCCAGGGCCCCCAGGGCGAGACAGGCCCCAAGGGTGCTACCGGCGCTACCGGCCCCGCAGGCCCTACCGGGCCGCAGGGACAGAAGGGCGATCCCGGCGAGGACGGCAAGTCCTTCACCATCAAGGATATCTACCCGACGCTGGCGGCGCTGAAGCAGGCATTCCCCACCGGCAACGAGTACGCCTACCAGGTGACCGGCGAGGATGACGAAATATTCATATGGTCGGCACTGAACGGCGACTGGACCAGCGTGGGTAAGCTGCAAGGCCCGCAGGGCCCACAGGGCCCCACCGGCGCCACCGGCGCGCAGGGGCCCAAGGGAGACACCGGCGCGCAGGGGCCGCAGGGCGTGCAGGGTATCCAGGGAGAGAAGGGCGACACCGGCGAGACCGGCCCCGCAGGCCCCACCGGCCCCCAGGGCCCCCAGGGCGAACAGGGGATCCAGGGCGAGAAGGGCGAGCAGGGCGCTACCGGCGCGACGGGCCCCACCGGCCCCACCGGCCCGGAGGGACCGGAAGGCCCACAGGGCCCGCAGGGCGAGACCGGCCCCCAGGGCGAGCAGGGCATCCAGGGCCCGCAGGGCGAGGCAGGCGAGAGCGCCTACACCGCCGCCAGCAAGGGCGGCTACACCGGCACGGAAACGCAGTTCAACAGCGACCTGGCCAAGATCGGGAACAAGGCGGACAAGACGGTGCCCGCGGCGGCGGGCAACCTGGCCGCGCTGGACGCGGCGGGCAATCTGTCCGACAGCGGCAAGAAAGTGGCCGACTTCCAGGCCAAGGTGACGGCCAGAGGACTGCTGAAGGGCGACGGCGCCGGCGGCGTGACGGCGGCAACAGCAGGCACGGACTACTCCGGCCCCAAGGCCACGGTGACGGCCACGCTGCTGGCGTCCGGCTGGACGGGCAGCGAAGCGCCCTTTGTGTACACGCTATCCATCGCCGGTGTGACGGCCACCAGCTACCAGGAGCTGCTGCCGGCGGTGAACATCACGGCGGAGCAGCTGAAGGCATTGCAGGCGGCCAACATCACGGACGGCGGACAGGCGGCGGGCAGCATGACGCTGAAGGCCTACGGCAAGATGCCCACCGTGGATATCCCCATCCGTGTCATCAAGGAGGGAGAGTAAGGAAATGCCTACTATCATTCGATTTGGCGGCGGCGCCGGGGACGGCGCGCAGAAGCTGGTGGTGAACGTGGACAGCGGCGCCGTGGTGACGGCCAAAAAGGGCAGCTACGCGGTGAGCGCCGTCAGCGAAAACGGACAGGCGGTGCTGGAGCTGGACGAGGCGGGCACCTACACGGTGAGCGCCGCCAAGGACGGCACCACCACGCCGGACGTGAAGGCGGCCACGGTGCCGCAGGAGCTGACGCTCAGCTTCGTGGCGGCGGAGCTGAATGCCAACAGCTGGGAGATGATCAAGGCGGTATCGGACGCCGGACAGGGGGCCAACTACTGGTCCGTGGGCGACACGAAGGACGTGACGCTGACCGGCACCTGGCAGAGCCTCAACGTGTCCAATGTGACCGTCAAGGCGTTCATCATCGGCTTTGACCACAACAGCGCCGTGGAGGGCGAGCACCGCATCCACTTCCTCATGGGCAAGATCGGCACCACCATGACGGCCTTCTGCGACAGCCAGTACGGCAACAAGACCAGCGGCGCGTACTTCACCATGAACACCAGCGATACCAACTCCGGCGGCTGGGAGGCCTCCCGGATGCGGAAGACGGTGCTGGGCAACAGCAACACGCCGGACGTGCCCCTGGAGGGCAGCCTGATGGCGGTGCTGCCGGAGGACCTGCGGGCAGTGATGAAGTCGGTAACGAAGTGGACGCAGAACAGCTCGATATTGTCGGCCACCACGGACTACACATTCCTCATGGCGGAATTCGAGATCTTCGGCGCGCGGTCGTATGCGAACAGCGCGGAGCAGAGCAAGCAGGCGCAGTACGACTACTTTAAGGCGGGCAACCCCAAGGTGTTCTACAGGCACTCGGCGACCACCACGGCGGTCTATGCCTGGCTGCGCTCGCCGTCTGCCAGCGGCAGCTACTATTTCTGCCGTGTGTACACGTCGGGCGCCGCGGGCACCAACACTGCCAGCATTTCGCTTGGCGTGGCCCCCGGCTTTTGCGCGTGATCGGGCGAAGCCCGGCATCGGAAAGACTATCCCCCGGCGAAAGCCGGGGGAGCGAAAGGAGAACAAGGCAAAATGAGCGTACCGGCCTATAAGAGGCAGAAGCCGGATCCGAACAGCCCGCGGGATCCGGAGTTCGTGCTGCTGAGCAAGAAGCTGTATGTGGAGGTCATCGACCTGCTCTCGTGCATGAGCGCACGGTACGGCCGGCTGATCGCCGTGCCGACGGCGGAGCTGGCCGGGGAGGTGCAGGACTACGCCGTGAAGGCCAACGACGTGTTCCCCAGCGACGGGCAGAAGCTAACGCTGCGGCGGGAGTACCTGCTGCGTTGCCACGCGGCGGCCAAGGCGCTGGGCGAGCGCATGGACAAGGTGCACGAGGTGCTGCGGTCCAACCCGGAGGGCGCCTTCCGCAACGGCAAGGGCGTGACGCTGGGCGCGGAGGCGGCGCTGAAAAAGCTGCACCGGATGGAAACGGACGTGGGCGCCGACTGCGTGGCGCTGCGTAAGAAGCTGGAGGCGGTGGCCGACAGCGACAAGCGCCGGTATATGGCGCAGGAAAAGAAAAGGAAGTCATAAGACTATGGGTGTGTCTCTGAATAAGTGCCCGACGACGTTGGCGGCGGGAGGCGGTCAATGCCTGGCTGCGCTCGCCGAATGCCAGCAACAGCAACAATTTCTGCAATGTGAACACGTCGGGCGCCGCGAACAACAACAATGCCAGCAATTCGCTTGGCGTCGCCCCCGGATTTCGTGCCCCCTCTACGCTTGGAGGGTGAGCAGGTCGAACAGCAACAGGACCTTGCGCGAAAGGAGAGGCACTTCCCGCGACGGCACGAGCCGTCCGAAACCGTCTTCCGCACCGCTGCACGGACGCTTGCCGGAACGCCAAGGAACGGCGCTGCGGCACACCCGCCGAGGCTACGGCGGGCGCTTGCATGGCGGAGAAGGTGCCTACCTCCGTTTCATGTGCCGCGGGAGAGCAGAGAACACGCCGGGCGGCACGGCCCGACGCTGCCGGGAGGCTACCACATGACAAGCGCAGAGCGCCGGGAGGGGCGCTATCAACGACGAAAGACACGGCGGCAGGAGCGCAGGCAGCGGCGCATGGCGGCGCTGGGCGCGCTGGAGGACATCGCCCGGTTCGACCGGATGTACCAATGCGGAAAGGACTGCTGCCGTGGCGTGCGGTGGAAGACCAGCATACAGGCCTTCGAGGCGGAGCTGTTTCTACGAACGGCGCAGAGCTGCCGCCTGGCGGAAAGCGGGGCGTGGCAGCCGCAGCGGAAGCCGGTGCACTTCACCGTGATGGAACGGGGCAAGGTGCGGCCCATCGACGCGCCCCATGTGGACGACAGACAGGTGCAGAAGGTGCACAGCCGGTTCGTGCTGACGCCCTGCTACGGCCCCACCATGATCTACGACAACGGGGCCAGCCAGCAGGGCAAGGGGCTGGAGTTCGCGTACCGGCGGCTGAAAAGGGCGCTAATGCGGCACTACCGCCGCTATGGCCGGGAGGGCAGCGTGATCCTGTGCGACCTCAAGGAGTTCTTTCCCTCAGCGCCGCGCTCGGCGCTGCTGGACCGCCACCGGCGGTATATGCCGGCGGGGCCCATCCGGGCACTGGCGGACGAGATGGTGCTGACAGCGCCGGAGACAGCGCCGGGCCGGGGGATGCCGCTGGGCATGGAGCAGAGCCAGCAGGAGATGGTGGCTCTGCCGTCGGCGGTGGATCACTGGCTGCGGTGCCAGATGCACCTGGAGGCACAGCACTACATGGACGACTATGTGATCCTGGTGCCGCCGGGTGTGGACGCGGCGGCGGTGCTGGAGGCGTTCATTGCACGGTGCGAGGCGCTGGGGCTGCGGGTGAACCGCAGAAAATGCCACTACGCGCCGCTGCGGCGGCCCTTCCGCTACTGCAAGACGAAGTTCCAGCTGATGGAAGCGGGCCGGGTGGTGACGCACCGCACCGGGGACGCACAGAGGCGCTGCCGGCGGAAGATGCGCCTGCTGGCCGATAGGGGCGACTGGGAGGGCGTAAGGGCGCAGATCGTGAGCGCCAAGGGCTACTACAAGAGACACAACGACAACGGACGCTTGACGGCGCTGCGGGCGCTGCACAGCGCACTGCGAAAGGAGAGGGCGGCATGAGGTATGTATGCCACAAGCGGGCGAGGTTCGAGGGCATATCCGGCAGGGCGAACATCCCCTACGGCGCCGCGCTGGAGAGGCGGGGCGACTTCCTGTACTACCAGGGGCGGCAGCTCTGCGCGGTCGGGAGCCAGCGGGCCCACGAGCATTTCAAGCGCGATGACGACGGGCAGGGCCTGCGGCGCGGGGCGCTGACGGAGGCCATTTGCAAGACGCTGGAGCGCAAGGATACCGACCATCAGAGCCGATGGGACCGGGTGTGGGCGGACGAGCTGTGCGGGAAGTACCGGCACCCGGACCACGAGGACCACTTCCTCTGGGGCAGCGCCTTCTTTGAGGCGCCCATTGCAGATCTGAACTACATCGCCGCGCTGGTGGGCGCGGGAAAGGAGCGTTAGACCATGTATGTATTCAAGAAGGACGGCCAGGAGGTGGCCGCGCAGGAATGGCCGGTATGGGTGCGGCTGCTGGGAAACGGCTGCTACGGCCTCTGTGATGCCGCTGACGCGCAGGGCGTCGTGCTGGGCGGGACGGTATACTCCCTGAGCAACCGGACGCCCATGGAGGGCACAGAGGAGGTCGCGGCGGAGATCGTGGAGAGCGTGCCGTACCTGCGGGAGAAGGTGGAAACACTGGAAGGCCAGCTGGCCGTGCAGACGGCGGCCACGGAGATCGCCTTTGTGG
>DJPP01000159.1:14215-19202 GCA_002438575.1 Oscillospiraceae bacterium UBA6409 | reverse complement strand
ACGCCGCTGGACGCCGCCGAGAGAAAAACCTCCCTGTACTATGTGACCTCCGCCGCCAAGACCGGCGAAGGCTCCGCCGCCGCGGTCATCCTCCCGGAGGACCAGGTGGACCGCCAGCTGTGGGACAACGATTGGGTGATCGAGCTCGACCCCACCAGCGGCAGCGTCTACGCCGTGTTTTACAGCGAAAAGCCCCTGACCTATGACTTTGACAGCTTCAATACCCTGCGGTTCCGTGACGGCCGGCTGAGCGCCGGTGCCGCCGTGGGCTATTACGGCGGCGACAGCGTCCAGTCCGAGACCACCGGCAAGCTGACGCCCCATATGGAGATCATCAACAAGGAGCAGCTTCTTCTGCGCGTCACCTGCGACACGCCCATGGAGCCGCTGCATTTCTATGTGACCGTCTCCGACGGTGTCCACAGCACCTCCCGCATCGAGCTGACCGGCAGCGAGGTCAAGACCGACTATCTCACCTACACCGCCACCATGGTCCTGGACTCTCTGACGGACGGTATGCGCTTCGGCCAGCAGGCCCGCTTCAAAAACAAAAACCTGACCCCCGGCGCGGACCTGACCATCACCGTAGAGGTGACGTGCGAGAACCGCCTGGTGGACTCCGCCTCCGGCACGCTGACCACCAACAGTCTGTTTGCCGAGGTCCGCGGCGGCGACACCGCCGTCGTCACCTACGCCCGCCATCTGCAAAATCTGGACACGGCCTCCCGCCTGCCCGACAGCATCACCCGCGCCGTACAGGAGCAGGATATCCAATTTGTCAACGAAAACGCCGACGACGGCTGGGACCGCCTGTACGGCTCCCGCACGTTCACGCCCATCACCAACAGCCGCCTGACCTACTACGAGAGCAAGGCCACCGTGAACGGCCAGGTCTACCACCCGGTCATTTACGGTCTGACCGTGAACACCACCGGCGACGGCGGTCTTTTTGCCGCCTTCTCCGGCACGCTGAAAAACGTCCGCCTCTGCGGCGCCGACATCACCGCCTCCGGCAGTGCCGGCGGTCTGGCCGGCCGTCTCAGCGGCAAGACCGACATCCTCGACTGTCAGGTGTACCTCAGTCCCACCCGCGACAAGCTCAGCACCAAGACCGAGCAGGACATCTGGCTCCGCGGCAGCACGGCCGGCGGCCTGATAGGCACCTGCGACTACAGCCTGACCATCCGTCGCAGCTTCGCGGCTACCGTGATTCAGGGCGTCCGCTATGCCGGCGGTCTGGTGGGCAATGCCGGCAGCGCTGACCTGACCGTGGACCGTTCCTACGCGGACTGCTACCTGTACGCCGCCGCCAATAACGGCGTCACCGGCGGTCTGATAGGCACCTGCAGCGGCACCGCTGATATCGCCCTGTCCAGCTGCTACGCCGCCGGCTTCCAGAGCGCCGGCGCCACCGCCGGTCTGGCAGGCGGCGAGCTCTCTGGCGGCGACAGCCTCAAGGCCTGCTACAGCGCCTGCGTCCGCCTGGGCACCGACATGGAGCTGACCTACTCCACCGTCAAGCCCCCCGCCGCCGGCACGGAGCCGGCTAAAATAGACGCTGTCTATTACCTGTTCCCCGGCCGGAACGATCTGTCCGGCACCGACCTTGTCAATTACGCCGATTGGAGTGGCCAGAACCGCACGGAGGGCGTAAAGGTCCTGGGCACCGCCTTTACCGCGGAGACAAGCGACACCGTGGCCTACAACCTCATGGACAATATGGGCCTGAGCACCTACTCCTACCCCCGGCTCACCGGTCTGCCCCACTACGGCGACTGGCAGGCGGACTTTGAGTCCGGCGCACTGGCCTACTATGAAGTGTACAGCGACGGTACCTACGGCTTCCTGGGCGCCAACCGTTCCACCCTCCGTTCCGACGGCGCCGTCGTGGACGACGGCTACGGCATGGTCTACCGCACCCGGCCCACGGGCGCCATCACCGTTGCCTATACCCTGGGCGGTATAGAAACTACTGTCACACTTTGGTCCTCCGAGGATATCGGCGGCGGCTACTGGCTGGTACGCCTGCCCAACGATCTGGTCTATACCACCGAGGTGTCCCTCGCCTTCTACCGTCAGGTGACGGTGGATGACGTCTCCTACTTCTTCAACCCCCACTTCGCCTGCCGCGTGATCCAGGGTGCCGCCCTGCCCAGCGCCCCGGCGGAGGTGGGCATCCGCACGGCCCGCCATCTGCACGACCTGAGCCTGTATTACGACACCTACCGTACCCTGCTGGACAAGACCGCCGTCTTCCAGCAGGAGCGCCCCATTGACTACAACAGCTACACCCGCCTCACAGTGGACACGCAGCCGTCTATCGGCGCCGCTGACGGCAAGCCCTTCCTCCACACCTACGACGGCGGCGGCTATACCATCGCAGCGCCCTCCTTTACCGGCACCGTTGATACCGACGGTACCAGCTATGCCGGTATGTTCGGTCTGAACCGGGGCACCCTGCGTAATATCATACTGCTCACCGCCGGTAAGGACCGCACTGTTTCTCTGGAAGGTCAGCTCTCCCTGCAAACCGCCTGCATCGGCGCCCTGACCGGCTGCAACGAGGGCACGGTCTACAACTGCGCCGCCGCGGGCTTCTCCGTGAACGGCGATGCCCGTCACGGCAGTATCCTGTATCTGGGCGGCCTGGTGGGACGCAACAGCGGCACGGTCCGCGCCTCCGGCGTCAGTGCGCCGCACCTTTCCGCCAACAGTCTGTACGCCACGCTCTGCGCCGGCGGCTTCGTCGGCGGCAGCAGCGGCGTCATCCAGCAGTGCTACGCCATGGCCGATATCGAGATCGGCACGATCAACGGCGGCGGCGTGACGCTGGGCGGCTTTGCCGGCAGCAACACCGGCTCCCTCCGCGCCAGCTACTGCGCCACAGCCATGACTTCACCCACCGCGGATATTCACGGCTTTGCCCCCACTGCCGGCGGCGTATCCGGCTGCTATTACCTTAACGGCGGCACGTACCGCTTCATGGACAGCGTTCACCTGTACCAGTACACGGACAGATCCGGCGCGACTCCGGTGAACGAGCAGGCCCTGCGCGGCCTGAGCACCCGGCTGGGCGGCTTCGGCGCCGTCTCCGCTGCCAACACCTACCAGCATGACAAGACCCTGGACTCCGCCGGTAAGGCCTACCCCTATCCCGGCATCGTCACCGGCCACGGCGGCAGCCGCGTCCATTACGGCGACTGGGTCACCCCCGCCGATATGGGCGTTCTGGGCCTGCTGTACTGGGAGTACGAGTCCAAGCCCACCGGCGGCGGCTATTATTTCTCCTCGATCGGTGTCGAGGACGGCGAATACAAGACCAACCGCAGCCTCTGCGTCTCCCACGATGACGGCGGCGTTATCACCGCCTACGGCTACGGTTACTATTGGTCCGCCGACAGCACCACCGCGCCTGTGCTCTCCACCGGCGTCACCGTGACCGGCGCCCGCTACAGTGCGGCGGCCGATGATCTGCACCGACAGATGCCGGAATTCAATTTCGTCACCTACAAGACCTCCGACGACGGTCTGCGCCTGACCAGCGGTACCCAGGCCAACGATGCCTGGACGCTGACCCACGAGGGCGCCGCGCTGACCTATACCGTCAGCCCCTTCTTTGCCGATGCCTTCGCCCTGTCCTCCAACGATGCGCCGGGCACGGCCTCCAAGCCCTACCAGGTACGTTCCGTGGAGCAGCTGCAATACATCAACTGGAGCTATATCAACGGTCAGGGCAGCACGACGCGCGATGTCACAGGCGGTAATAACGACTACAAGTATTATCCCTATCTGCAATACACCAACCGCCGCGGCAATGCGCTGCAGACGAAGGCGCTGGCGCTGGCCGGTGACAGCATCGGCGGTCCCCGGCCTACCCTGACCTGGCAGCAGACCCACGATCTCAACGGCGCAGGACGCGGCACCGCCGCCGACGGCGCGGCCGTAAACTACGACTTCCACCCCATTGCCGGCGCGGTGAACAACGGCCAGTTGAACAGCAAGGGCGATGAGACCTACAACCTGACGCTGTACAACTGGTTCGGCGGTGTCTACGACGGCGGCAACTACTACATCAAGAACGTAAACATCACCTCCTATTGCTACAACGTGGGCCTGTTCGGCACCACCGCCGGCGCGGAGATCAAAAACATCGTGCTCTACAGCGACAACGACGCCGTCATCCAGCGCAAGACCGACGCCACCCCCGTCTCCGGCGCCACCGGCCCGGAGAATTACGCCACCTCCTACGCCCTGGGCGGTCTGGTCGGCATCGCCTACGACTATGACGAGAACCTGAAGGACAAGACGAAGGTCAGCACCATCAGCAACTGCGCCATCGCCGGCTACACCGTGACCGACAACAGCAAGAACCGGCAGTTCCTGGGCGAAGCCGCCATCGGCGGGCTGGTGGGCGTATCCAGCGCCAATCTGAACAGGTGCTCCGCCGTAGTCAAGCTGAACATCAACTGTACCCACCGCTACGCCAGCGAAACGAACAACGGTGCCATGAACAAGGCCCAGTGGGGCAACTACGTCCGCGTGGGCGGTCTGGTGGGCGGCGTCCGCTATGACGTAACGGACTGCTACACCGGCGGCAGCATCACCGTTGCCAACGATCTGCTGAACGAGCGCATCCTGACCGGCAACAAAACCAACACCTCCTTCGTGGATCGCTACGAGTCGACGCCCCAGGCCGTCAAGATGACCAAGGACGGCGCGGAGGCCGGCCCGGACACCTACGTGTACATCGGCGGCATCGGCGGCAGCGGCTTCTCCGCCACCTTCTCCAACTTCTCCGACAACAAGGACGGCCAACCCACCTACAACAACTGCTACACCTATGTGACCTTCCCTGCCATGGAGGGCACCATCACCGGCATCTCCCTCATCGGCAGCATCGCCGACCGCGCCGGCGTAGACGGCGGCACCGCCCAGCTGACCATCAACAACTGCTACTACCTGGACAGCAGCGCCGAGATCTCCTTCG
>DJPP01000159.1:9500-14128 GCA_002438575.1 Oscillospiraceae bacterium UBA6409 | reverse complement strand
CTACTACTCCCTGGCCACCCTGCTGAACACCGATACCGCGCGGACGGATATGCTCCGCGGCGATCTGAGCTATCTGTCCAAGTACACCTGGAACACCGGCAGCAGCACCTACAACATCAACGGTCTGCGGGCTCTGAGCTACGAGCAGATGTCCGGCCGTGCGGACATCGACGGAAAGAGCTTCACCGCGCTGCTGAACGGCGGCAGCGACGACGGCAGCTTCCACTGGGTCACCACGGAGGAAAACGGCCAGTCGGCCCACGGCAAATACAGCTTCCCCGGCAGTGCGGCAGCCCTCCGTGGGCAGGACTACCCCTTCCCCACCGTATTGACCCAGGGCACCGCCTGCCTGCACTACGGCGAATGGCCCTCCCGCGGTCTGTACTGGGACAACGGTATCCTGTCGCTGGACCGCATCACCACCCCCAGCACCACGCTGTCGCTGCATTTCACCCAGGACATCGGCGCTGACGCCACACCTGTCATCACCTGCTCCCGTGAGGGCATCGTGGCGGTCTCCGAGCCACAGGCGCAGACGCCCCCGACAGACGTCAGGCACAGCTACGCCGTGACCCTCACCGGCCTGTCGGTCGGCTCTACCGAGGTCTTCGCCACGCTGGGCGGCTATACCGCCCGACTGCTGGTGAGCGTCACCTCCACGCTGGACATCTCCGTGGACGGTCTGCCCGGCGACGACTTCTTCGTCGGCGACACCTGCGCTCTGACGCTCACCGCCCGCGACAGCCGCGGCAGCACGCTGAATGTCAACTGGACGGTCACGCCCCAGTACGGCGGCAAGGTCCTCACGGCCTCTGCCCCCGCCGTTGATGCCGGCGGCACGGCCTCTGTCACCCTCACCGCCGCCGGCGAGGGCGAGGACCGCACCCTGGTCACCGCCACCTACACCGCCTCCGGCGGCGAGAAATTCACCAGCCAGCTGCCCCTCGTCCTCCCCGTCCGTATGCAGGGCGTGCTGGGCATCGCCAATACCTCTGTCCCGGAAGCCCCGGCCTATGAGCAGGGCATTATGACTCTCGCGGGCGACGCCTTCCTGACCGACGCCTCGGCTCCCCCCTACAGCTCCGCCCCCTACACCGCCACCCCCGCCTACACCGGCGCGCCGCTGTACCTGTACGGTCAGGGCAGCGCCGCGGACCTGACGGCCGTCAACGAGGACGGAAGCTATCGCTTCACCCTCTCCGCCGCCGTTGTCACCGTGGGCGCCGACGCCGTGACCTGCGACGCCCTCTCCGGCACGGCGGATTACCGCATCTTTGAGGGCCAGCCCCAGAGCCTGACGGGCACCCTGTTCACCGTCCGGCCCCTGACCGTCAAGGGGAAGCAGCCCGGCTCCGTGACGCTCACTGTCACCCTCAAGGACACCGAAGGCCACACCTTCACCCTGTCCATTCCCTATACGCTGACAGAGGAGGATGCCCAGGTGACCGCCGCCCTCCGGGTGGATGCACAGGAGCTCACCCTGTCTGTCCCCTACGGCACAGCACCGGCGGCTGAAGCCCTGTCCCAGCTGCTGACGGACAACGGCATCTCTCCGGACACCATCGACAGCTGGACCCCGGACATCACCCAGCCGCTGTATGCCGACACGGCCTTCACCGCCGTGCTCAAAACGACGGACAGCGGCGTCCCCACCGTTCCGGATGCCGATATCCCCGCCTCCGGCGTCAAGGACCCGGAGGACACGCCCTCCGGCGATCCATCCGACCCGGACAGCAGCAGCGACGCCGGCCCCGATCCCGCCCTTGCGCCGGAGTCGGACGCCGATCCATGACCCACCGCAGAAAGGAGGTCCTCCCGTGCACAAACTAAAAGACCAACAGGGCGCCACGCTGATGATGGCCCTCCTTCTGCTGCTGGCGGCCAGTGTGGTCAGCGCGGTGATCCTCACCGCCGCCACCTCCTCGGCCCGCCGTCTGGAAAATGACCGCGCCGCCCAACAGGCCTATCTGACGGTCAGCTCCGCGGCCCGCCTGCTGCGGGACGACATCCTGAACGCCTCCTTTGTTCAGGAGACGGTGAAAACCACCTATGCCAATGACACCTCCACCGAAACGAGCCGCGAAACGACCTCGCCCACCGGGTTTACGGCCGCATGGCTCAAGGCCGGCAAGGCCGCCGTGGACAGGGACAGCGACAAGAGCTTTACCGACACCATCACCCTCTCCGTGGACGGGCTGGACGATGTCTCCGCCGTCTTTACCATGGCCCCCAATTACGACATCACCATCGTCCTGCACCTATCCGACGGCGGCGACAGTGACTGCCGCCTGGTGCTGACGCTCCGCGAGAGCAAGGCCGATCCCGCTGTCAGCATCGTCAGCGGCGGCAGTCTCTGGGTCCGCGACGTCACCACGACCACGACGACGATCTCCTGGTCGCCGGACAACGCCACCATCGAAAAGGAGGCGGTCGTATCAAAAAGCTGAACAGCACCCGCGGCGAAACGCTAATAGAGACGCTGGTCTCCATCCTGATCATCGTATTGACCTTCGTGTTTCTGACCACCGCCGCCGTCTCCGCCGCCAGGATCAACGCCAGGGTCCGTTCCGCCGACCTCTCCTTCCGTTACAGCACAGCGGAGACGAACGGCAGCGCCGCCCTGACCGCCTCCGGCGGCGGCACCCGCAGCGGCCGCACCACCGTGCAGGTCTACGAGGACAACGGCTTCCTCTACTATGAGGAGGTCACGCCATGAACAAGCTTCGTGACCGCCGCGGCTTCACCCTGACGGAGCTGCTGTGCGCCGTTCTCATCGTCCTGCTCGTCAGCGCCCTGCTGACCGTGGGCATCCGCTTCGCCGGCCGCACCTACAACAGCTCCATGCAGCTGTCCGAGGCCCAGGAGCTGTGCTCCACCCTTACCAGCGTTATCAGCGACAAGCTGCGCTTCTGCGGCACCGTGACCTCCGGCGCGGACGGCAGTCTGGACCACATCTTCATTCAGGATCTGGGCAGCGTGGAGGGCGAGGGCGCCGCCTTTCAGGTAAACGCCGACGGCCAGCTCACCCTGGGCAGCACCAAGCTGCTCAGCAGCGCCGCCTATCCCCGGGGTCTTCGGGTCCGCGATGTCGGTCTGCGCTACGACATCGCTTCGGGCATCTTTACCGTGACCCTTCAGGTGGGCACCGCCGACAGCACCCTGGCCGAGACCTCCTTCGAGGTCCGTCGCTTAAATCACACATGAAAAAGCAGCGCCTCCCGGTGCTGCTTTTTTCGTCCCGCCACCATGAAAAAAGCACCCCTTAGGCCGCCTGGCCTAAGGGGTGCTTTTTCTCACTTCTTAAAGCTGTCCTTCAGCGACACACTGCGGTTGAACACCATGTGCTCCGCGGAGCTGTCACGGTTGTCCAGGCAGAAATAGCCCACCCGCATGAACTGAAACGTGGGTGCGTTGACGCCGGTGCGGTCGGCCTGCTTGTCGAACGCCTCCGCCACCTTCCGCATCTCCGGCTCCACCTTGCAGCCGGTGAGCACCGTCAGGCTCTCCGGGTTCAGACAGTCCAGGAAGTCCTTGTCTGGGCCGTCGGGCTGCTCATCGGAAAACAGGTTGTCGTACAGCCGGACCTCCGCGTCCATGCAGCTCTCCGCGTCCACCCAGTGGAGCGTGGCGCCCTTGACCTTGCGGCCATCGGCGGGGTCGCCGCCGCTGGACTCCGGATCATAGGTGCACAGCACCTCGGTGACGTTGCCGTCCGCGTCCTTCACGCAGCCGGTGCACTGCACCAGGTACGCGCCCTTCAGCCGGCACTCCGGGCCATTGGGGGTCAGGCGCTTATACTTGGGCACCGGGACCTCCATAAAGTCCTCCGCCTCGATCCACAGATTCCGGGAGAAGGTGATCTCGTGGGTACCCTGGCTCGGATCGGTGGGGTTGTTCTCCACCGTGAATACCTCGCTCTTGCCCTCGGGGTAGTTGGTCACCGTCAGCTTCACCGGGTGCAGCACCGCCATGGTGCGCTCCGCGTGGGCGTTCAGGTCCTCCCGCAGGCAGTGCTCCAGAAAGCCGTACTCAATGGTGTTGGGGGACTTGGCCACGCCGATGCGCTCGCAGAAGCTGCGGATGGCGGCGGCGGTGTAGCCCCGGCGGCGCAGGCCGCACAGGGTGGGCATACGGGGGTCGTCCCAGCCGGAGACATAGTTCTCCTCCACCAGCTTGCGCAGCTTCCGCTTGGACATCACCGTGTGGTCGATGCCCAGCCGGGCAAACTCGATCTGCCGGGGATGGGCGGGCAGCTCACAGTGCTCGATGACCCAGTTGTACAGGGGCCGGTGCGCCTCGAATTCCAGCGAGCACAGGCTGTGGGTGATGCCCTCCAGCGCATCCTGAATGGGATGCGCGAAGTCGTACATAGGGTAAATGCACCACTTGTTGCCCTGCCGGTGGTGGCTCATGTGGTTGATACGGTAGATGACCGGGTCGCGCATATTGAAGTTGCCGCTGGCCAGATCGATCTTGGCCCGCAGCGTCATGGCGCCGTTGGGGAACTCCCCTGCGCGCATACGGGCAAACAGGTCCAGGCTCTCCTCGATGGGCCGATCCCGGTAGGGGGACACGGCGGGAATGCCGATATCGCCGCGGTTGGCCTTGAACTCCTCCGGCGTCAGCTG
>DJPP01000159.1:0-9484 GCA_002438575.1 Oscillospiraceae bacterium UBA6409 | reverse complement strand
CACACATAGGCCAGCCCCTTTTTGATCAGCAGCACCGCCTGACGGTAATCCTCCTCAAAGTAGTCGCTGCCGTAGAAGAACCGATCGCCCCAGTCAAAGCCCAGCCAGTGGATGTCCTGCTTGATGGCCTCCACGAATTCCTCATCCTCCTTGGTGGGGTTCGTGTCGTCCATACGCAGGTTGCACAGGCCGTTGTAGCGCTCCGCGGTGCCGAAATCGATAGTCAGCGCCTTACAGTGGCCGATGTGCAGATAGCCGTTCGGCTCCGGCGGGAAACGGGTGTGGACGGTCATTCCCTGGAACTGACCACCCTCTGCGATGTCCTCGTCGATAAAGTTCAGAATAAAGTTTTTACTCTCCGTTACCTCCTCGGTCTCGGGGGTACTGGTCTTTCTTTCCTCGGTCATTGTCTCACACTCCTTATTGTGTCGTTATGGTATCATGATCGTATCATTTTGTGTCCGGACAGTATCACCGAACGAACGATTTATTATATCCGATTTCCACTGTAATTGCAATAGGGTGACACAATTACAACGCTTACAGCGCATCAAACTCCTCCCGGCTCAGCAGGAGGTTCATCGCCTCCAGCAGTCCATTTGCCGTCAGATGTTCCGGAAATCCCAGTTTTTTCTGTATTTCCAGTCTCTTTTCGCGGCTGTTCGGCCCGATCAAGCCCTTCTCCAGCAGGTCCGCCTTGGTGATCCCTGCCGCCGTCCGCCTCCCCTCCCCCTCGAACGTCGCCCCCGCCCGCCGCAGCGCCTCCACCAGCACCTCCGGCGTCATGCCCTCCACGCCCAGCTTTCCCTCCTTGCCGGGCCTTTTCTTGCGGCGTTCCTTGCCGTACACGTCAGGGATATAGGCCTGCTTCACCTTCTCCGGCGGCAGCCACCCCTTCAAATGGTTTCGGATCACAAATCCCGCGCCGTCCGCATCTGTCATCAGGATAATACCGTGCTTTTCGGCTAAATCTCGCAAATATGCGGCTTTTTCGCCATCATGGAACAGAGAAAAACCCCCAACCTCCACTACGGCGGCATCCACCGCCTGCAGGAGCGTATTTCTGTCATACCGCCCCTCTACTACGATGACTTCCCTGACCCGCGGCTTCACTTCACACCTGCCAGTTCCATGAGAAATAGCTTCAGTTCGCCCTCATTGTCCATGTTTCGTTCGCTTTTCATGCGATGATCCAGCGTCTGGCAGCGCTTCACCGCCTCACGACACCAACTGCGCCGCACGCCTCTGGCTGACTGCATCAGCTTTTTGGCCGGGTAATCGGACTTCATGCGCCACAGATCCTTCAGCCACAGCACGTCCTTGCCTCCGTCGATGGCCAGTCGGGCGGTGTACAGCTGCCGCAGTGTCTTTCCCAATGCCGCCAGAATGCGGATAGGCTCTTCCTGCATCCGCAGCAGTTCTGCAAGGCACTCCGCCGCCTTGTCATAGTCACGAGCCGCCACTGCGTCCGTCATGTCGAACACCCGTGCATCCAGCACGGGATCCGCCACAGCGTCAATATCTGCCGCTGTGATCTTCGGTCCCCTGGCATAGGCTGCGATTTTGGCGATTTCGGGCACCAAACCGGTCATCAGGCTGCCGCAGATGAACAGCAGATGGTCTACCGTGGCTGCATCGATGTCCTTTCCGGCAGCGGCAAAACGGCGGCGCACCCACTTTTGCAGCTTCTGCTGTCCCTGCTGGGCAAACTCGATCACCTGGGCGCGCTCCGCCAGGGCGGCGGTGAGCTTCTTCAGCTTGGCGTCGGTCTTATAGGGTATCTGCCGGTACAAAAACACCAGCGTGCAGTACTCCGGGAAGTCCCCCAGCAGAGCCACCAGCGCGCCCCGCTGGGCCTCGTCCAGCCTGAACAGGTCCATATCCTCCACCGTGACCAGGGTGCGCTCCGCCATCATAGGCATGGCCTCCACCGCCTCGACGACCTCCTGCATGGTCATGCCCTTTCCTGCAAGCCTGTGATAGTTGAACTCCTCAAAGCCCGCCGGCACAAGCCGTGCTTGCAGCTCCGCCACCGCCTGCTGCATCAGGTATGTCTCCTCGCCGTGGAATATATAGACATTCCCCACGGCGCCGCTTTGCAGCGCGTCGTGGAATTCCTCATAACCGGGGGTCTTTTCTTTTTTCTCCTTTGCCATGTTATCCTCCGTTCACGGTGATGCGGATGGTACCCTGCTGGTCTGTGCGCCAGATATCCGCCCCCACTGCCAGCAGCCGTTGGAGCGTCTCCTCCGACGGGTGGCCATAGTTGTTATCGCCCACACTGATGACCGCCGCCTCCGGCATCACCGCCTTCAAAAAGCGTATATTTGAGCTATACCGGGAGCCGTGGTGGCTGACCACCAGCACCTCTATATCCGGCAAAGCATAGGTTTCCACCAGCTTTTTCTCGGTACTGCCGGACATATCGCCGGTAATGAGCAAATCAAAGTCTCCGGCGCTGGCCAGTGCAGTCAGGCCCAGCTCGTTCAGATCACCGCCGGACTGCACCGGCGGATAGATGGTCAAAACGGTATCGCCCAGCATATCGGCCGTCTCCTTCGTCACATAGGTCACCTGTACGCCCTTCTCCTCCGCCAGCGACACCAGACGTTCCCGAACGCCATACTCATCCTCGATATCCGGCAGGTAGATCGTCTGCACCGGGATACGGCGCAGCACCTCGTACAAACCGTTGGTGTGATCGGCGTGGTAGTGGGTCACCACCACAGCGCTCAGTTCCCGGACGCCCATGCTGTGCAGCGTGTCGGCAGCCAGACCGCCGGGGTCTTTATAGCTGTTGCTGCTGCCGCAGTCCACCAGTGCCATCTCACCGCCGGAGGTCAGAATGACGCTCTCACCCTGTCCCACATCCAGCGTCAGGGCGGTCAGTACGCCGTACTGATAGTCCTGACGGTTGACCCAGATGGCCGCCGTCAGCGTCAGCACCGACAATGCCGATGCCAGCAGGTATTTCCGCTTGCCGTCCGGCGTGGCGGCACAGCCGATAAAGGCCGCGTACAAAAACAGCAGCCAGTAGATGAGATAGGGATTGGTGAAATACACCGCGTGATAACGCCAGGACATCATACCGTTAGCGATCCACAGGATGTACCTCACCAGTACCCAGGAGATCCAACCCAGCAGGCGGGCCAGCGGCAGCCACACAAAACCCAACAGTGCTGTTACAAAGGCGGCCATGAAGCTCCATCCCGCCGCAGGCACCGCCAGCAGGCTGGACAGCGGTGCTACCAGCACGAAAATGCGGAAATACCAGGCTGTCAGCGGGGCAGTGAACACCACGGCACTGAGGGTGGCGGACAGGTTCGCCGCAACGAAGCACAACGCGGCCCGCAGCGGACGGCATTTGCCCTTATACCACCCGGTCAGCAGCTTGTACAGCCGGGGCGACAGCAGCACCATTCCCAGCGTGGCGGAAAAGCTCAGCTGCAAGCTGACGCTGGCCGCGGCAAAGGGATTGCACAGCAGGATCACCAGCAGCGCGGCAGCCAGGCTGGTCAGGGGGTCGCTGCCACGCCGGAACAGCGGCGCGATCAGCAGGAATATCTGCATGATGCAGGCGCGGACCACCGAGGGGCTCATGCCCACCATCACCATGTAAAACAGCAGCAGCGGAATGGTCACAGCACACAGCAGTCTCTGTCGCCGGGAGATCAGCAGCGCCAGCAGCGTCACCAGAAAAGCGCAGTGCAGGCCGGACACCGCGAACAGATGCGCCAGGCCCGTCTCCTGCATGGCCAGATAGTCTCCGTCGTCCATAGCGGACTTGTCCCCGGTAAGCTCCGCTGTCAGAAATCCGCTGACACGCGCGTCATCCCAGATAGCGGCCACCTTCTCGCGGAAAGCTTTGCCCGCCCGCTGGGGCAGCCAGCGCAGGGCATCCCCATCACCCGCCGACAGGCGGACGTCCTCACGGCCATACAGCAACGCATACACGCCCCTGGCGTTAAAATGGGTCACATCATCGCTGTCGAAATGGGCGGCAGACTGCCACTGGGCCGTGCCTGTGACCGTGTCGCCCGGTCGGGCCTCCAGCAGCTCCGCTTCGCCATACAGCACGGCCCTGGCCCGATGATAGCCCTCCAGCTCCACCGTGACCTTGGCGCCGCGCTCCGTGGCCTGCGGCCAGTCGCAAATGGTGGCAGCAAACTCTGACGCCGCGCCGCAGCGGTCCTCTACCGGCTGACGCACCATGTGGTCGTACCCTGCAAAGTAGGCCAGCGATACCGCCAGCGGCAGCAGGATCAGCAGCCCCCGGCGGAAGTATTTCCGCCCCCGCGCGGCAAACAACCACGCCAACGCCAGCAGCGCCACAGCGCCGGCGGCGTACAGTTGCCAGCCGTTCCAGGGCAGCAATGCCGCCAGAAAGACACCGGCAGAGAAGGAAAACCCGATGGTGGCCAGCACGCGCATATCCTCTCTCCTCCCCCCGATGATCGTGTTGGTTTATTATATCAAATACCGCCGCCTATGACAAGGAAAAAGGCCGCCCTCCCGGGCGGCCTTTTTCCTTTTACACACGCGATAGCTTGTCGTTGCACTTTTGCAGAAATCGGGCGTTGTCGATGACGGCGCGGGTGTGGGTACCCTCGCCGATCAGGCCCTCGGCATCGTGGGCCGTGACCTTGAAGGTGATCATCTTGCCGTTGGCGGAGATACCCGTCACCTCGGCGGTGGCGGACACCTTCATGCCCACCGGCGTGGGCGCCAGGTGGCTGGAGCTGATCTCCACGCCCACGGTACCTTTGCCCTCCGGCAGCTCCGGCTGCACGCACTGCATGGCGGCGTACTCCATCAAGCCCATCATAAATGGGGTGCCGAACACCTCCAGCCCGCCGGAGCCGATGGCCTTGGCGGTCATATCCGGGGTGACGGTCTTTTCAGCGGTATAGGTCATGCCGACTTCGATCATAGTATATCCTCCCAATTCGAAAGCATCTCTTGCCTGCACGCAGTTCATGTTCATATTTTATACGCCTAATTGCGTCCACAGCTTATCATAGAACTTCAGCGTCTCCTGCGGTAGGTTGATATACAGCTCGCAGCGCGCCCGCACCTCGTCGGGAATGGCCATGATGTTGTAAATCTCCTCGTCCAGCGGCTCGCCATACTGCTCCTCGTAGTACGCGGGATACTCCGCCAGCGCCTCGGCGTTGGGAGAGGCGTACCAGATATAGTCCATGTTGGCCAGGTTGCTGTCGGTAGAGGCGATAAAGTTGATCCACTCATAGGCCTCGTCCTTATGCTGGCTGGACTTGAGCACACACATGGCATCCACAAACCAGTTGCTGCCCTCCTCGGGAATGACGAAGGCCAGGTCCTCGTTATTCTCCAGCATGGTCAGATAGTCGCCGGCATAGTACATGGCGATAGCCGCGTTGCCTCCCTCCATCTTGCCGAACACCTCATCCATGACGAAGGCCTGATACACGCCTTTGTCCTTGGCATTCTTCACCAGTTCAAAGGCCTCGGTCAGCTGCGCCTCGTCGGTGGTGTTGATGTCATAGCCCAGATAGCATAGGGCGGCCATCAGCGCATCGCGGGAATTGTTGATCATCAGCACCTGTCCGGCGTACTGCTCATCGAACATAGCGCCCCAGCTGGTGATGGGCTCATCCACCATAGTGGTGTTGTAGATAATGCCCACGCTGCCCCAGGTGTAGGGCACGGTGTACTTGTTCTCCGGGTCAAAGCTCAGGTGGGTGAACTGGGGGTCCATCAGTTGGAAATTGGGGATGGCATCGTAGTCCAGCTCCGCCAGCATATCCTCCTGGATCAGCCGGGCGATCATATAGTCGGAGGGCACGATCACATCAAAGTCCGCGCCGCCCATCTTGATGAGGGAGTACAGGGCCTCGTTGCTCTCGGCGGTCTGGTAGTTCACACGGATGCCGGTCTGCTCCTCGAATTCGGTAATCAGGGACTCGTCGATATACTCGCCCCAGGAGCACACGTTGACCACGCGCTCGCTGCGGGCCGCGGTGCCGGTGGCGATCAGCACCGCCAGCAGCACGCAGGCCATGGCGCCGGCCCCGATCTTCTTGCCCAAGCCGGGATGCTTCTTCGGCGTGGGGGCGGGGGCCGCGCTTTCATGATGGACACTGCGGTGGTGCTCGGCGCGGTTCTCCCGCAGGTTGATGATAGCCAGCAGGATGATGACCGTGACGAACAACAGCGTGGACACGGCGTTGATCTCCGGGCTGACGCGCTTCTTTGTCATGCCGTAGATGGTCATGGCCAGCGTGGAGGAGGACGTGCCCGCCGTGAAGTAACTGATGATGAAATCATCGATGGACATAGTGAAGGCCGTCAGCGCACCGGAGACGATGCCGGGCTTGATCTCCGGGATGATGACCTTCCAGAAGGCCTGCATCCAGGTGCAGCCCAGGTCCTGGGCCGCATCGACCAGATTGCGGTCCATCTGCCGCAGCTTGGGCCCCACGGACAAAATGACGTAGGGGATGTTGAAGCAGATGTGGGCGATCAGCAGCGTGCCGAAGCCCAAGGTCAGTCGCTCAGGCAGCACCACCAGTGACTGCCAGCCGTTGACCCACACGGCAAAGCTGTGCCAGCCGTTGAAGAACACCACGAACAGCAGGCACAGGCTGACACCGGTGACGATGTCCGCGTTCATCATGGGGATATTGTTCACGGCCATCAGCCCGGTGCGCGCCCGGCGGCGCATACCGTAAAAGCCGATAGCGGCAAAGGTGCCTGCCACGGTGGCGATGACGGTAGCCAGCAGGGATACCAGCAGCGTGGTATACACGCTGTGCATAATGAGCCGGTCGTTCAGCAGCTCGGCATACCAGTGGAGGGAAAAGCCCTTCCACACACTGGAGCTGTTGCCGGCGTTGAAGGAAAAGACGATCAGGATGATGATAGGCGCGTACAGGAACAGGCCCACCAGGATCATCAGCAGGCGATCGCCGACGGAGTTGCCCTTTCTCTGTCTCATAGCATCACCGCCTGTTCCTCGCCCTCGCCAAAGCGATTCATCACCAGCATACAGACAACGACGATCAGCATCATCACCAGGGAAATAGCCGCACCCAGCTGCGGGTTATAGGCCCCGCCCAGGAACTGCCGTTCGATCAGATCGCCCAGCAGCAGCTCCGTGCCGCCGCCCAGCATACGGCTGATGGCGAACGTGGACACGGAAGGTACGAACACCATGGTGATGCCGGACAGCACACCCGGCAGACTCAGGGGCAGGATGACCTTGCGGAACACGGTCAGCGTGTTGGCACCCAGATCTCGCGCCGCCTCCAAAAGGGAGTGGTCCAGTTTGCAGATCACAGAGTAGATGGGTAGGATCATAAAGGGCAGGTAGTTATAGACCATACCCAGCACCACAGCGCCCTGGGTGTCGATCATGGTAAAATACTCCAGGCTGCTGCCCGTCAGGTGGTTGTACAAGGCGATGATGCCCAGCTTTTGGAACAGCTGGTTCAGCAGGCCGTTGTTCTCCAGAATGGTCATCCAGGAATAGGTCCGCAGCAGGAAGTTCATCCACATGGGCAGCATGATCAATACCATGGCCGTGCGGCGGAAGCGTTCGCCCTCACGGCTGAGGAGATAGGCCACGGGGTAGCCCAGCAGCAGGCAGATCGCCGTGGCGATCAGCGCCAGCTTGAAGGAACGGCCGAACACGGCTGCGTAACCGCCCATCTGGACAAAGTTGTCCAGTGTGAAGCCGCCCTCGCTGCCGGCGAAGGCATATACCACCATGATAATGATGGGGGCTACTACAAAAACAGCCATCCACACCACATAGGGCACGGCGAAACGGGAGAGCTTACTCTTCATCCTCGCTCTCCTCCTCTTCCGGCTCAACGCCGGCGTCCGCCAGTTCCTCGTATTCCTCGGAGTAGGAGGAATAGTCGCCGAACATACCGGAATACTCGCTCTTCTTCATGATGTGGAAACCCTCGGGATCGATCTTCACACCGATACGGGCACCCACCGGAGAGTGGTCGGTGGTTTGGATCAGCCACTTGAAGCCGCGGAAATCCACGATGATATCATATTGCATTCCCTTGAAGGTCACGTTGGTGACGGTGCCTACCAGCTGCCCCTGCTCCACCGGCACGATGTCGATGTCCTCCGGGCGGATGACCACGTCCACCGGTTCGTTTTCGGCGAAGCCGCCGTCCACGCAGGGGAATTCCTTGCCATACATTTTCACGACCTTGTCCCGCACCATCGTGCCGTTGAGGATATTGCTCTCGCCGATGAAGTCCGCCACAAAGGCGTTCTTCGGCTCGTTGTAGATATCCTCCGGCGTGCCGATCTGCTGGATACGGCCCTTGTCCATGACCACCACGGTGTCGGACATAGTCAGGGCCTCCTCCTGGTCGTGGGTAACATATATAAACGTGATGCCCATCTGCTGCTGGATGCGCTTCAGTTCGTTCTGCATATCCTTACGCAGACGCAGATCCAGTGCGCCCAGCGGCTCGTCCAGCAGCAGCACCTTCGGCCGGTTCACCAGGGCGCGGGCGATCGCCACACGCTGCTGCTGACCGCCGGAGAGCTGGTCGACACGCCGGCGGTCAAAGCCCTTCAGGCTGACGACCTCCAGCATTTCACCGACACGCTGTCGTATCTCGTCCTCCGGCACCTTTGCGATACGCAGGCCGAAGGCGATATTCTCAAACACGTCCAGATGCGGAAACAGCGCATATTTCTGGAACACCGTGTTGATCTGCCGCTTATGGGGCGGGACATCGTTGATCCTCTCGCCGTCGAAGGTCACGTCGCCGCTGGTGGGCGTAGTGAATCCACCGATGATCCGCAGTGTGGTGGTCTTGCCGCACCCACTGGGGCCAAGCAGCGTGAGGAATTCGGAATCGTTGATGTAAAGATTGATGTGATCGAGAACCAGCTCGTCGTCAAACGCCATGCAGAGATCCCGCAGGCGAATCAACTCTTTGGACATTTATCCTCCTCCATTCATCAGTAAAATAGCCCCCCTCCGGCGCGGCGGCAGCGCGTCTGTTCACGCGCTCGTTTCTGTCGAAAGATGGCGAGTACACTATATATAAAAGCGTCGGGAAAGTCAATGGATTTTCCCGTTTTTCCCCGAAAAAAATACAGCGGATGGCAAAAGTCATCCGCTGTACGGTACTCAGCCGAAATATCTGTCCCGGAAAGGCACATTTCCCACAGTAAAGCTCTGCCCCCGCAGGTAGTTCAGGTGCCCCGCGTCCGTGGGCAGGTCAAAGGTCAGCTTGTAGGCATATAGCGCCTGCCTCGTCTCGCCGTACCGACGGTTCAAGTCTCCGCGGCCGTACTTGCCGTCCCCCAGCAGCGGGCAGCCCAGATCCGCCATCGTGGCGCGTATCTGGTGGGTCCGGCCCGTCTCCAGCCCGATCTCCACCAGGCTCAGCTCTCCCCGCGTCTCCAGCACCTTATAATCGGTAATGGCGGTCTTGCCTCCAGGGACCGGCTTATGGTATACGGA
>DJPP01000009.1 GCA_002438575.1 Oscillospiraceae bacterium UBA6409 | reverse complement strand
TGTTAGGTTTGACGGTTACGTTTCTTTTCGGCGGAACAGGCAGGCACCCCCGGACGGCCCGGGGGTGCTTTTTTATTGCTTTCGCGCGGTGATATAGTCGTCGCCGGGACGCCAATAGGGGCAGGAACGGGTATCGGCGGCCAGGAAGCGGGCCAGCTCGTCCTCGTCCAGGTCCATGCCGCAGATATAATCGTCGTAGTCCTCGTCATAGACGTACCACACGCAGGTCTCGCACTTGTCCATCACACGTCCTCCACCAGCCGGTGGCTGTCGAATTTACAGAAGCGGTAGTAGATGAGCGTGGCCACGCTGCACATGAACCAGCCGGCGGGGTAGCTCAGGGCGATGGGGATGATCTCGTTGGAGACATAGTTGGCCACGAGGTAGAGGTATATCTGGCGGAAGACCACGAAGGAGCCCAGCATGATCCACATGGGCACCTGGCTGTTGCCCGCGCCGCGGAGGGCGGCGGAGTAGATCTGGTTGATGCAGAAGAAGAAATAGAAGGGCGACAGCAGGCGCAGCAGCAGCGCACCGTAGGACACCACCTCGGCCTTGCTGTTGAAGAACGCCGTCAGGTCCGGGGCCAGCAGCAGCACCGGCACCAGCAGCACCGCCGTCACCGCGAAGGACAGGTACAGCGCCGTGCGGACGCCCTTCTTGGCACGGGGCGTATCGCCCACGCCCAGGTTCTGCCCCACGAAGGTGGTGCCGGCCATGGCGATGGACTGGACCGGCAGGATCACCAGCTGGTCCACCTTGGTATAGGCCGTCCAGCCGGACATACAATCCGGGCCGAAGTAGTTGATATAGCCCTGCACGAACACGTTGGAGAAGGCGGTGATGGCCATTTGCAGGGCGGCGGGGATGCCCACGGACACGATCTGACGGAGGACAGACCAGGTCATACGCAGGGCGCGGAGCTCCACGCGGATACAGCCGCCGGCGCGCATGAGCACCCAGATGGTCAGCGCGGCGGACACCGCCTGGGCGATGATGGTGGCGTAGGCCACGCCCTCCACGCCCATGCCGAATTTCAGCACGAAGAGCAGGTCCAGCCCGGTGTTCAGCACGGCGGACACCAGCAGGAAGTAGAAGGGGCGGCGGGAATCGCCCACGGCGCGGAGGATGCCGGAGCCCATGTTGTAGAGCAGCAGGCCCATGACGCCGGCGAAGTAGATGGTCAGGTAGGTGGTCTGCTCCGGGGCGACCTCGGCAGGGGTCTTCATCAAGCGGAGCATCAGGGGCGTCATGGCGATGCCGGCGGCGGTGAAGACCACGCCCATCAGCAGCGTCAGCACCAGGGAGGTGTGGACCGCCTGACGGACCTTATCCTCGCGGCCGGCGCCGTAATACTGGCTGATGACCACGCCGGCGCCGCTGGACAGGCCCAGGAAAAAGCCGATAAGCGTGTTGATAATGGGCGTGACGGTGCCCACGGCGGAAAAGGCCTCGTTGCTGACGAAGTTGCCCACCACCCAGGTATCCACCATATTGTAGAGCTGCTGAAAAAGATTGCCCACCATCAGGGGCAGGGCAAAGTTGATCAGGTGCTTTGTGATGCTGCCCTTCGTCATGTCCACGTCATAACGGGCGGCGCGATGGTGGGTGTGGAAATGCAGATGCAGATGGCTGGAATGGCGCATGGAGGCTCTCCTTGTAACATACTTCTTTACAGGAATTTTACCATAATACCAGCCGGGGCGCAACAGGGAGAATGCCGGTTTTTCGGCGCGGACAGCGCCGCAGAATGGGCGGGAATGGACGGTGGAAGCGCGTTATTCCGGGAATTCCGCCCGGTCCGCCGGACGCATGATGGACACCTCATAGGCGGTGCGGTCGGTGGTGACGCCGTTCTCCGTTTTGGAGTAAACACGGCTCTGGACCCGCCCCTCGGCGGTGAGCCGGGCGCCGGTATGCAGCAGGGACACCTGCTGCGCCACGGCGCCCCAGGCGATGCAGGGCAGGTAGTCGGCGCGGCCGTAGCGGCGGTTCACCGCCAGGATCATGTCGCATATCTCGCGGCCAAGGGGCGTACGGCGGAGGGCGGGCTGCTTGCACAGCACGCCGCTGAGGAAAATGCGGTTCAGCGGCTCGCCGCCGTCATGGGTCAGCGTCTGGGCGAAGGTGGAGATGACCAGACGGCTGCCCTGGCCGCTTTTATTGTTAAAGGAACGCAGCTGGCCGGTGATATGTACGCCGTCGCCGGGGGACACCGGCGTCAGCAGCAGAAGCGGCCGGGGGACGATGACGGGCAGCTTGTCCGCCTGACCGGACAGGCGCAGGACGGACAGGGTAAAGCGGTAGAACGCGCAGCCGTGGTTCACATGGGACAGCACCGGCGCGTCCTCGGCCACGCCCCGCAGCTCCACGCGGTTGTAATTCAGCTCCATAGTACACCTCGTTTGTTGAGATGTCACAGCCTATGTGGGACGGGGCGGGAATATGCCCCCTTTTCAAAGCGTTCAAAGTATGGCATAATACAGCAAAAGGAGTGATGACCATGCGTTATAAGGGAAAGGTCTACCGGCCGCCCAGCGAGGCGTACAGCCTGATCGTGCAGGTGACCTACGGGTGCAGCCACAACCGGTGCGCCTTCTG
>DJPP01000072.1:12982-13610 GCA_002438575.1 Oscillospiraceae bacterium UBA6409 | reverse complement strand
TTCAAGCTGTTTGACCAGAACCTGGCCCTGACCGGCGGCCGCCCCTTCCTGCAGCAGGCGGACGGCAGCGTCATCAAGACCACGGAAATGCTGGCCCTGAACATCTACAACTCCTTCTATTCCGGCAGCGGCAACAACCGCGGCGTGGCCCAGGCCAAGGCTGTCCTGTTCTTCATACTGGTGGCGGCTATCGGACTGATCCAGCTCCGGGCTACCCGCAAAAAGGAGGTGCAGCAGTAATGCAGACGAGCCTTGCCAAAAAGCATGACCGCAGCAAAATGGCGCTGACCATAGCGTTCACGGTGATCTGCATCGTGTATGTGCTGCCCATCGTCATCGTTCTGATCAACTCCTTCAAGACCAACGCCGCTGTCAATACCGATACGTTCGCCCTGCCCAATGAGGACACCTTCGTGGGCTGGCAGAACTATATCAAGGGCATGACCTTCGGCAACTATCCGTTCATCAAGGCGGTGTTCTACAGTCTGTTCATCACCCTGGTCTCCTCGGCGCTGATCCTGATCTGCACCTCTATGGCCGCGTGGTATGTGGCCCGTGTGGGCAGTCTGTTCAGCAAGATCGTGTACTACCTGTGCGTGTTCTCCATGGTGGTGCCGTTCCAGATGGT
>DJPP01000072.1:896-12890 GCA_002438575.1 Oscillospiraceae bacterium UBA6409 | reverse complement strand
ACCTCCATGGCCTTTGCCAAGATCGGATTGAACACACCGTGGACGATACCTATCGTGTACCTGGGCTTCGGCGCGGGACTGGCGGTGTTCATGTTCTCCGGATTTGTCAAGACGATCCCGCTGGAGATCGAGGAGGCCGCCGCCATCGACGGCTGCGGGCCTGTGCGTACCTTCTTCCTGGTGGTACTGCCCATGCTGAAGCCCACGTTTATCTCCGTGGGCGTGCTGGAGATCATGTGGGTGTGGAACGACTTTCTGCTGCCGTACCTGGTGCTGGACCTGAACAAATACCGCACCATCCCCATCGTCATCCAGTATCTGAAGGGCAGCTACGGACAGGTGGATATGGGCGCCACCATGGCGCTGATCCTGCTGAGCATCGTCCCGGTCATCATCTTCTATCTCTGCTGCCAGAAGCACATCATCAAGGGCGTGGCGGCAGGCGCCGTCAAGGGCTAAACACACAACACGCCGGGGGCGGGCTGATCGCCCGCCCCCGTATATTCCGGCCGGAGCTGTCCGGCTGAAAGTCAAATCCTATCCAAGAGAGAAGTTGAGTTATGAAACGAAGCAGCGGTATTTTAATGGCGGTGTCCTCCCTGCCCTCCCGGTACGGCATCGGTACCCTGGGCAAGGCGGCCTATGATTTTGCCGATTTCCTGAAAGACGCAGGCCAGTCCTACTGGCAGATGCTCCCCCTGGGGCCCACCAGCTATGGCGACTCCCCTTACCAGAGCTTTTCCGCCTACGCCGGCAACCCCTATTTTATCGACCCGGATATGCTGGCGGCCGACGGGCTGCTGACGGCCGCCGAGTGCGCCGCCCCCGACTGGGGAGACGATCCCCGTCATGTGGACTACGGCAAGATCTACGAGAGCCGCTTTACCCTTCTTCGCAAGGCCTATCAGCGGGGCTGGGAGCGCGACGCCGACGCGGTGGCCGTTTTCACGGCGGAAAACGAGCGCTGGCTGCCGGACTACGCCCTGTACATGGCCTGCAAGCGGCACTTCGGCATGAAGTCCTGGACGGAGTGGCCCGACGACGACCTTCGCCTGCGTAAGGACGAGGCCGTGCTGGACAAGTACCGCACGCTTCTGCGGGAGGACGTACAGTTCTTCACCTATCTGCAATTTCTGTTTTTCCGGCAGTGGACGGCTCTGCGCGACTATGTCCACCAGCAGGGCATCCGCATTATCGGCGATCTGCCCATCTATGTGGCCATGGACTCCGCCGACGTATGGGCCGAGCCGCAGTTCTTCCATCTGGACGAGGATCTGGTGCCCAAGGCCGTGGCCGGCGTCCCGCCGGATTACTTCACCGCCGACGGCCAGCTGTGGGGCAACCCCCTCTACGACTGGGACGCTATGCGTGACGACGGCTTCGGCTGGTGGATACGCCGGATCGACGGCGCCGGAAAGCTGTATGATGTGATCCGTATCGACCACTTCCGCGGCTTTGCCAACTACTGGGCCGTGCCCTACGGCCAGCCCACCGCCAAAAACGGCCGGTGGATCGCCGGCCCCGGCATGGACCTGATCGCCCGTCTCAACGGCTGGTTCCCGCAGCTGGAGTTTATCGCCGAGGACCTGGGCTACCCCACCCCGGAGGTGGCGCAGCTGCTCCGCGAGTCCGGCTGGCCCGGCATGAAGGTGCTGGAATTCGCCTTTGACTCGCGGGATTCCAGCGGGTATCTGCCCCACGCCTATACGCCGCACTGCATCTGCTATACCGGCACCCACGACAACAGTCCCCTGGCCCTGTGGCGGCAGGAGGCCGCGCCGGAGGATGTGGCCCACGCGGTGGAATATCTGGCGCTGACAGAGCAGGAGGGCTTCCACTGGGGTATTATCCGCGGCGGTATGTCCAGCGTGGCGGAGCTGTTCGTGGCGCAGATGCAGGACTATCTGGGTCTGGGCAAGGGGCACCGCATGAACATCCCCGGCACCCAGGGCGGCAACTGGACCTGGCGGCTGCTGCCCGGCGAGCTGAGCGATGCGCTCTCCGCCAGGATCGACCGCATGACCGCGCTCTACGGCCGCAAATAACAGACAAACACCCCCGGCAGTGCCGGGGGTGTTTTTTGCTGGGAGCACAGCCGCAATGCCGAAACCCCCATCTGCCGTGTGACAGATGGGGGTCCCGATGCCGCCGAGGTAGGGGTTAGACCTCCGCGACCCGTACTGCAATATGGGCCCTGCCGGGCAGGGCAAATAAAAAACCGGCTGCAATGTACGCACCCTTGAAGTGCATCCCACTTGCAGCCGGTCGATCATGCGGTCAGATACCGTTTAGACACCGTAGCTTTGCGTCTCGGCCTTTCAGCCGATTTGCCAACTGTGTTGTACTGTTAGTATACCGCTTTCGTGCCGTTTCGTCAAGTCTTTTTCGGCAAAAATCCCGTGTTTTCTACGCGTCCGTGTCCAGCTCGCCGATCGCCGCGCACGCCTGACGGTATGCCGCGGCCGTCTCCGGGTACAGCGCCGACGCGCGCTGCATATCGCCGCCGCGCAGGGCCTCCGTCAGGGCGGAGGACGTCTGCCACAGGTGCGTCAGCCCCAGGTTGGCCGTCAGGCCCTTCAGCGTGTGCGCCGCGCGGAAGGCCCGCTGGACATCTCCGGCGCTCATGGCCGCCTGCAGCATGGCAAAGGTGTCGTCTCCGGCGAACATCCGCAGGAAGCGCTCCACCGCGGACGCGCTGCCCAGCCGGCGCATGGCGTCCGCCATGTCGCCGCCCGTCTCTTGATAAAGCTTCTCCAAATTCATCGTTTCTTCCTCTCCAGCCACTGGGCGATCGTTCGTATCATCTGTCCGGCCTCCAACGGCTTGGGGATATGCGCGTCCATGCCCGCTTCCAGGCAGGCCGCCACGTCCTCGTCAAACAGGTTGGCGGTCATGGCGATGATCGGCAGGCGGGCGTCCGGCCTATCCATGCCGCGGATGGCGCGGGTGGCGGAAAGGCCGTCCAGCTCCGGCATCATCACATCCATCAGTACCGCATCGTAGGTGCCGGGCGCCGACGCGGCGAACATCTCCACCGCCTCCTTGCCGTCGGCGGCCTGGTCCACCAGGGCGCCGGCCTCCTGCAGCAGGTACACCGCGATCTCCCGGTTCAGCTCGTTGTCCTCCGCCACCAGCAAGCGCCGTCCGGCGATGGAGGCCGCCGCGTCGGGAAGCGCAGCGGCCGGTTCGGCCTCACTGGGTATCATGGGCAGCACCACGCAGAAGCGCGTTCCCTGTCCGGGCGCACTGTCCACCCGAATGGTGCCGTCTCTCTCGTCCACCAGCTTCTTTACCACGGCCAGGCCCAGTCCCACGCCGCCGGAAAGGCTGCCCTTATCGCTGTTTTCCTGGGCAAACGCCTCGAACATATGGCGCTGGAACGCCTCGCTCATGCCCACGCCGTTGTCCTCGCATACAAATTCCAGACGGCATACGCCGTCCTCCCCGCGGAATTCACGGAAGCCGCAGCGTACCCATCCGCCGGGGTGATTGTACTTAATGGCATTGCCGATGATATTCTGGCAGATCTGCCGCAGATACAGCGGGTCGCCTGTGAATCGTTCATGCTCCAGCGTCAGGTCCGTCACCGTCAGCGCAATGCCCGCACTCTCCGCCTGGGCGCGCGAAATATCCAGCAGCTCGTGCAGCTCTTTTGTCAGGCAGTACGGCGTCCTTCCCCGCACCTCCTGCTTCGGGCGATTCAGCGTCAGCACGTCGTTTACCAGCGCCAGCAGATAGCGCGCCGCGGTCTCCGCCTTCTCCCGACAGGACTGCACCAGCGTCACATCCTCCGGGTTCCGCCGGATGATCTCCAGCATACCCATGATGATGTTGATGGGTGTGCGTATGTCATGGCTCATGCTGCGAAGGAAGTGCGTCTTGGCCTGATCCGCCTCTGTGGCACGCTGCACCTCTTTTTCCAGCTGTCTCTGGTACGCCAGCTCCCGCCGTTTGCGGTCCTGGCCGAGCCTGACCAGCAGCAGTACCACCGCCAACACCGCCAGCGCGTACACGCCGAAGGCGGATACCACCATATTCCGCGCCTGCGCGAACACATAATCCGACGGCAGGAACACATACAGGCTGTACTGCTGGTACATCCCACGCATACCGAAAAACGTACCGCCGCAGTCTATCTTCGTCAAGCGGCTGCCGTTATCCGCCTGCTCCAGCGCCGTGATCAGCGGCACACTGTCCGCCGGCAGGTTCCACTGGCCGTCGTCACTGCTGCCGATGACCTTCTCTCCATCGGTGATATAGGTATAGATCGTCCCGTTGAGCAGCGTCTCATACCCCGCCAGCAGGCTCTCGATGGATGCGTGGTAGGACGCGATGACCTCATCGCTCTGCCGCCGCACGCAGAACACCATGCCCGGTTCCGCCGTCCGCGCAGCGGCGGCCACATCGTACACCACGCCGTCCCGCGTCAAGCGCCGGGCAAATATCTTCTCCGGATACTGCATGACGTTGCTGACCGACTCGCTGGTGTACAGGTCGCTCCAGTCCACGTCCACGCCGTAGGAATACACCGGCTCCAGCGCGTCGTTCAGCACCAGCACACAGCTCATGCGCTGCTGCTGTGCATACTCGCCCAGCGACTCGTTGCTGCGCTCCTGCCCCTTCAGTCTATCGCGCTCCGTCAGCTCCTGCGCCTGCTCCGTCAGCCGCACCAGGCTCTTCACCCGGTCCGCGGCGATGATATCCCGGTAGCTGATGCACTGGTCCCGCAGGTATTGCAGCGTGCGCTCCGCCGTGCGCTGCGCGTTATGTACGGCACTGTGCCCTCCGATCAGCGCCGCCCCCAGCAACGCCAGCAGTCCGACGACGGCTATGCCGATATAGATGGTCTTGTTGGATAGTCTCTTTTTTCTCATTGCCGTCACTCCGCCAGCGCCGCCTGCGCGTCCACGCCGTACCGTTCCAGTATCCCGGCAACGGTGCCGTCCTCCTTCAGCTCCCGCAGCACATCGCTCAATGCCTCGGCGCGGCCGGTGGTATCCTCCTGATAAAAGGCCACGCCCAGGCTCACCCGCAGCAGCTCCTGGTCCAGCACACGATACTGCCCAGTACGCCTGGTCATAAAGCTGCGGTACGCCGTCTCGTGACCGGCGCAGGCATCCACGTAGCCCTTATCCAGCGCGGCGAACACATCGTTCACGCTGACAAAGCTGTACACGTTTTTCACCTGCTCTACGCCAGGCACCTGATGGGTCAGCAGCAGCTCCTCCGGCTTGGAGGCGATCTGCACGGCAATACGCGTATCATTCAGGTCGGCCAGTCTATTGATTGCACTGTCACTCCGCACGACGACCACCTGCCGGCTGTACATATACGGTCCCGCCCAGTTGTAGCGATCCTCCCGCCCGGTCATGGAGAAGCTGCCCCACAGGCAGTCCACCTCTCCGTCCGCAAGCAGCTGGTCCTTCTCCTGCCAGGAGATCTGCCGGAAGTCCGGCGTCCACCCCAAGCGCTCGCAGGCCGCCGCGGCGATCTCCACATCGATGCCCGCAAAGGTGCCGTCCTCATCCAAATAGAAATACGGCTCATAATTGTCGCTGCCAATGACCAGCACCGGCAGTCCCTCCGTTTCCGTCTCCTGCTGCCCACAGCCGCACAGTACCGCACAACACAGCGCTGCCAGCAGCGCCAGCAACCTTTTTGTCCTGTTCATTCCTTACCTCTCAGGCCGTATACCTCACGGCACAGCGCACCCTGTATGTCCTCCAGGCAGTCCACCAGCAGCGGATCGAACGCGCCGCACTCGCCCCGCCGTATCATGGCCAGCGCCTCCGCATGGGTATACGCCGGCTTGTACGCCCGCTGGCTCACCAGCGCGTCATAGGCGTCCGCCAGGCTCACCGCCTGCACGGTCATCGGTATCTCGTCGCCCTTCAGCCCGTCGGGATAGCCCCGGCCGTCCACCCGTTCGTGGTGCCAGCGGCATATCTCCGCCGCAGTCTCTACCAACGGTTCGCTCTCAAATTCCTTCATGCCCCGCATCAGCTCCTCGCCGATCAGGGTATGCTTCTTGATCTCGTCGAACTCCTCCGGCGTCAGAGGACCGGGCTTTCGCAGCAGGGCATCCGGCACACCCATCTTTCCGATATCGTGGAACATAGCCGCCGCGGCGGCCCGCCGGCAGTCCTGCAGGGTCAGTCCGTACTTATCCGTGCGTTCCAGCATTCTCTCCAGCAGCCGCTGCGTGATCTGCTCCACGTGCCGCCCATGGTCCGCGCCCTCGCCGTTGCGGTAGCCCATCACCCGCGACAGGATATCCGCCACGATGCCCATCGTGCGCTCCTGCCGCCGCAGCTGCTGCGTCATCACCACCGCCAGCCGCCGCTGCCGCGCGTACAGCTTTACGGTATTCATCACCCGCTGCCGCACGATACGCACATCAAAGGGCCGTTCAATATAGTCCGCCACGCCCATGTCGTAGGCCTGACGCACTTTCTCCTCCGAGCCGTCTGCCGTGATGATGATGACCGGGATATCCTCGATAAACCCCCGCTTATTCATCTCCTCCAGCACCTGCAGGCCGTCCATCACCGGCATGATCATGTCCAGCAGCACCAGCGAGATATCCGTGCCATAGGTCTCCAACAGCGCCATGCACTCCCGGCCGTCCTCCGCCTCCAGCACGTTGAAATCCTCCGCCAGCATCTCCCGCAGCATCGCACGGTTCATGGCCGCGTCGTCCACCACAAGAAGGCGCGGCTTGATCTCCTCCTCCCCTTCCGTGGGGGTATCCTCGGTGACCACGGTGTCCTTTCTCCGCTTGGCCCGGTACATCAGCCGGTCCGCCCGCTGCACCGCCTGGGCGATCGTCTCCTGCTGCGCCATGACGCAGCCCACGCTGATGGTGGTATGCTGGCCGCCCTCGCAGCCCGGTATGCTCACCGCCCGCAGCCGCCGCTGAATATCTCCCAACACGGTGGTGAAGGCCGCCTGCTTCACACCCGGCAGCAGCAGCAAAAACTCGTCGCCGCCATAGCGCACCAGTGAGCCGCTGTGGCCCACGACCTCGCGGATGGTATCCGCCAGCGCCCGCAGCGCGTTGTCGCCCACCTGATGGCCGTACATATCGTTGTACAGTTTCAGGTCATCCATGTCGATCAGGGCCACGCCGCCGCGGTATATCTCGCTGCTCATATCCCGCTGGTAATGGTTGCGGCTCAGCGCGCCGGTCAGCGCGTCTATCTCTTGCTCCTGGGTGTCCCGCCCGGAGATGACCAGCACATTGTCGTTGATCCGGTCAATACGTATATCGTACTGCCGGTAACCCACGCCGCCCTGCCGGAACCGCAGGCGGAAGCTTTCGTTTCGCTCCTTGTCGTAGAAAAAGCTCCGCAGGTTGTCGCTGCTGAGGTAGCGCATCCACACGCTCTTCTCCGCCGACACACCGCCGTTCTCCCGAAAGATGTCCCGCAGCTCCTCTACGGTGTACCACTTGTCCTCCAGCGCACTGGCCAGACCGGTCTTCCGGACCCGCAGCTTTCCCCGGATCCGGTCATATTCACATACGGTGTCGCAGATCGGCAGCAGCGCCGCAATAAAGGCTTCCTTCTCGATCATAGCTGAGACCTCCGTTCCTGTCATACCAGCTTCATTATAGCATCTTAACACCGTATTGCAACGGCTTTCCCCTGAAACGCCGAATTTTTCGCTTGTTTTGCCGGAAGCACGCCCCGGCGCGCTTCCGGTGAACGGCTTTGACCCGCGCAGGGCAAAATAAAACCGCCCGGGCGGGCGGTTTTGTTTTGCCTGTTTGTGATCTATCTGCGGCGGCGGAGGACCAAAGCGGCGGCCAGCGCCAAAACGGACGCACCGGCGATAAGCCACGGGCCGGCGGAGGGCGCGGAGGCCGGCAGGGGCTGCCAGGCGGCATACAGCGTCATGTCCGCCGTGACCGGCGCATTGAAATCCCAGAGGCTGGTCAGGTCGTAGTCGCTGCACCAGCCGGTAAAGCGATAGCCCGCGCGGGTGGGCGCCTGCGGCGGCGCCAGGGGCGTTCCGCGGGGCACCTCCACCGGCGCCACGTCGCTGCCGCCGTTGCTTCGGAAGGTCACGCGGCACTGCTCTGACACCACCACCGTGACGTCCCGGGCAGCGGCGGCATAGCGGTCCATGCCGTCCTCGGCGGACACCAGGTAGTGGCTGCTGGTTATGGTGGACGCACCGCCGTCGGCCAGGACCTTCAGCTGAAAGGAGCCGACGACCGTCTCGTCCGCCCAGTCCGCGCCGCCGCCATAGTCTACGTAATTCATGTAGAGCGCCTGGCGGCCGTCACGCAGCGTGACCAGCGCCGTCTCGACGCCCTCGCGGAGCAGTGTACCATCAGGCTGGTAGGCGAAGAAGGCCGGATCGAAGCATATCTCGTCCTGCATGGCGAACATCGGCCCTGTGCCGGTGGTCCGGCACAGGGTAAGCGATACCGTTACGGTATCGCCGGCGGCGGCATAATGCGTCTCCTCTCCGTTGGCGGTAAGGCGGAATTCATAGCGCCGGCTGTCATCGCCCCAGGATAGAGACGGCGCCAGCAGCAGCGCCGCTAAAAACGCCAAAAGCACCCGTTTCATGGCCCGGTCAGTTCAGGAAGTCCTTGAGCTTCTTGCTGCGGGAGGGGTGGCGCAGCTTACGCAGGGCCTTGGCCTCGATCTGGCGGATACGCTCGCGGGTGACGTTGAACTCCTTGCCTACCTCTTCCAGCGTGCGGGTACGGCCGTCCTCGATGCCGAAGCGCAGCTTCAGCACCTTCTCCTCCCGGGGCGTCAGGGTGCCCAGCACGTCCACCAGCTGCTCTTTCAGCAGCGTGAAGCTGGCGGCCTCGCTGGGTTCGGACGCGGCCTCGTCGGGGATGAAGTCGCCCAGATGGCTGTCCTCCTCCTCGCCGATGGGCGTCTCCAGCGACACAGGCTCCTGGGCGATCTTCAATATCTCGCGGACCTTGTCCACGGGCATATTCATCTCGGCGCTGATCTCCTCGGGGCTGGGGTCGTGGCCCAGCTCCTGCAGCAGCTGGCGGGACACACGAATGACCTTGTTGATCGTCTCCACCATGTGGACGGGAATGCGGATAGTACGCGCCTGGTCGGCGATGGCGCGGGTGATGGCCTGACGGATCCACCAGGTGGCGTAGGTGGAGAACTTGTAGCCCTTGGTGTAGTCGAACTTCTCCACCGCCTTGATCAGGCCCAGGTTGCCCTCCTGGATCAGGTCCAGGAACAGCATACCACGGCCCACATAGCGCTTGGCGATGGACACCACCAGGCGCAGATTGGCCTCGGCCAGCTGCTGCTTGGCCTTCTCGCCGGCCTTGATCTGCTTTTTCAGCCCGGCCATCTCCTCCTCGGGGATGGTCTCGCCGTCAGCCTCGGCCTGGGCCACACGCGCCTCGGCCTCGCGGCCGACGGACATGACGGTGGCCAGCTCCACCTCCTGATCGGCGGTCAGCAGGGGCACCTTGCCGATCTCCTTCAGGTACATACGCACGGGATCGTCGATGTTGAAGCTGTCCACCAGCGTGTTGGGGTCGACCAGCTCCTCCTCCTCGATCTCGGCGATCTCCTCCATGGCGGGCTCGCCGTCCTCATCGGGCAGGTCGGCCAGGAAATCCTCGCTGCCCACCTCGATGCCCAGCTGCTCCAGGGAGTCGTAGATGGAGTCCATCTGCTCGCTCTCCAGATCCAGCTCGTCCAGCACGTCGGACAGCTCACCGGCATCCAGCTTGCCCTTCTTCTTGCCCTTGGTGAACAGGTCCCGCAGCTTCTCGTTGCTGTTCAGCAGCGCGGCCGCCGGCAGGGACGCGATGGTCTTCTCGTCCAGGCCGCCCTTGGCGGGCTTATCCTGCGCCGGCGCGTTCTCCTGCAAAAGCTGGTCCGCCATCTGCTCCAGCTGCTCCGCGGTGTACTTTTCTTCGGTCATGTTCGCTTTCCTCCGTAACCTTTTTTGTCTTTATACGTCTCCATCGCCGCCGCCAGCGGATCGATGCCGCCGGTGCGCTTGGTGTACTCCTCCCGAATGATGCGTATGTAATCCGCCAGCGCCTGCGGCGCGTTGGCGGCGGATTCCGGTTTTTGCAGCAGCGCCGTCAGGTGGTTCATCTCCTCCGGCGTCAGCACCGCGGCCAGCGCCGCCATGCTCGCGTGCCCCCGCCGCTGCCACAGCTCGCCGTAAATGCGGCCCAGCAGCGGCGAAGAGAATTCCTCCGGCCGCACCGGCATTTCCGGCGGAAACAGGCTCTCGTCCTGCATCAGCAGGCGGATCACGCCCTCCTCCGCCAGCGCGCTGCGTACATTCTGATAGCGGATGCTGCGGTCCGCGGGCTGCAGGGCCGACACCGGGTTCATCTCCTGACGCTCCTGCGCCTTCCTCGCCTTGGCCTGTACCCGCTTGGCGGCCCGCTGGACCTCCATCCGCATGGCCTCCGCCGGCAGGGACGCCGCCTCGGCGGCCCGGGTGGTATAGACCTCCCGTTCCACGGGATCATTTAGTTTACATAATGTTTCTGCGATCTCCCCCGCATACGCGATGCGACCCTTGTCGTCCTTCAGGTCATACTTGGCCGCGATCTCAGACATCGTGAATTCTATGCCGTTTGCGCTGCCGGAAAGCAGCTGCTCAAAGGCGTCCCTGCCCTGATACTTGATAAAGTCATCGGCATCCTGCTTTACATAATGTCCGTCCACCAGCCGCTGCGGCAGACGCAGGACCTTCACGGTGAATTCGCTGTTCTGCAGCAGCTCCAGCGCCCGGTCCGTGGCCATCTGGCCCGCGCCATCGTTGTCGTAGCACAGCACCAGCTCTTTGGTGAAGCGGCTCAGCAGGCGTATCTGCTCCTGGGTCAGCGCCGTGCCCATGCAGGCCACCGCGTTGTCGAACCCCGCCTGATGCAGCGTCACCACGTCCAGGTTGCCCTCGCACAGGATCATGTTGGGCCGCTTGGTCTTTTTGGCCAGGTTCAGGCCGTAGAGCACCCGGCGCTTGCTGTACGCCACCGTTTCGGTGGTGTTCATGTATTTCGGCTCCGACTTGTCGATCACGCGGCTGCCAAAGCCCACCACGTCGCCCCGCACGTCGATGACCGGCAGCATCAGCCGGTTGCGGAACTTATCGTACAGCCCGCCGTTTTTCCCGTTGACCACCAGCCCGGAGGCCAGCAGCTCCTGCTTGGTGAAGCCCTTATCCGTCATGGCGCGGAGCAGCGCGTCCCACTGGTCCAGCGACGCGCCCATGCCGAAGCGCACCGCGATGCCGCGCCGTATCTGCCGCTTGTCCAGATACGCCTGCACCGCCGCCCCCTGGGGAAGCTGCAGCTGGTCGTAGTACCACCGCGCCGCCGCGCGGTTCAGCTCCAGCACCCGCCGCCGCAGCCGGTCGGCATTGCTGCGGGCCTCGTCCTCCGCCGGCAGCGGGATGTTGGCCCGCTTGGCCAGGAACTCCACCGCCTCCGGGAACGACAGGCCCTCGATCTCCATAATAAAATTGATGACGCCGCCGCCCTTTTTGCAGCCGAAGCAGTGATAGATCTGTTTGTCCGGAGCCACGGAGAACGAGGGCGTTTTTTCGTTGTGAAAGGGGCACAGACCGAACAGGTTGCCGCCCTTGCGCGTCAGCGTCACATAGCCGGATACCACATCCGCGATGTCGTTCCGCGCCACCACTTCGTCCAGAAACTGGTCGCTGAAATGCACGAAAAGCCCTCCTTTCCCCCGCCGAACCTCGGCGCAAAATAAATCTGACAATATACTATACCAAAAAACTTCCTCAAATCCTCTTTTTTCGCAAAAGTTTTTAGGTGGACACAAAAAGCCTTCCCCTCGAGGGGAAGGTGGCGCGGCGAAGCCGTGACGGATGAGGTGTAAAAAAAGACCGCCTTGCGGCGGTCTTTTTTATTCAAGCACGGAAGGGCCTAAATTAGAACTCCTTCTTCTTGCCGATGACGACGGCGGAGCCGGCGACGGAGGTCAGCGCCATACCGACGTACATAGCGAT
>DJPP01000072.1:0-869 GCA_002438575.1 Oscillospiraceae bacterium UBA6409 | reverse complement strand
TCAAAGGTCTTGGGGGAAGTGGTGTTACCAGTGCTGGGAGTGGTGGTAGCAGTACCAGCCTCAACAGTGTACAGGGTGGCAGCATTCTTCAACAGCTTGCTGCTGACAATGCCGTTAGCGTTGGCATAGGAAGCAACCTCGGCGGCGTTTTTGTAATCGTAGTACTCGTTCTTCAAAGCGCCAGTTTCAGCATTGCGAACGGTAACAAAACGAGAACCGCAAAGGGCGCACTTGTAGACGTCCAGCTTAGAAGTGCCATAGGTGGTGCCATCCTTGACCAGAATGTGACCCTTGTTCAGGATATGGGTACTGCCCAAATCATCAGTGCTGTAGTAGCCAACAGCAACAGTAGAGGTAGCGCCGAAGTAGTGAACAGTATTGGGAACAGTGATCTTGTTAGCTTCAACAGTCTGCTTGTCATTGTATGCCTTAACGTCCTCGGCCTTTACATAGGTAGCGGTTTCGGCAAGGTTGGTGTAAACAGTGACCTTATAGCCATTGTCGGAGCAGGTAGCAGCGGAAACGATTTCGCTGACAATGAGGTTCTCTTTGGCGTAACCAGAAGCGATGACTTCTTTCTCGGCAACGGTAATCTGGTCAAACTTCTTGGTGTCCTTGTTCCAAACATAGTAAATGTCCAGTTCGGAGTTGTTTGCATCGATAGCAGACCAATAGTAATCGCCAGTATTATGACCAGCAACCTTTACGATGGTCTTACCGGTGTTGTTCCACTTGTCAGCAGAAGCCTTCATCCAATAGCCTGCAGTACTGCTTTCGATATAGGATACTGCATCAGCGTTTGTGTTTACGAGTTCCATGTTGCCGGGAGTGGTGATCGCAGCGAACGCGGTGGTGCACAGTGCCAGAGC
>DJPP01000093.1:2780-3487 GCA_002438575.1 Oscillospiraceae bacterium UBA6409 | reverse complement strand
ATCGTGCTGAACGCCAGACTGTTCGGCGAGATGATCCGCCGTCTGCCGGACGATATGGTGACCTTTGAGGCAGACGACAAGTTCAACGTGAAGCTGAACTGCGGTGACGCCAGCTTTGAGCTCCCCGGCCTCAGTGCCGACGACTACCCGGAGCTGCCGGAGGTAGACGATCAGTTCTCCGTCACACTGGAGCAGCGGACGCTGAAGGCCATGATCAACCAGACCAGCTTTGCTGTGTCCGTCAACGAAGCCCGGCCCATCCACACCGGCGCCCTGTTTGAGATCAATGACAAGGGGCTGACCATGGTGGCGGTGGATGGCTTCCGTCTGGCACTGCGCCGTGAGCCGCTGGAGCACATCGACGGAGGGGCCTTTAAGTTCGTGGCCCCCGGCGCCGCCCTGAATGAGGTAGAGAAAATATGCGCCGACACCGACGACATGGTGACGGTGACCCAGGGCAAGCGCCATCTGATGTTCGAGGCCGGGGCTACCCAGCTGATCTGCCGCCGGCTGGAGGGTGAATTCCTTGATTACAAGAATGCCATACCCACCACCAACCCCATCTGCATCGAAGTGGACAACAAGACGATGATCGAAAGCCTGGACCGCGTCAGCGTGGTCATCAGCGAGAAGCTGAAAAGCCCGGTACGCTGCCTGTTCAGCCAGGACCGTGTGTATATGTCCGCCCGCACCGGCAACGGCGAGGC